>DASUFY010000339.1:0-6033 GCA_036274315.1 Planctomycetota bacterium | reverse complement strand
CGATCACCTCGAGCATGCGCTGGGTGAATGCCGTCTCGCGATCGAAGTCGATCATGGTTGCCTGCCCCTAAAGCATCGGCGCAGGGTGGTGTCCGCCTTGAGACGGGCGGTTGGCGAAGGGCTCGATCGCCGGCGCGGCGCGCGTGTCGTGTTCTTCGACGCGGATTGTTTGCCGGGGAACGCGTTGCCGCCGGGCCGCGGCCCGCCGGTATGCTGCGCGCCCGTGACGGCCTCCCCGGACCCCAACGAGAGCCCATCTCCCGACGACCACCACCGGCCCGTGCTGGTCGCGGGCGCGCCACCGGTGGCGGCCGACACGGCCCGGCTGCTGCGCGCGGCGCTGGCCGCGCCGCAGCCTTCGATCCCGCCGAAGTTCTTCTACGACGACCTCGGTTCGCGCCTGTTCTCGGCGATCACGGCGCTCGACGAGTACTACCCGACGCGCACCGAGCAGGCGCTGCTGGCCGAGCACCTGCCGGCGATCGTCGCGGCGGCCCCGGTCGCGGGCTGCACCTTCATCGACCTCGGCGCCGGCAACTGCGAGAAGGCCGCGCGCCTGCTCGGCACCGTGCGACCCGCGCGCTACGTCGCGGTCGACATCTCGACCGACTTCCTCGCGTCCTCGCTCGAATCGATGCAGCGCCGGTTCCCCGACGTCGAGATGCTCGGCGTGGGCACGGACTTCTCCGATCGGCTCGAGCTGCCGCCGTCGGTGCCGCGGCACCGGCCGCTGTTCTTCTACCCGGGCTCGTCGATCGGCAACTTCGCGCCGGCGCGCGCGGCGGTCTTCCTCGCGCAGCTCGGCGCGCAGATGCACCGCGGCGGCGTGCTCTGGATCGGCGTCGACCTGCGCAAGGCGCGCGACGTGCTCGAACGCGCCTACGACGACGAACTCGGCGTCACCGCGGCGTTCAACCGCAACGTGCTGTGCCACGTCAATCGACTCGCGGGCACCGACTTCGTGCTCGCGGACTGGCGCCACGTCGCGTTCTACGACGAAGGCCACGGCCGCATCGAGATGCACCTCGAGGCCGTTCGCGAGGTCACCGTGCAGTGGCCCGGCGGGCGGCGCACGTTCCGCCGCGGCGACCGCCTGCACACCGAGAACTCGTACAAGTACGACATCGAGGGCTTCACCGAGCTGCTCGCCAAGGCCGGCCTGCGTCGTCTCGGCTGCTGGACCGATGCCGCGCGCTGGTTCGGCTTCTTCGTCGCCGTGCCGGCCGAAGAGCCGTGACCGACCCGCGCCAACTGACCGCCGAAGAGCTGCCGGCCGCGCTCGACGAGGCGCGGGCCGCCACGTTCGCCGCGACGCTCGACCTCACGGACGAGCAGTGGCGCGTGCCCTACGACCCCGGCATCCAGCCGACGGCGTGGGACCTCGCGCACGTGGGCTGGTTCGCCGAGTTCTGGCTGCTGCGCGGCCCGCACCGCATCGGCGTCGACGGCCACGTGCGCGCCGACCGGCCCGAACGCCAGTTCGGCCCCGACGACGACCTCGACTCGGCGCGCGTCTCGCACCGCGCGCGTTGGCAGATGGCGCTGTTGCCGCGCGCCGAGCTGCTGGACCGCATGGCGCGCCAGCTCGACGACTGCAAGCGCGCACTCGCAGCCGGCGGCACCGGCGAGGTCGAGCTCTACCACGCACGCTTCGCGCTCTACCACGAACTCATGCACCACGAGGCGCTGCTGTGGACGCGCGCGCTGCTCGGCCACGCGGCGCCGGCCGGCGTCGTGATGCCGGCCGTGGTGCCGGGCCCCGAGGTGCACGTGCCGGGCGGCGAACAGCTCGTCGGCGGCCCGGGCAGTGCGGGCCGGTTCGCCTTCGACAACGAACTGCCGGGCCGCAAGGTCGAGCTCCGACCGTTCGCGATCGACGCGGCGCCGGTCACGAACGGCCAGTTCCTCGCCTTCGTCGAGGACGGCGGCTACCGCCGCCCCGAGTTCTGGCCGGATCGCGCGGGCGCGTGGCTCGAGGCCCGACGGCGCACCGCACCCGAGCGCTGGCGGCGCGGCGCGCACGGCTTCGAACATCGCTGGTTCGGCACCTGGTGCCCGCTGCCGGCCCGCGAACCCGTCGTGCACGTCAGCGCGTTCGAGGCCGAGGCCTACTGCCGTTGGGCCGGCCGCCGCCTGCCGACGGCCGCGGAATGGGAGGTGGCGGCGCCGCACGTGCGATGGGGCAACATGGTCTGGGAATGGACCGCGGACGCGTTCGCGCCGTACCCGGGCTTCCGCCCGGCCCCCTACCACACCTACTCGGCGCCGTGGTTCCACCACCAGCGCGAGCTGCGCGGCGGCGCCTTCACGACCCACCGCCTCGTGCACGACGCGCGCTACCGCAACTTCTTCCTGCCGCAGCGCACGGACGTCTTCGCCGGCTTCCGCACGGCGGCGCGGTGACGTCGCAGCGGGCTGGATGCCTCGCCGCAGACGTTGGAGTTGACGTGCCACGCCGCGGCTCGGGCGGCGTGGCCGGCCACTCAGGGCGCGACGCCGATGATGACGCGCGTCTGGTTCGAAGCCGTGAGGCCACCCGCCTGCGTCGCGTCGAGCTGGTACCACGTGCCGTAGATGATGAGGCCATCGTTGGCCGTGGTCGGCGGCACCGCGATCGCGTGCTCGGCGAAGCCCATCGCGTCGGGCACGTAGACGAGCCCGGCGACCGTGTCGTTCCACGCGTAGCAGTTCGTGAAGCCGAGCCCGCTCAGGCTCGGCGCGAACGGCGAGAAGCTCGTGAAGCCGAGCGAGACGAGCGCGGGCGCGCCCGGCACCGCGTCGTGCAGCTGGAACCGGAACGTCGTGCCGCGTGCGCCGTTGCCCGCGTGCCCCGCGCGCAGCCCGCCGCAGGCCGTGCCGAACTCCTGGGCAGTGGCGCAATGGAAGCTGACGCGGATGCGCTGCCCGGAGTCGTCGTCGACGGTCGCCACGAGCGGCACGGCGCCGAACCCGAAGCCGCTGGCGCTGACGCGCGGCACGTTGCCGGGCCCGCGGTGGAAGCCCGCGTCGACGGTGTTGTGGTTGCCGCGCGCGAAGATCTCGACGACGACGTCCGAGGTGCCGTTGTAGGCGAACGGATCCGTCAGACCGATCTCGTTCCACTGGTCCGCCGTGACGTGCCAGGTGTAGTCCCACTTGTTCAGCACCGTCACCGGGCTCGGCAGGTTGGCCGCGAACGTCGTCGACAGCGTGTAGCCGGCCGGCACGTGCGCCATGCGGATGCGCAGTTCGCGGTTGAAGTGCCGTCCCGTCGAACCCGGTGAGAACGCGAGCCCCGTGATCGCCGCGGCGCCCGCGAGCTGGTCCTTGCGCAGGATCGTCTGGTAGAGCTGGTTGGTCCACGCACTCGTGTCGGTGCGGTAGGAGAACTCCATGTTCGCGACGCGCGGCGTGAAGACCGGGGCCGTGAACGGCGCATTCGTCGCCGAGCCCGTGGCGACCGCGAGGTTGGCGTCGCCGTAGTTCTGGTTGACGCCGTTGCCGTTCGTGTAGCTGTGCGAGAAGTCGCGCGCGACGATCGCGAAGCCCGTCGTGCCGACACCCAGCAGGATCGGTTCGTTGAGGTCGACGTGGCTCGGCAGGTTGGTGCCGGCCGCGACGCCGTGACCCGCGGTGCGAGGCGACCAGCCGGCGGCGCTCGCTTCGTTGCCCGCGTGCGTGCCCGATCGCGTGTAGACGTCGAGCGTGAGCTCGGCGCCGGCCGCGGCGCTCGTGTTGAGGTCGATCCCGGTCAGGAACAGGTTGTTGGTCGGCGCGAGGTCGAAGTAGACGGCACCGCCGATGCTGCCGCTGTTGTTGGTGGCGAACAGCGTCGTCAACGAGCTCGGTGCCGTGGTGCCGAACGGGATCGTGTTCAACGTGCCCGCCGTGCTCGAGTCCGGCACGTAGCGCGCGCAGAGCGCCGTCAGCGTGACGTCGGCCGTGACCGTCGAGTCGTAGGCGGTCACGGTGACCGGGACGGTCTGGCTCACGTGACCGGGCGCCGAGTAGGTCACGCTCCACGAGCCGATCGGCAGCCACAGGCCGTAGCGGCCGTCGCGCGAGCGACTGCGCGCGACCTCGCCGTGGTTGAACACGTTCGGCGTGTAGGTGATCGTCGCCGCCAGCGGTGCGTTGCCGAGGCTCGACCGCACGTGGCCGCGCCGGGCCGGCCGCCACACGGTGAGCGCCCGCTGGATGCCGGGCCAGACGCGCGCCTCTTCGGTCGTCGTCACCGAGTAGGCCGGCTGGAACGACGTGCCGATCTCGGTGAGGAACGACAGCGTGCCGCCCGACGCCCAGTGGTCCTCGGGTGATTCGCCGGAGCCCGACGGGTCGCGCTTGCCGTACGTCATCGGCGCCCGCAGGTCGTCGACGTAGTGTTCGATGAAGGTGAACATCGTCGCGTTGACGGTCGCGCACGGCGCATAGGTGCGCAGCACCTCCTGGCCCGAGCTGTGGAAGTCGAGGTAGATCTCTGGGCGCAAGCGATCGACGAGGTTGCGCATGATCATGTTCTCGGCCTCGCTGCCGGCCGACGGACCCTGGTAGGTCTCGTTGTTGGTCGCCGGCGACGAACCGCACAGGCTCCACAGGAACGGATAGTTGCGGTTGTTGTCGACGCCGAAGATGCCACCGCCGTTGTTGCGGCGGTTCTTGCGCCAGTTGTTGTCGACGTTCCAGACGTGGTTGACGCCGTCGGGGTTGACCATCGGCACGAAGTACAGCTCGTAGCCGTTGACGACGGCGGTGAGCGTGGCGTTGCTGCCGTAGGCCGCGAGCACGCGCTGCATCGCGCCGATCACCATCACGGGCGAGTTGAGTTCGCGCGCGTGGTGCTGCGCGGCGATGACGATCGCGGGTTCGTCCTCGTCGCTGGCGACGTTGTCGCTGACCTTGAGGGCATAGATGGAACGGCCCTCGATGGTCGTCACGCCGCCGGGCAGCGCACTGAGGTTGACCTTGCGCGCGATCGTCGGATGCAGCGCGACCTGCGCATCGATCGCGGCCTCGATCTCGGCGACGGTGTAGTAGTTGGGGTCGGGCACGTCCTCGCCCGCGGCCGCCGCGCGCTCGAGCACGATCTCGTGGAACGGCCGGCCCCGGTCGACGAACTTGGCCGACGGCGCGATCGCGAGCAGCGCTGCGACCTCGTACGGCTGCACGATGATCTCGAGCGGGCCGGTCGACTGCGCGGCACTGCCGCAGCAGTTGCCGAGCACGTCGAACTGCTGCTGCAGGCGCAGCCGCTGGCCCGGCGTGGGGTTCTCGATCGAGTAGCGGAGGGACGGGGCCTGGTCCTGGGCCTGCACGGTCGTGCTGGCGAGGATCAGCGCACCGACGATTGCGGCGGCGTGACGCATGGTGGCTCGGGGTGAGGGGGGCGAGAGGAGACGGACTCGGGAAGCCACCGGTAGCGTCGCCGGGCGACGGGATCGCGGTCAAGGAGGGGGGCCTGCCGTTCTGCTGCGCCTGGTCGGGATGGCCGGCGCGGGACCGATTTCGTGCCTGGCTGCAGGCACTCGAAGTGATCGCGCTCGATGACCTGCTCAGCGGGCGTCAGCGCCCGGCCAGAGCTCGCGCACCGCGAGCGCGAACCCCGGCACCACGTCGTCGCCGGTCAGTTGCTCGTCGTCGCCGAGGACCCGAACGTCGTGCGCGCTGCCGTGGACGGTGACGCGTCTGCCGGCCGGATCGACGACCCAGACGAGGCGCGTGCCGTGTTCGAGCCAGCACAGGGCCTTCTCGTGCACCTGGGTGAAGGTGTCGCTCGGCGACACGACTTCGACGGCGAGGTCCGGAGGCCCTGGGAAGTAGCCCGCCGTGAACGGATCCGGCAGCCGTTCCCGCCGCACGAACGCAGCGTCCGGGGCCCGCACCGTGTCGGGGTTGCGCGCGAGAACGAACCCGGTTTCGGCGAGGAACACGAGGCCGAGGCGGTTCTCGCGCACGTGCCGGGCCAGGCGTTCCGCGAGCCGCATGCCGACGCCGCCGTGCCAGTAGCCCGCGGGGCTCATGCGCCGCAGCTCCCCGCGCACGAGTTCATGGCGGCAA
>DASUFY010000338.1:0-15648 GCA_036274315.1 Planctomycetota bacterium | reverse complement strand
GAACGCTTCAACAACATGCGCAACTCGATCGAGACGATGCCGCGATGCGGCAGGTGGAGGCGGTCCGTCAATCTTTTGACGGGGTCGGCCGGGCGGCGGGGCCGCCGCGATGCACTCCGCGTTCGCTTGTTTGAGGGCTAGACTGTCGCGCCTACCGTCCGGGGCCCGAGGTGCAGCCATGAAGATCCTATTCATCTATCCCGACATGATCACGCCGGACCCCGACTGGCGGGGTTACTACTACGAGGGCATCGCCATGCTCTCGTCGGCAGCGAAGGCCGCCGGGCATCGGACCGAACTGTTGCACGTGTTCCACCCCGTGGGCGACGGGCGCATCCTCGAGTGGGTGGAGAAGCATCGCGAAGGGGACAACACGCTGCTCGCCTTCTCGGCGACGACGAACCAGTTCCACCACGTCAAGCGGTGGGCCCCGTTGCTGAAGCGTGCGACCGGACTGCCGACGATCGTCGGCGGCATGCACCCGACGCTCTCGGCCGAGGACGCGATCAAGGCCGACGGGGTCGACATGATCTGCTGCGGCGACGGCGAGGCGCCGCTCGCCGCGATCGCCACGCGGCTCGAGAACGGCGCCGGACCGGCTGGCGTCGAGGGCATCTGGTTCCGCAACGAGAAGGGCGAGGTCGTGCGCCAGGCGCTGGCGCCCAACACGGACATCGACGCCGCGGCGATGCCGGACTGGGGCATCTTCCCGCACTACGCCGAGCTCGAGGTCATCCGCCAGAACATCGGCATCCTGATGGGCTCGCGCGGCTGCCCGTACAACTGCGCCTACTGCTGCAACCTGGCGCTGATCAAGCAGAGCAAGGGCCGCGGCCGGTACCTGCGGTTCAAGGAGATCCCGACGCTGATCGCCGAGATCCAGGAGTACCGGCGCCGCTATCCGGCGACCGAGGGCATCTTCTTCGAAGACGACATCTTCGGCGTCTGGCGCAAGTGGCTGCGCGAGTTCGTGCCGGCCTACATCGAGCAGGTCGGCCTGCCGTTCGGCTGCAACATGCGGCCGAACCTCGTCGACCAGGAGATGGTCGACCTGCTCAAGCAGGCGGGCTGCAGGCGCGTGCACATGGCGATCGAGGCGGGCTCGGACGAGGTCCGCAACCGCATCCTGAACCGCAACCTGAGTCGAGAGACACTGGTCACGACCTTCAAGATGTTCAAGGACGCCGGCATCCAGTGCCAGTCCTACAACATCATCGGCTCGCCGCACGAGACGGCGCCGCAGATCCTCGAGACGATCAAGATCAACGCCGAGATCGCGCCGGATTGGATCCAGCACTCGATCTTCTACCCGTACGAGGGAACGCCGCTGTACGACCTCGTGCACAAGGAGGGGCTGGTCAGCAAGACTCGAGTCGTCACCGACTACTTCGCCGACACGGTGCTCGAGCAGACCTGCATCGAGCGCGAACAGGTGATCATGTTCCAGCGGCACTTCAAGACGCTGGTCAAGCACTACCAGCGGTTGGAGCGGCTGCCGACACCGCTGCGCAAGGTCGGCACGCGGGTCACCGACTCGTTCCTGGGCTGGCGTCGCGCGCCGGGGCTCGTCGGGGCGGCGGCGACGGTGCGCGGTTGGTTCAAGCGCAACGGGCACAAGCCCGGCCACGGCGGCGGCAGCAGCGACCCCAACGGCAAGCCGACCGCGGCGAAGACGCCGAGCGACTCGATGGAAGTCCTGTGCTGATGCCGCGGCGGCGCGCGGCGCACGGCTGATTCCGTACCGTCGCCGAGCGTCGATGCCCGGAGTCGCCGGTGCCCTTCGCCGGGGCGAAAGCCGCCAGCGGCGCGACGCCGCGCGCCGTCGTCGGGGTTGACGCGGAGCGACATCCAGGGGAACTTCCGGTCGCGGTCGCTGCCAGGGGAAACCGCCGGACTGCACCGCACACCAAGGATCTCGCCATGACTCCTCTCTCGCTCTCGCATCTGCTCGCAGCTCTCGGTTCCGCGCTGGCCCTCGCCGGTCCCTCGGCGGCCCAATGTGCCACCCAATGGTTGCCCGGTGATGGCGCCCCCGGCGTGCTCGGCGGTTCGATCTCGGCCGCCACGCAGTGGGATCCCGACGGCGCCGGCCCGCAGACGCCGGTGCTCGTCGTCGCCGGCTCGTTCACGCTGGCGGGCAAGGCGGCCGCGAATCGTGTGGCGAAGTACGATCCTGTCACGGGCATCTGGTCGCCGCTCGGCCTCGGCATGGAAGGGTCGGTGCTCGCGCTCGCCGCAATGCCCAACGGCGACCTGATCGCGGGCGGCGACTTCCTGACCGCCGACGGCGGCAGCGCCAACCGCATCGCGCGCTGGAACGGATCGGCCTGGTCGCCGCTCGGCGCAGGCATCAACGGCAGCGTGCGCGCCCTGACCGTGCTGCCCGGCGGCGACCTGGTCGCGGGCGGCAGCTTCACGTTCGCGGGCGGCGTCGCCGCCAACAACATCGCCAGATGGAACGGCGCGGCGTGGTCGGCACTGCTGACCGGCATGGACAACGTCGTGCACTCGCTCGCCACGCTGCCGTCCGGAGACCTCGTCGCCGGCGGTGAGTTCCTGCACGCGGACATCGTCGCCACGAATCGGGTCGCGCGCTGGAACGGCACGGCGTGGTTCACCATGGGGTCCGGCACCAACGGCGCCGTGCGCGCGCTCGCGGTGCTGACGACGGGCCAGATCGTGGCGGGCGGCGACTTCACGATCGCCAGCGGCCTGACCGAGAACCACGTTGCGCGCTGGAATGGCACGTCGTGGTTTGCGCTCGGCACGGGCACCGACAACTCCGTGCGCGCGCTCGTCGCCCTGCCCGGTGGCCAGCTGTGCGCGGGCGGCACGTTCCAGCAGGCCGGCGGCAGCCCCGCGGTGCGCATCGCCCGCTGGAACGGCACGACGTGGTCGGCGCAGGGCACCGGCGCCAGCAACACGGTCAACGCGCTGACGACGCTGCCCGGCGGCGACGTCATCGCGGCGGGGGACTTCTCGCTCATGGGCGGCGTCGCCGCGAGCGGCGTCGCGCGCTGGAACGGCACCGTCTGGTCCGCCCTGGGCACGGGCTTCAACAATCCGGTGCAGGCGCTGCTGCAACTCGCCAACGGCGACCTCATCGTCGGCGGCGACTTCACGAGCGCGGGACCGATCCAGGCCAACTACATCGCGCGCTGGAACGGTGCGACCTGGTCGGCTCTCGGCTCGGGCATGAACAGCGCGGTGCGTTCGCTGTGCGAGATGCCCAACGGCGACCTCATCGCCGGCGGCTACTTCAGCGTCGCGGGCGGCGTCACCGTCAACTACATCGCGCGCTGGAACGGCACGACGTGGTCGGCTCTCGGCACGGGCATGGCCGGATCGTTCCTCAACGACGTCAAGGCGCTCATCGTGATGCCCAACGGCGACCTCGTTGCGGGCGGCAGGTTCCTGACCGCCGGCGGCGTGCTCGCGAACAACATCGCGCGCTGGAATGGCACGACCTGGTCGGCGCTCGGCTCGGGCACGAACGACTACGTGCAGGCGTTCGTGCTGCGACCCGACAACAGCCTCGTCGTCGGCGGCAACTTCACGACGGCGGGCCCGGTCGTCGCGAACGCGGTCGCGCGCTGGACCGGGACGTCGTGGTCGACGCTCGGCACGGGCTTCTCGGGCGGCTTCCTCGCGACCTGGATCCAGGACTTCGCGCAGATGCCCAACGGCGACCTCTACGCCGGCGGCTTCTACACGATGGCGGGCGGCAGCAGCGCGCTGCGCATCGCTCGCTGGAACGGCAGCGCCTGGCTGCCGCTCGGCACGGGCCTTCTGGGCATCGTCTCCGCGGTCGACGTGCTGCCCGGCGGCGACCTCGTCGTCGGCGGCACGTTCAGCACGGCCGGTGGCGTGAGCGCCGAACGCATCGCGCGCTGGCGCGACCCGAACTGGTCGCCGCTCGGCGCGGGCACCAACGGCCAGGTCAACGCGCTGATCGTGACCAAGACGGGCGGGCTCGTCGCGGGTGGCACGTTCACGACGGCCGGCGGTGGCCCGTCGGTGTTCCTCGCGCGCTACGAGTCGAACTGCCCGGCGTCGACCGTGCCGTACGGCAGCGGCTGCACGGGCTCGGGTGGCCTCGAGACGCTGACCGGCGCCACCGACGCGTGGACCGGCGGCACGTTCCGTGCGAAGGCGAGCAACCTGCCCACCTTCGCGTTCGGGCTCGTCGTCACCGGGTTCGCCCAGCTGTCCCTGCCGCTGATCGGCGTGCTGCCCCAGGGCCTGCCGGGCTGCAACGTGCTCGTGACGCCGGACCTCATCGACGTGCAGATCCCGAGCGCCGGCATGTTGACGACGGCCGTCGGCCTGCCCAACACGCCGGCGCTGGCCGGCCAGACGTTCTACCAACAGGTCGTGTCGATGGAGGTCGACCTCGGGCTCAACATCCTGGCGATCACGAGCACGAACGGGCTCGCCGCCACGATCGGCATCTTCTGAAGCGAGGTCGCCCGCGGCCCAGGCCGCCGACGGCACCGATGCGCGCGGCAGCTCGCGGCGAGCGCCAGCGAGACGGTCGAGAACCTGGCCGCCGGCAGTTACGAACTCGTGCTCGACCTCGGTGCGCAGGGTGTGCATCGGCGCCGCGTCGAGGTGCAGGGCGGTGTGGTCGTCGAGGTGCGCGTCGAGCTGCCGTGAGGCCGCACGGGCTGCGTGCGCGTCGTTGCTGCAACTCTTGACGCGGAATTGATACACCGGACGAACGGTGACCCGAGTCCCGATGTCGAGCCGCATGGGCGCTCGTGCGCTGCCGAACCGGACGCCGACGCGTGCGCGCGCGCGGGTCTGTAATCCACCGGCGGCGATCGACATAGGCGGGGCGGCCCGCGCGCATGGCCGGTTGCGCCAATCGCGCGCAGCGCGCGCACCGTCGCGCCGGACTGCGGCGAAGGGACTCGCGGCGCCGCGCTCGAGGTCGGTGCGCAGGTACGAGCCCTTGACAAGGTCGCCTCGCGATCGCTACGCAGGCGCGATCGCGGCGCAGTCTCCGGGAGGGTCCCGGGGGGTGTGGCGCGAGGGCACGCGGGGAGCGTGTCCCAACTCGCCAAAGAGGAGCAACATGAGAACGCACGGTTTGGTAGCGATGTGTCTCGCCTCCGCCAGCACCGCGGTGCTGGCCCAGAAGCCCTACCGTCCCCCCGGCCCGGTGCCCGACGGGCCGGCCGCCTGTTCGCAGCCCAACGCGACGACGCTGTGCGTGCCGCTCGACACGTCGTTCATGGTGCCGTCGATGGACTCCAGCGGCGGTTCGGGTCAGGCCAATCCGGCCGACCCGTGCCAGTTCAACGACGACGACAGCAGCGGCTCGATCCCGCTGCAGTTTCCGTTCAACCTGTTCGGCACGATCTACAACGACGTCTACATCAACAACAACGGCAACATCTCGTTCGGTTCGCCGTTCGCGACGTTCACGGCGTCTGGCTTCCCGGTGAACGGGTTCCCGATGGTCGCGCCGTTCTGGGGTGACGTCGACAGCGGCAGCACGATCAACAACAACGGCGGCACGGTCTGGTTCCGCTCCGAGGCCCACCGCTTCATCGTGATCTGGGATCACGTCGGCTACTACAACGAACACTTCGACAAGACGAACACGTTCGAGCTGATCATCAGCGACGGCACCGACCCGTCGATCGGCATCGGCAACAACGTCTGCTTCTGCTACGACGACATGCAGTGGACGACCGGTGACGCTTCGAGCGGCACGGGTGGCTTCGGCGGCACGCCGGCGACGGTCGGCGTCAACGCCGGCGACGGCGTCAACTTCTTCCAGATCGGTCGCTTCGACCACGAGGGTGTCGACTACGACGGCCCCGGCGGCAACGCCGACGGCGTCTCGTACCTCGACGGCCAGACGATCTGCTTCAGCGCCGCGAACCTGCCCGGCAACCAGCCGCCGATCGCGGTCAACGTGCCGCCCGGCAACAAGTACCACGCCAACGTCGGCGTGCCGATCGTCATCTCGATCAACTGGATCGGCCCCGAGGCCGGACAGAACATCGCGTCGATCACGAACAGTGCGCTGCCGAACCTGGTCTGCAACCCGCCGACCGTCGGTGTGCCGCTCGGCAACCTGACGTGCACGTTCACGCCCGACAACTCGCAGGTCGGCCTGAGCTTCTTCACGATCACGGCGACCGACGACGACCCGTTCGATCCGCAGAGCACGACGATCACGATCTGCATCGACACGGCCGAGTGCTACCTGTTCCTGGGCTTCACCGAGGCGTACGTGCCGCTCGGTCCCGACATCGACGACACGATCCTGCTGTTGCCGCTCGTCTGGTACCCGGTGACGACGACGATGATCGCGCCGCTCGCGATCCCCAACGACCCGGGCCTGATCAACCTGACGGTCGCGGGCCAGGTCGGCATGTGGAACCCGTCGGTCTATCCGACCAATCCACTGCAGCTGTCGAACGGGCTGCGCCTGACGATCGGCGTCGGCATCCAACAGTACGGGATCACCTCGGGCATCGACCTGACCGGCGATCCGGTGCCGCAGCTCGGCACCAACTACCACTTCGCGTTCACGATCCAGTAGTGGCCGCGCGCACCGCGGCAGGCCGATCGGCCGCCGCGTCCGAGGCCCGTCGAGCCGGACTCGCGCTCGACGGGCCCACACCCCGCTCGCACGGCGCACCGCGTCGGCGGTATGCTGTGCGGCGGAGGTGAATCGATGCATGCGTGGGCGCCAGCCGTCTGTCTCTGCGTCGCGGTCTGTGGCCAGACGCCACCCGCCGTCGTCTCGCTGACGCCCGCCCAGGGCGCCGAGGTCGAAGCTGGCAAGACCACGCAGCTGGTCATCGTCTTCGACCGGGCGATGAGCCAGACGGGTTGGTCGCTGTGCGGTGGCGGGCCGTCGTTCCCCAAGGTCACGCAGACGCCGCAATGGCAGAACACGAAGACGCTGGTGGTCGCGGTCGAGCTCGAACCGGACCACGTCTACTCACTCGGGCTCAACTGCCAGGCCGCCTCCAACTTCCGCGGTGCGGACGGCACGCCGCTCGTGCCCGTGCCGTGGTCGTTCTCGACGCTGCCCAAGCAGCTGCGGCCCGCCGCCGAACAGAAGCGGCGCAACCAGAAGGCGCTGGCGGCGATGAGCAAGGTGCTCGCGGAGCGCTACTCGTACTACGACCTGCGCGTCGACGACTGGAAGGGGCTCGAGAAGAAGCACGCCGCGGCGCTGCTCGCGGCCAGGACCGATCGCGGCTTCGCCGCCGCCGCGGCGCACATGCTCGAACCGACGCAGGACCTGCACCTCTATCTTCGCTGCGGCGACCAGACGTTCGCCACGGGCCGGCGCGCCGTCGATTCGCTGTTCCGCCGGCAGCTCGTCGATCGCCTCGTCGCGACGAAGCCCGTGGGTCCGCACGCGCTGGCGGGGCGCACCGAGGACGGCATCGGCTACCTGCTCGTCGATGCGTGGACCAGCGAGGTCGACCCCGAGGTGATCGGCGGTGCCATCACCGAGCTCGCCGACACGGCGGCCCTCGTGATCGATGCGCGCGCCAACGCCGGCGGCGATGAGACGATCGCGCAGCAGGTGGCGGGCTGGTTCGTGACGGGCACCAGGGTCTACGCGAAGAACCGCTACCGCGATCGCCCGGGCAAGTCGGGCTTCGGTCCGGTGCTGGACCGCACGATCACGGGGCACGGTCCCGACCGCCACTACGACAAACCGATCGCGGTGTTGACGAGCCGCTACGTCATGAGCAGCAACGAGTCGTTCGTGATGATGCTGCAGCAGGCTCGCGACTGCACCGTCATCGGGCAGCCGACGTTCGGCAGCAGCGGCAACCCGAAGCCGTTCGACCTCGGCAACGAAGTCACGATCGTGGTGCCGAGCTGGCAGGACCTGCGGCTCGACGGCACCGTCATCGAAGGCGAGGGCCTCGCGCCCGACGTGCTCGTGCCGTGCACGGACAAGGACCTCGAGACGCACGATCCGATCCTCGAGAAGGCACTCGAGGTGCTGCGCGCGAAGGTGGGCGGGGGTCGCTGAGCGCCGGCCGAACCGCGGCTGCGCGCCGGGCAGCGGCTCACGCCGGCGGCAGCCACCTGTTCGCCGCGGTGCCGGCGAGCACCGTGCAGCCGCACGTGACCAGCCCATGCCAGGGCCAGGCGAGCGCGATGTCGAGCGCGGGCAGGCCGAACGTCACGGCACCGATCGCGACGAGGCCCGCGACGAGACCGAGCAGCGAGGCGCGCTGCGAGCGCCGTTCGCGCAGCGCCAGCAGGAACAGCCCGAGGATCACGCCGGTCGTCACGGTGGCGATGCCGAGCACCTGGTTGACGACGGCATCGGCGCCGCCGAGGCCGCTCGCGCCGACCGCGATCTGCAGCGCGGCGAACAGCAGCGTGGCCGCGCGCGCCGAGCGCAGCGCGAACGCGGAATCGGGCCGATGTCCCGTGAGCGGCAACAGGAGGTCGTTGACGAGCGCCGACGCCGAGGCCGACAGCGAACTGGACAGCGTCGACATGGCCGCCGCGAAGACGGCGCCGAGCACGATGCCGACGAGTCCGGTCGGCAGGTGGTGCACGAGGAAGTCCGCGAAGACGCGATCGCCCCTGGCGAACGCGGTGGCCGGCGGATGCGCCGCGTAGAACGCCGACAGGCCGAGCCCGATGACGAGGAACAGCGCGAACTGGCCGAGCACGATGGGGCCGCTCCACAGCAGCGCGCGCTGCGCATCGCGCTGCGAACGGGCGCTGAGGTAGCGCTGCACGATGAGCTGGTCGACGCCGTGGCTGCCGATCGACAGCACGGCACCGCCGACCAGTCCGGCCCACAGCGTGTAGGTGCTGCCGAGGTCGAACGAGACGTCGAACACACGCAGTCGGCCGCTCGACGCCGCGGCCTCGAGCATGCCGCCGAGACCGCCGTCGAGCTGGCCGCCGAGCACCACCAGCGCCGCCGACGCCCCGAGCATGTAGACCGCGAACTGCACGACGTCGGTCCAGACGACCGCGACGATGCCACCGAGCACCGTGTAGACGACGGTGGCGCCACCGACCAGGGCGACCGAGGCGAGCAGCGACCAGCCGAACATGACCTGCAGCACGAGCGCTGTCAGGTAGAGGCGCAGGCCGTCGGCCAGCGTGCGCGTCAGCAGGAACAGCCCGCTCGCGAGCGTGCGCACGGCGGGCCCGCTGCGCACGCGCAGCACGTCGTAGGCGGTGAACAGTTCGCCGCGGAAGTAGAGCGGCAGCAGCACGTAGGTGGCGATCGTGCGCCCGATCAGGTAGCCGAGCGGCAGCTGCAGGTAGCGCAGGTCGCCGGTCGTTCCGGCGAGGCCGCCGCCGAACGCGATGCCCGGCACGCTGAGGAACGTCGCGGTGCTGGTCTCGGTCGCGACGATCGACAGCAGCAGCGCCCACCACGGCAGGTTGCGGCCGCCGAGCAGGTAGTCCGATGCCGACCGCTGGCCGCGCCCGATGCACAACCCGAACGCGACCGTCGCCGCGAGGTAGACGACGAGGATCGTGAGGTCCGTGGGGCCGATGGACATGGCGCGCGATGCGGGCGGCGCTGCTATACCCAGATGTGGCGGCCGCGGCCAACGTCGCGCCCGCGCACATCGACGAAAGCTCTCGCACCGGACGCGGCTCCGCGCGAACATCTGCGCGTGGTCGGGGGCGCAGCGGGCGCGATCCGATCCGACGGTGGGGTGAGTCCATGCAACGACCTGATCTCTCGGCGCTCCCGACGGAATCCAGCAATCCGCGCAGCGAGCAGCTCGACGCGATGTCGACGCTGGATCTCGTCACGACGATGAACGACGAGGACCGCGGCGTCGCCGACGCCGTGCGCAAGGTGCTGCCCGCGATCGCCGCCGCCGTCGATGCGGCCGCCGAACGCATGCGCAAGGGCGGCCGGCTCGTCTACTGCGGCGCCGGCACCTCGGGCCGGCTCGGCGTGCTCGACGCGGCCGAGTGTGCGCCGACGTTCTCGTCGCCGCCCGAACAGGTGCTGGCGCTGATCGCGGGCGGTCCCGCCGCGATCCGGCGGGCCGTCGAGGGCGCCGAGGACAGCGAGGACCTCGGCGTCGAGGACCTCAGGGGCGTCGAACTCGGGCCCAAGGACGTCGTCGTCGGCATCGCCACGAGCGGGCGCACGCCCTACGTGCTCGGCGCGCTGCGGCACGCGCGTTCGGTGGGGGCGCTCACGATCGCGATCGTCTGCAACCCGGGCAGCGCCGTCGCCTCGGCCGCGGACCTGCCGATCGAGATCGTCACGGGCCCCGAGGTCCTGACCGGCAGCACGCGGCTCAAGGCCGGCACGGCGACCAAGATGGTGCTCAACATGCTCAGCACGGGCGCGTTCGTGCGGCTGCACAAGGTCTACGGCAACCTCATGGTCGACCTGCAGGCCAGCAACCAGAAGCTCGTGGCCCGCATCGTGCGCATCGTCGCCCAGGCGGCCGGCTGCGACCTGGCGACGGCCGAACGCGCGCTGGCCGAGTGCGACGGCGAGGCCAAGGCGGCGATCGTCTCGCTGCGGCACAAGGTCGACGCGCCGACGGCGCGCACGCTGCTGTTGACCCACGACGGCAGCGTGCGGGCGGCGCTCGGCAGGTGAGCGACGGGGCGGCGGTGCCGGGCCCCAACCCGCGCGCGGCCGTCGTGTCGGGCCGCTGGCTCGGCCTCGACGCGCTGCGCGGGCTGACCATCGCGGCGATGATCCTCGTCAACAACCCCGGGTCTTGGGGTCCCGGGTACCAGTACCCACCGCTCGCGCACGCCGCCTGGCACGGCTGCACGTTCACCGACCTCGTCTTCCCGACGTTCCTGTTCTGCGCCGGCGTCGCGATCGTACCTGCGTTGACGAAGAAGCTGCAGAACGGCACGCCGCGCGGCCCGCTCGCCGCCGGCGTCGGCAGGCGCGTGCTGGTGCTCGTGCTGCTCGGCATGGGCATGTCGGCGTTCCCGTTCCTCGGCTTCGAGGGCGGCCTGAACATCTCGCCGCTGCTGCACGTGCGCTTTCCCGGCGTGCTGCAGCGCATCGGCGTCTGCTACGGCATCGCGGCGCTGCTGTTCCTGTTCACGGCGCCGCGCACGCAGCGCCTCGTGTTGCTCGCGTGCCTGGTCGTGTACTGGCCGCTGCTGGCCTGCTGTCCCTCGCCCGACGGCGGCGCCCCGGACCTCGACAGCCGGAGCGACCACCTCGCGGGTTGGCTCGATCGCACGGTGTTCGGCGCACACGTCTGGCGCGAGACGCGCGGGCAGTACGACCCCGAGGGTCTGCTCAGCACGATCCCGGCCGTCGCGACGGCGCTGTTCGGCGTGGCCGCGGGACGCGTGCTGCGCTCGGGCGACGACCTCGCGGCGAAGGTCGCGACGCTGCTGCGGCGCGGCACGCTGCTGATGGCGGCGGGAGCCGTGTGGGGTTGGTTCCTGCCGATGAACAAGGCGCTGTGGACGAGCAGCTACGCGGTGTGGACCGCGGGCATCGCGACGGTCGGGCTCGGCCTGTCGGTCTGGGCGTTCGAGCAGCGGCGCTGGGCGGCCCTCGCGCGGCCGCTGCAGGTCTACGGCCAGAACGCGCTGCTCGTCTTCGTCGGCAGCGGGTTGCTCGGCCGCATCGTCGGTTCGCTGATCCACGTGCCGGCTGCCGGGCAGTCCGTTTCGCTCCAGCAGTGGTTCTTCCGCACCGTGCTGCTGCCGATCGGCGACCCGCGGTTCGCGTCGCTGGCCTTCGCGCTGCTGTGGGTCGCGGGCTGGTACGTGGTGCTCGCGGCGCTGTTCCGGCGCGGCATCGTCTGGAAGGTGTAGGTCCGCCGACGCTCCTGCGGAGACGCCGCCCCCCGGCTGGCCGGCTCACGAGGTCATTTCGCGCAGGCTCTGCTCGACGCCGGCGAGCTGCAGGCGCAGCGCGTCGAGGTTCGTGCGCTCCTTGGCCACGACGTCGGCCGGCGCCTTGGCGACGAACGCCTCGTTGCCGAGCTTCTTCTCGATGCCGGCGATCTGGGAGCACAGCTTCTCGCGCTGCTGCTCGAGTCTCTGCTGCTCCTTCTGCAGGTCGACGACCCCGAGCAGGAACGCCTTGCACGCACCCTGCACGACGGTCGCGGAATCGGCCGTGCGCTCGGCGTCGGGGCCGACCGTCACCTCCGCCAATCCGGCCATGTGCGCGAGCAGCGGCTGCACCGCGGTCAGCACCGCGGCCTCGGCGCCCGTCGCCTGCATGCGCGCCACGAGGCGGTCCCTGGGTGGCACCTGGTAGCGCGCCCTGGTCTCGCGGATCGCGACGCACCACTGCTGCATGGTCTCGACCTGCTGCTCCACGTCGGTCGCACGCCAGGCGGCGTCGCCCTTCGGCCACGCCGCGTGCACGAGCCAGGCGCTGGTCGGCAACGGCGCGCGCACGCCGCGCTGCGGCGCCAGCTCGGTGAGCTTCTGCCACAGCGTCTCGGTCAGGAACGGCACGAACGGATGCAGCAGGCGCAGCGTCTGGTCGAGCACCGCGGCCAGCACCTGCTGGGCGAGCGCTGGCGCCCCCGGATGGGCGTCGTCGCGGAAGCGCGGCTTCAGCATCTCGAGATACCAGTCGCACAGCTCGTTCCAGAAGAAGTCGCGGGCCTGCGCGATCGCCGCCGACGGGTTGTAGACGCCGAGGCTCCTGTGCACGGTTTCGATCGCGTTCTGCAGCCGCGACAGGATCCATCGATCCTCGACGGGCAGCGTCGCCACGTCGAGCGCGCGGAACTGCGTGCCCTCGAGGTTCAGGAAGGCGAAGCGCGCGGCGTTGAACAGCTTGTTGCAGAAGTTGGCGCCGACCGTGAAGCGCTCGCTCGTCGCCTTCGCGGGCGCGATGCCCTGCGGTCCGTACTGGCCGACCAGGTCCATGAGCTGCTTCGTCGCGGGATCGACGTAGGTGCCGAGGTAGGGGCCCGGCTTCGCGGTCGCCAGATCGACGAACTGCTCGGGCTCGCCGGGCTTCGTGAACGGCGAGATCGCAGCCACCGGCAGCCGGATGTCCTGCGTGCCGGTCTGCAGTTCGCAGACGACGTAACGCAGCGCGTCGGCGCCGTAGCGGTGGATGATGTCGAGTGGGTCGATGCCGTTGCCCTTGCTCTTCGACATGCGTTCGCCGCGTCCGTCGAGGATCGTCGCGTGCAGGAACACGTCGGTGAACGGCACGTCGCCGAGGTTGTAGAGGCCGGTCACGACCATGCGCACGACCCACAACGTGATGATGTCGCGGCCCGTGACGAGGCACGAACCGGGGTAGTAGTACGACAGCGCGTCGGCCTGGCCGGGGCCCGGGCCGAGCGAGGTCTGCCCCGGGTCGACCTGCGCCGTCGCCGGATCGGGCCAGCCGAGCGTGCTGTGCGGCCACAACGCCGAGCTGAACCAGGTGTCGAGCACGTCGGGGTCGAGCGCGAGCCCGGCGCCCTGCAGCACCGGGCCGATCGCGGCGTCGTTGCCGGGCTCGAGGAAGCACAGCTGCACCTCGACGGAGGTCGGGGCGTTGGGGCCGCGCAGGTGCAGGAACGCATCCGCGGGCAGGAGGCGGCTGCCGTCGGGCAGCAGGATCCACGCGGCCACGTCGTGGCGCTGCAGGTGCGCGCCGAGCATCGGCTGCAGCACGAGCAGGTGCTGCACCGACATCTCGCCGCGCCAGACCGGGATGCGATGGCCCCACCAGAGCTGGCGGCTGATGCACCAGTCGCGCTTCTCGGCGAGCCACACGTCGTACATCTTGCGGTAGCGATCCGGGTCCGGGTGGAACGAGACGCGCGGCCGAGGCGTGCCGTCGGCGTAGGGCGGCAGCGCACCGGCCGCGGCGTCGAGCGCGGCCTGGGCGAGGCCCACGGTGCGGAACTCCTTGCCGGTGCCGCGGCCCATCACGACGCCGCCGTCGACGTCGGCCATGCGCACGAACCACTGTTTGCTCAGGTACGGTTCGACGATCGTCTTGCTGCGGTCGCTGTGCGCGATCTCGAGCGTGCGTTCCTCGATCTTCTCGACGAGGCCTTGTCGCGTCAGGTCGGCGATCACGGCCTTGCGCGCCGCGAAACGATCCTGGCCGCGGTAGGGGCCGCCGTGCTCGTTGATCGAGCCGTCGCCGGCCATCACGTTGATGGCGCCGATCTCGGGGTGCCTCTGCCAGACCTGGTAGTCGTTGGGATCGTGCGCCGGCGTGATCTTGACGCAGCCCGTGCCCAGCGACGGGTCGGCCCAGTCGTCGAGCAGCAGCGGGATCTCGCGGTCGACGAGCGGCAGCTTGACCTTGCGCCCGGCCCTGGCCATCGCCGCGATCGCCACGAGCGTGGGCAGCACGTCGCGTTCGCGGGCCTCGAGGCGCTCGAGCTCCTGCTGCGCGACGGGCGCGTCCTTGGCGGGGGCCTCGGCGAGCTTCTGCCGCTGCGTCTCGATCGCGGCGCGCAGCGCGCGCGCCGGATCGCTGTGCACCGCGACGGCGGTGTCGCCGAGCATGGTCTCGGGCCGCGTGGTCGCGACCACGACGTACGCAGGCTCGCCGGGCTGCGGATCGAGCACGGGGTAGCGCAGGTACGAGAACGTGCCGTGCACCTCCTGCGAGTACAGCTCGTCGTCGGCGACCGCGGTCTGCAGCGCACAGTCCCAGTTGACGAGCCGGTTGCCCCGGAAGATGAGCCCGTCCCGGAACATCGCGAAGAACGTGTGGCGCACGGCGCGCGCACAGACGTCGTCCATCGTGAAGCGCGCGCGGTCCCAGTCGCACGAGTTGCCCATCGCCTGCTGCTGCATGACGATGCGCTGCTTGCTCTGCGCCGCCCAGTCGTGGATGCGCTGCACGAGGGCGTCGCGGCCGATGTCGTGGCGCGTCTTGCCTTCGAGTTCCTTGAGGCGCTTCTCGACCACGGCCTGCGTGGCGATGCCGGCGTGGTCGGTGCCGGCCTGCCACAGCGTGTTGTCACCCTGCATGCGGTGCCAGCGGATCAGCAGGTCCTGCATGACGTTGTCCATCGCGTGGCCCATGTGCAGGGCCCCGGTGACGTTGGGCAGCGGCATCATGACGACGTAGCGGTCGCTGCGGTCGTCGGGCGCGGCGGCGAAGGCCTTGCTCTCGAGCCAGCGCGCGGTCACCTGCGGCTCGAGCGTCTGCGGCTCGTACTTCGTGGGCAGTTCGGTGCTCATCGGGGGCGACGAGTCTAGGCAGCCCCACGGTTCGAGGCACGCGCGGACTCGGCGCGCGGCGCGGATCGCTGGCGGCGAGGCTCAGGGCTGCAGGCCGAGGCGACCGGGTTCGCGGTCGCCGAGCCGCGGGACGAGGCGCTGGGCGTCGGCCGGGATGCCGACGCGACCGATCGCGATGAGCGGGCACCACTCTCACGCGGCAGGCGAACTGCCGAACCACATCGGGATCACCGCCCCGGGGGTTGTGCGCACCGAGCCCCGGTCCACAATGCCACGCTTCGATGAACTGGCTGGCCCACCTGCACCTCGCCCCGACCGCGCCGCTGTTGCGGCTCGGCAACCTGTGCGGCGACTTCGTGCGCGGGATCGAGCTGGCGAGCCTGCACGGGGACCTGCAGCGCGGCATCGCGCAGCACCGCGCGATCGACGCGTTCGTCGACGCGCACGCGGTCGTGCGCCGCAGCCGCCAGCGCCTGCAGGCGCGCTTCCGGCGCTTTGGCGGCGTGC
>DASUFY010000337.1:0-12093 GCA_036274315.1 Planctomycetota bacterium | reverse complement strand
TGCGTCGTCAGGTCGAACAGGTAGTTGCCGAGCGCGTAGTAGTAGTTCGAAGCGAACTCAACGCGATTGGAGAACGTCTGGGCCGACGGGGCCGCGGTGCAGTTCTGGGCGACGCCGGAGAGCGTGGTGCCGAGGATCGCTACCGCGAGGAGGGAGGACTTGTGCATAAGGGCTAGCTGGGAATCAGGGACTCGGGAAAGAAAACAAGATCGGAGCAAGGCGGCCATGGTCGACGGCCCGGGTGTGGGTCGTCAAGATGGGAAACACGCCAAGGCAACTTGTGACAACACCATGCGCGCGATGCTCTGACCAGGGGGTCGATGCGAACTCTGACGAAACCAACCCGGGTCAAGGTTCTGTTGGTCTGGACTTTTCTTCCCCCGCAATCGCGGCACAGCATCCGAGATGCCTACCACCGCAATTGCGGGGTCCTGCGCCCGGGTCATCGACCCAGGGCGTACAGGGTCGCGTTGTTCATCGCGTAGCTGATGCCGGTCGGCCCGACGATCGTCGGCGTGTAGGCCTCGCCGATGCCGGAAGTCAGCGTGACGGTCTCGGTCAAGCTGTTGCTCGGGAAGTGCCAGCGGTAGGCCTTGCCGTCTTCGCAGTTGACGATCGCCGATTGGCCCGGGATGTCGATTGCGGCCGTGTTGATGCACCACTCGCGCACACCGCCCGGGATCGTCGGGTCCGGCGTCGGACCGAGCACCTCGATGACGACGTTCATCACGGTCGCCCCCGAGACCGGGTCGACCATCGGCGTGTTCGGGTCGAACACACCGAGCTTGTTGAGCCCGTTGCCGCCCGCACCGCCACCGTAGTTGTTGTACTTGGTCAGGATCAGGTAGCTCGACGGACCCGTGTACTGCGGCACCATCGACCGCGGCACGATCGCCGACGTGTCGTCCCAGCCGAACGCGCTCGGCAGCTTCGACACGGCCAGCGTGCCGTCGAAGTGGCGCATCCAACCGCGCAGGTTGTTGCTGCCGAACGGATTCTCGAGCACGCCGAAGTACACGTCGCCGTCCGGGCCGATCGTCGGCGAGGCGGTGCCGTCGTCGTAGAGGTAGGCGTCGGTCGCCGGCGACGCGACGTCCTTGAGCCGCACCCGGCCCTGCTGCGCGAGCGTCGTGCTGTTGAGCTTGAGCAGATAGCCGGCGCTGCCGCCCGAGTTGTTGCTGCTGTTGACGCCGATGTAGAGCGAGGCGCCGTCCGACGTGATCGCCGGCGCGCAGTTGTAGACGACCTTGCGGATGCTCGAGTCGTTCGCCGCCGTCGCGGCCGAGACCCACGTGCCGTTGCCGTTGACGTCGATGCGCGCGATGCCGCTCGTGAGGCCCGTGCCCGTGCCGCTGACGCGGAAGCCGAAGAACAGGTTGCCCTGTTGGTCCGACGTGATCGGCGTGCTGATGCGCACGTTGGTGTCGAACAGGCCGGGGTTGGCCTGGTAGTTCGCGAGCCCGTAGAACGCGATGCGCGTCACGGCGCTCGCCGGCAGGTCCGCCTGCTCGCGCAGCAGGATCGTGCCGCCGGCCGCGGGCGTCGCGATCTTGTTCTGCGGCGTGATCGTCGAGCCACAGCTCGGCACCCAGTTGTGCGGCGGCAGGATGTAGTCGGTCGTCTGCGTCCAGATCAGGCTGCCCGTGACCGGATGGCGGCACTCGAGCTGGAAGTCCCCCGACACGCCCGTCTTGACCGTGACGATGACGAGCCAGCCGGCCGTGATCAGCGGCGAGCCATAGTGGATCAGCAGCGACGTGCCCGAGTACTGCGGTTGCAGGTCCACGGGCGTCTGCCAGAGGATGTGGTTGAGCGGCTGCGTGCCCGTGGTCGTCTGCGCGGTGTGGCCGGGGTCGCGGCCGTAGCCGGGCCAGAACGGCACGCTCGGGGCTGGGGTGAACTTCGGCTTCTGGGCAGCGACTGCGGTACACAGGGCTGCCACCGCGAGCACGCGGCACAGAGTTCGTGATGGATGCATGATCAAGGTGTCGTCGGGAAGGGAGGCGGGCAGGTCGGGGAAGGTGGATCGAAGGCGTTCAGTAGACGGTGAGACGCAGCGCGTCGGAGCTCGCGAGGCCGGCGGGACCGTTGCCGTCCAGCGCCGCCCACTGCAGCCAGTAGGTGCCCGCGAGCGTGGGGTCGGCGGGCAGGTGGAACACGGCCGTCGCGTAGCCGCGCCCGTCGGGTGCGGGCAGCGACAGACCCGTGAGCAGGATCTGCAGCGCCGGCGACCATGCGAGGTGCAGTTCGTGGCCGAGCACCGAGGTCGGCGTCGCCGAGCCGGCGGTGTCGAGCAGCAGCGCCGTGAACAGGTTGGGCGCGAGCCGCTCGACGCCGACGCCGAGCGCCGGGTTGCCGAGGTAGGCCGGACCGAGGGCGGTGATGCGCGGCGGCAGGCCGCCGGTGCCTGCGGTGCCGGTGCCGAACGCCACCGGCATGTTCGGGCCTTCGCTGGCCAGCCGCGGGCGATCGAACGGCGGCAGCTCCTGCGCCACGCGCGGGTCGGTCAGCGCGTGGAGCAGCGCCTGCAGCTGCAGGTTGTCGACGATGAAGATGTGGCCCGAGATCGCGTCGACGAGCGGATCGCGGTTGTCGGCGAAGTCGCCGCCGCGCGCATAGAAGTCGACGACCTGCGCCAGGGTCTGCTGGCCGCCGTTGTGGAAGTAGCTGCCGCGCAGCGCGACGTTGCGCAGCCCGGGCACGCGGAACGTGCCGCGGTCGGCGGCCAGGCCCGTGACCGCGCCGCGGCCGAGGTCTTCGGCCGGCGGCCGCACGCCGACGTTGCGGAAGTCGTCGAGCACGGGCCCGGTGCCGAGCACCGCCGGGTCGAGGTCGGTGTGGCAGCCGGCGCAGAACGTCTCGAAGCGCGCGAGCCCGAGCGCCTCCTGGTTGGTCAGCGTGCCGAGCCCGGCCAGGTACCGATCGAACGGCGACTGGTCGCTGACCAACGTGCGTTCGTAGGCGGCGATCGCGAACACGATGCGCGCGGGCGTGACGCCCGGCGAGCCGAACACCTGCGCGAACACCGCGTCGTAGGTGCGCCCCGCGAGGAACTGCTCGAGTGCTTGCGGCACGTTCGTGGCGAGCGCCAGCGGCCGCAGGCCGGGCAGTTCGCTGGCGATGTCGGTCCACGTGCGGCCGAGGTGGCCCATCTCGGCCGAACTCACGGGCGGGGCGGCGATCTGGCTCTCGAGTGCTCCACCCGACGGCAACACGACCGCGTGCGTGACCGGGTCCAGGAACACGTCGCCGGCGCGGCCGTCGACGAACAGGCTCGTCGCCCAGGCCGCGTTGATCACCGACGGCGCGCGGCGACCCGTGACCTGCGGCTGCAGGCCGAACGCGGCGCTCGGCACGAGCTCGCCGTTCGCCGCGTGCTGCGCGACGCCCGGCGAGCCGTGCACGTCGTCGTCGGTGCCGAACACGCCGTCGGCGCCGGGGTGCAACGCCGCTGCCGAGCGCGGATCGGCCCCACCCTGGGACAGCACGTGGCACGTGCCGCAGGCGACCGACCGCGACGACGACAGCTGCTCGTCCCAGAACAGCGCCTTGCCCAGCAGGACCTTCTCGGGGGTCGTCGGGTTGCCGGGCGGGGCGGGCGGCGGCGGCAGGATGTTCTGGCCGGGCACGGTGCTGCCCAGCAGCAGGAGCGCGAGAACGGGACGGAGCATCGAAGCGGGAGACAGTCGCAGGGGGCCGCGACACCATACCGGATCGGGCCGGTCGCGGGCGGAATTCCGGGTTGCGCGGCGACCGACCCGTGGGGCGGGAGCACTTCCGGCCGCGCGGGCCCCTGGCCCGGGTATTCCCGCAGCGGCGCTGCGATCGGGCGACCGGATGCGTGTTCCGCTGGCTCGTGCATCGCCCCGCGGCGACGGGAACTCGCCATCGTCGCCGCGATCGGGCGACCGGTTGCGTGTTCCGCTGGCTCGTGATTCGCCCCGCGGCGACGGGAACTCGCCATCGTCGCCGCGATCGGGCGACCGGTTGCGTGTTCCGCTGGCTCGTGAATCGCCCCGCGGCGACGGGAACTACTTGATATGGACCGACACGAGCTTCGTCATCTCGAACATCGTGACGCGGTCCTTGCCGCCGAACACGGCCTTCAGGGCGGCATCGGCATTGATGTTCGTCTTGGCCTTCGGATCCTGCAGGCCGTGCTGCTTGATGTAGTCCCAGAGCTTCTTCGTGATCTCGCTGCGCGGCAGGGGCGCCGAACCGACGATCTTCGCGAGCACCTCGTCGGGCTGCACGGGCTTCATGAGGGCCGCATTGGGCTTGCGCTTCTTCTTCTCGGAGGCGTCTTCGGTGGTCATCGAGGGTCTTGGGGTTGGGAGTCGGTGCCCCGCTGGAGCCAGGAAGGTGGCCCAGACCGGCGCCAGATGATGGCCGCTCGGGGGCCGAAGTGCGAGCGCCAACCCGGGTACGGGCCCGCGGCCTACACCGGCAGGGCCGGCCGGCCCGTCTCGACCGTGCGCAGCCGGGCCAGCATCGTGCCGCTCTTGCGCCCCCACAGGATCGTCTCGCGCGCGAACCGCGGCAGGTCGCCCGCGAAGTCCGGCTGGCTCGCCTCGACGACGTTCGGCACGCGCGCGAGCGGCTCGGGTTCGGTCGAGAACAGCGCCTCGAAGTAGCGGCAGAGGTCGTGGTGGAACTCGCGCCGCGTCGAGAACCGGCCGTCGGGCCGCGGGATCGTGAGGTTCTGGAAGCTGACGACCTCGTCGAGCTCCTGCTGCAGCGCGGCCGTGCACGGCACCGCGCGCCGTTCGAGGAAGTCGAGCGTCAGCTCGCGCAGCTCCGCGTAGAAGCCGTCGAAGTCGGCCGACAGGCGCAGGAAGCTCGCCTCCTCCTCGTCCCAGTAGATGTCGCCGTAGCCGGGCATGAGGCAGCCGCGGCCGTGGCCGAGCAGCAGCCGGTCGATCTTCTGCTCGAACGCGGCGATCTCGGCGCCGAGCCGCGGGAACTCGTCGCGGTCCCAGTCGCCGCGCGCGACGAACTCGAGGAAGTCCGAGTGCTTGACGCCGAAGCGGTCGACGAGCCACGCGATCACGTAGAAGCCGAGCTTGAGGCTGTGCATCGTCATCGTCACCCAACTGAACAGCAGCGCCGCGCGCCAGTCCGGCGCCGGCATGGCCGCCGTCGCGACGACGATCTCCTCCTGCTCCTTGACCCACTCGCCCGTGCGCACGCGGCCGTGGATCTCGCAGAGCTCGATGACCTTCGTCTGCACGCCGAACCGCTGCAGGTACTCGGGCGCCGCGAGGTCGGTGTTCGGGAACACCTGGCAGATGTACATGAACAGCTGGTTCTTGAGCCCCGAGCCGAGCACGCGGTCGACGCCGTCGATCCAGCTGCGCAGCGACTCGCCGGGCAGGCCGAGGATCAGCTCCGTGTAGACCGGCACGTCGAGGTCGTTGAACCGGCGCTGCAGCTCGCGCGCCGACTCGAGCTTGATGTTGTCGCGCTTGATGTTCTTCTGCACCGTCTCGTCGACGCTCTGGTAGCTGATCGTGATGCCCTTCTCGAGCCCGTGCTCGTGGAACAGCTTGCCGATCGCGAAGATCTTCTCGTCGGTGTTCTTGCCGTAGCAGGTGCGGAACTTGTGCGGGTACCCCGTGCGCTGCTTGGTCGCGACCAGGAACTCGGCGATCTCCATGTCGCGGCGGTGCATGCCGAAGTTGCTGTCGGCGTTGAACACGTACTGGATCTTCTTCGCGGCCATCCACTCGATCTCGGCCTTGACGCGGTCGATGCCGTGGAAGCGGTACTTGCGCGACATGCCGCCCTTGCCCCAGTAGCAGAACGTGCACTGGAACGGGCAGCCGCGGTTCGTCTCGATGATGGCCTGGAACTGCAGCTCGCGGTGCTCGCGCAGGATCGGCTCGTAGAGCCCCTCGAGGTACGGCGACGGGTAGTGGTCGAGATCCTTCTGGAACGACTGGTCGAGCTCGTTGTGCCGGAACTCCCCCATCGCCGTGCGCCACGACGTGCCCGGGATGCCGTCGACGTCGATGTCGCCAGCACCGCTGGCCGATGCGAGCCGTTCGAGCACGGCCAGGAACGGACTCTCGCCCTCGCCGCGCACCGTGACGTCGATGAACGGGTGCTCGCGCAGGAACTGTTCGGGATGGTGCGGCACGTTGGCGCCGCCGAACACGACCAGGCAGTCGGGGTGGCGCCGCTTGACGCGTTCGGCGACCCGCAGGCACAGCTGCGCGTTCCACATCAACGACGAGAACGCCGCCACCGCGGGCCGTTCGTAGCGGTCGACGAGCCGGTCGACGCGGTCGTTGTGGAACAGGAACGGCGCCCAATCGAAGTGCTCGCGCACGATGTCGCTCTGCTCGGCGTTGGCGCGCAGCAGGCCCGAGACGAGCGGCAGGTAGGTCGAGCCGTTCATGAGCAGGTTGAACTCGCCCAGATGGATGCGCCGCTTGCCGTGCTTGTGCATGTGACCCCCTAGTTCCCCTCGTGCCACGCCGTGGCCGAGCCCCGCAGGCGCGCCAGCAGGCTGCGCCAGAAGACCTCGTGGTTGTAGTGTGTGACGACGCGCCGGTGGCCGGCCGCGGCGATCGCCGCGCGTTCGGCCTCGTGCGCGAGGTAGTACGCCGCCGCCGCGACCAGCTCCTCGTAGTCGGCGTACTGCACGTACTCGACCCCGGCTCGCAGGTAGTGGCTGACGTGGTGGTTGACGTCGCAGAGCAGCATCGCGCCGCAGTGCAGGATCTCGAACACGCGGCCCTTGAGCTGGCGCGTGCGGTCCTTCGTCATCGCCAGCGAGATGCGCGAGCGCTGGTAGAGCCGCGCGTACTCGGCGACCGACAGCGCGCGGCCCGTGTCCGCGGCACTCGTGCCGAAGCGCTGCACGGCGATGCGCGACTCGCGCTCTAGCCGTTCGACCATCGCCTTGCGCTGCGACAGGTAGCGCACCTCGCCCACCAGGCTGACGTCGATGTCGCGCGGCAGGCCCGGGTCATGGAAGAAGCGCGGGTTCTTGGGCGTGAAGACCGGCCACGCGTTGGGCAGGTCGAAGTCGTTGCCGTCGAGCACGACGTTGAGGTCGGCGACGCGCGCGTAGTCGGGTGTGTCCTGGCTGATCTTCTTGTCGAGCCAGAAGAACGCGACGCGGCTGCCGGTGGCCTTGACCTGCTCGAGCAGCGGCACGCGCGGATTGGCGCGGCTGTGGTAGTGCAGCGTACAGGCGAGCACGTGCACGTCGGCGTGCGCGGGCTTGACGAGCTGCTCGAGCGGGATCGCGCGCCCTTCGTGGAAGCACTCGTCGTAGTGCACGACGTTCCAGCTGGCGCAGCCGGTCGCGGCCAGCGTCGCGACGAGGTTGTCGAGGTTGATCGACGGGCCCGACGTGCCGTACTCGTGCGTGTACTTCTCGATCAGGAACGTCACGTGCACCGACGGCCGCGGCAGCGCGACGAGCGCCGGGCCGCCGTCGTTCGTGACGTGCCACTCGACGTGGTGGTCGGGCGACCAGCGCAGCAGCTGGTCCTGCACACCGGCGAGGCCAACGCCGGCCCGGCGCGGCAGCACGACGATGGCGCCGGCCCCGCGCGGCACCCAGAAGATCTCGTCGCGCGCCGATTCGCCCGCCGGCGTGTCGTGGCCGAACACGTACAGCGTGCGCGCCGGCAGCTGGCAGCGCAGGTCGGCGAGCACGCGGCCCGGCGGGCCCTGCACGAAGCGCACCGCCGCCGCGTCGGGGCCGAGCCCGTGCCGCAGGGCCGCGACCGCTTCGGGCCGCACGTCGATCGCGGTCACGGGCGGCCCGAGCGCCAGCAGCTCGCGCGTCAGGTCGAGGTGGGCGCAGCCGGTCTGCACGATGGCCTCGATGCGCGCGTCGTCGACGATCCGCACGAGACGCGCGGCCAACGTGCCCGCGGCGGTCGACACGGCGAGTGCGCTCATCGGCGGCTCCGTTCGGCGACGTTCGCGAGCAGGAAGTCGACGAGCTCGTCCATCGTCGCGAGCAGCTCCATCGGGTTGCCGGGGTAGTCCCAGAACGGCGCGTGCAGGCGCGCGTCGTAGCCGCAGAGCGCCTTGCACTTCCAGCGATTGGCCTCGGTCAGCGTGCAGACGAACGGATCGAGCGTGGTGCCGACCAGCGCCTCGCACGCTTCGCTGGCGCGGCTACGCTGCGACCACGACCAGTGCGAGATGTCGACGACCGACGGCAGCGCCGGTGCCGGCGCCGTGCACAGCAGGTCCCAGTCCGGCAAGGCGCGCGCGAGCCGTTCGACGTCGTAGACGAACCAGCAGTGCGCACACGCGGTGCGCGCGTTGTCGAGGTAGATCGACGGACGCCGCAGCGACACGGCCGGCGCCGCGGCGGCGAAGTCGAGCATCGGCACGGCCTGCTCCGGGTCGGCCCACGCCAGTTCGATGCCGAGCCGCCGGCAGTCGCGCTCGAACGACCCGACGACGTCGGGCCACTGGCAGGTCGGTTCGGCGCCGCTGCCGCCGAACCCGACCTCGAGCCGCAGCAGACCCGGTGGGCACAGCGCGTCGAGGTCGAGCGGCGCGCCGTGCGCCGTGTTGCGGAACGGCCCTTCGACGACCTGACAGCGCGGGCCGAGTCCCGCGAGCAGCTCGCCGTCGTCGCGGCAGGCACCGAGCACGAGTTCGACGCCGGTCGCGAGCACCGAGCGGTACAGCGCGCGGCACAGCAGCACCTCGCCGCGGCGGCCGTTGTGGTAGAGGAACAGCCGCGTCATCGGGAGCCCCGCGCCCGCTTGCGCTCGAAGATCGCGTGGCCGCGCCGGCCGTCGAGCGACGGTTCGAACGCGCGCAGGTCGAAGCCATCGCCGCCGTGCAGATCGCGCAGGAACGCCTGGATCTGCTGCGGCAGCGGAGCCTCGGCGCGGCCCGGCTCCAGGAACACGGCGACGCAGACGATGTCGACGTGCCGCAGCAGCGCGGTCGCCCCGCGCAGCACGTCGAGCTCGGTGCCGCCGGTGTCGACGACGAGCAGGTCGTAGCGCTGCGCGTCGATGCGCCCCTCGGCCACCAGCGTGTCGAGCGTGAGCCTCGGTGCGGCCCCGACCGCACACCGCAGCGCGATCGCGCGACCGCTGCCGGCCGCGGCGCAGGCGCGTTCGAGCGCGGCGAACGCCGCCGGGTCGGCCTCGACGTGGCACTGCTCGGCGAACTCGAGCCGGGCGAACGCGGCGACGTGCTCGCCGCGGTGCGCGCCGACCTCGAGCACGCCGCGCACCTCCGCGAGCAGCTGCGGGTAGTCCCAGAGCGCGTGCCCGTGCAGCTCCTCGTGGCAGATCGCCGCGACCTTGCGCCGGCGCACGTGCTGCTTCGCCGCCGCGAGCAGCGCGCGCGCCTCGGCTTCGTCGCGCAGCAGATGCACGCAGGCCGCGGCGACCGTGCGCAGCAGGTCCGTGTCGAGCATGTCGAGGTCGAGCGCGCGCCGCAGCAAGGCTGATCCCTGGCGCGGCGCGTCGCCGAACGACCACAGCGTGCCCAGTGCGAGCAGCAGCTGCCGGTTCCACGGCGCGGCTTCGAGGCAGGGCACCAGCGCCGCCGCGAGCCACGCATGCCGCGCACGCACGGCGGCGACGGTGGACCGCGCGGCCTCGACCGCACCCTGCTGCAGCAGCGACCGCGCCTGCGCGAGCGGCGGCCGCGCGTCGGTCCAGGCGCCCGCGAGCCGGCGTGCGCCGGCTTCGTCCGCGGCCTCGAGCACGGTGTCGTAGCCGTTCTGCCGCCAGACGCGCGCGCGCAGCGGCCCGGCCGCGGCCGGCACCGCGACGACGCGCCCGAGCCAGCTCCACAGCGCGAACGGCCCCTCAGTGCCGAGCGGCTCCGGGTCCGGGTCGGCGCGGAACCCGGCCGGCAGCGCCGGCGCGCGCACCTCGGCCCGCGTCGCGGCGGTCTGCACGTAGCTGTGCAGCGCCTGCGCGTCGCCGTGGCGCACGAACCGCACCCCGCGCGGCAGCAGGAAGTCGCGTTCGAGGTCGCAGACGAAGCGGTCGCGATCGAACGGGCGGCCGGCGGGCGCGTCGGCCTGGCAGCGATCGACGATGGCGACGAGCCCGCCCTCACGCACGAGACCGGCGTAGCGGTGCCACGCGCTGCGCAGCCGTTCGTAGCCGTCGTCGCCGTCGAGCAGCAGCGCGTCGCAGACCGGCAGCACGTCGCGCACGTTCGCCGCCACCGCCGCCGCACATGGATCTCCCGCCAGCAGCACCGAGCGCGAGCTCGCGGGCCCGAGCAGCCGCCGCGCCGCCTCGACGCGCGCGCCGTCGCCGTCGACGCCGACGACGCGCGCCGCGACCGCGAGCAGCGCCAGGTGGCTGCCGCCGCGCCGGTCGAGTCCCACCTGCAGTACCGCGCCATCGGCCGCGTGCCGGTGCAGCAGCTGCAGCCAGGCGTGGAACGCGCGGCGCGGCTGTTCGATCGCCGCGTCGTGGTGCCACGCGTACTGCGTGTCGGCATAACCGTAGCCGCGCGTTTCGGGATCGCACGTCGCGATCGCGTCGATGGCGCGGCACAGCTCGACCTGATTCATCGCACGAGGAAGTTGCGGCCGCTGCGCACGCGGTCGCGCCAGTACCCGAGCAGGTCGGCCATCGTCTGCTCGAACGGGATCTGCGGCTGCCAGCCCGTGTGCGCGCGGAACTTGCTCGTGTCGGGCACCTGCAGGTCGGCGTCGATCGGCCGCAGCCGTTCGGGGTCGGTGCGGACCTCGATGTCGTCGCGCGTGGACAGCGACAGCAGGTGCCGCAGCATGTCGCCGACGGTGCACGAGAACGATCCGCCGATGTTGTAGTAGGCGCCCGGCGTCGGGTCCTTCGTCACGAGCAGGTGGTAGGCGCGCACCGCGTCGCGCACGTCGGCCCAGGTGCGCATCGAGTCGAGGTTGCCGGTGCGCACGACGGGTTCGATGCGGCCCTCCTCGATCAGCGCGATCTGCTTGGCGAACGTCGACTCGGCGAACACGTCGCCGCGGCGCGGGCCCGTGTGCGTGAACATGCGCGTCGTCATGACGCACAGCCCGTAGGCCTCGGCGTAGAAGCGGCCGACGAGGTCGGTGCCGACCTTGCTGATCGCGTACGGGGACGCCGGATGGAACGGCGCGTCCTCGCCGATCGGCAGCAGCGCCTTGGGCACGCGGCCGAACACCTCCGACGACGCGCACACGTGCACGACGGGCGAGAGGCGCGCGTGGTGGATCGCCTCGAGCAGCGCCGCGGTGCCGAGGATGTTGGTCTGCAGCGTCTCGATCGGCGCCGAGAAGCTCGTCTTCGGATAGCTCTGCGCCGCCAGATGGAACACGTAGTCGGGCCGCACGGCGTCGACCGCGCGCTGCAGCGAGCCGTGGTCGTTGAGGTCGCCGTAGACGACACGCACGCGGTCCGCGTCGTTGATGCGCGGCAGCAGGTGGTCGACGTTGGTGAGGTCGTCGTTCCACCGGATCATGCCGTGCACGTGCCAATCGGTCGCGGCGAGCAGGTGGTCGGCGAGGTGGCTGCCGACCATGCCCGAGAAGCCCGTGATCAGGCAGCTAACGGGCCTCGACATACGCCCCCTGCGCATCGCGCGCCGACAGGATCGGCGCCGCGATCGGCCATTCGAAGCCCCACTCGGGGTCGTCCCAGCGGATCGTGAACTGACGGCCCGGCGCCCAGTGCTGGTCCTGTTTGTACCAGTAGACGAGCGGCCCGCGCACGGCCAGCACGGAGTTGCCGACGCCGGGCGGGATCAGCAGCTGGTGATGGTTCTCGCCGCTCAACGTGAACGCCTGCCAGCGGCGGTAGCTCGGCGAGTCGGGGCGGTTGTCGGCGAGGATCGCGTGGCCGGTGCCGCTGAGCACGGCGACGAGCTTGGTGGTCACCCAGTCGCCGTGCACGCCGCGCAGCACGTTCTCGTGCGAGATGCTGACGTCGTCCTGCACGAACTCGAGGCCGCCGCACAGCGCCGCGTAGTGCCCGGTGTCGAAGATCTCGACGTAGGCGCCGCGGTGGTCCGTGAAGACCTCGGGTTCGATCCGCCGCACGCCGTGCAGCTCGGTGTCGGTGACGCGCATGCGCCCTTCGTATCGGCGTCTCGACGGCGCCGGCTTGAGGTCGG
>DASUFY010000336.1:0-30202 GCA_036274315.1 Planctomycetota bacterium | reverse complement strand
GTCGTCACGCCGTGGCGCCGAGGCGCCGTCGGCGACGAACTCGATGCCCGCTGCGCCGTGACGAGCGGCGCCGATGGCCGGTTCCGGTTGCACGGCGTCGCCGATGCGGTGACCTGGGTGTTGGTCGAGGCCGCCGGCTACACCGCGGGCAAGCACGCGCTGCAGCCGGGCCGCGACGCGGTCCTGGCGCTGCGAGGCAGGTGAACGTGGCCTGCGCATACGCCCATCGACCCCGCGTGCGCCTGCCCATCGCCCGGCGCGACTGCCCACACCTCGCCTCGCGAGATGGCCGCGATCGACCGGCATGCAGTGCCCACGGCGTATGTGGCGCGCGCAGCGTGCCCTCTACAACGACTGTCATTCGTCCTTCCCGAGAACGTCATCCGTCCTTCCCGAGAACGTCTCGCCGGCGCGGTCGATCGCCGGGCCAATTGCGCGACGTTCCCACCGTCCCTGTTTTGCCCAAGGTGGAACGATGAAACGCATCCTGGTTCCAAGCGCGGGCCTGCTGGCAGGCCTCATGCTCGTCCTGTTCTCCGGTTGCTCGGGCAGCGACGGAGCTGCCGGTCGGAGCACCGGCTCCTTCACCGGCACGGTGGTCAACACGGCCGACGGCAACGCCGCGGTCGCCGGCGCCGAGATCACGACGGATCCCGCGGTCACCGCGCCGGTCCACACCAACGCCGAAGGCGTGTACGTGATCGAACTGCCGGCCGGCACCTACACCCTGACCTGCACGGCCGAGAAGTTCGAGGCCTGCTCCGAGCAGATCTCGGTGCTGGCCGGCGTGACGCAGACCGCCGACATGGCGATGGTGCCGACCAGCAAGGTCGTGATCGAGATCCAGGGTGCGCCGGCGAGCGTGGCGCCCGGTGAGGAGATCGCCCTGACCGCGGTCGTCACGCCGATGGACGGCTCGACGGTCCTTTCCCTGCAGTGGCGCCAGGTCAGCGCCGCGCCGGCGACGTTCAGCGCCGCCACGGCGCCGAGCACGACGGTCACGTTGGCCGACGCCTTTGCCTACAAGCAACAGCTCGTCGATCGGCTGCACGTGCAGGACCGCTTCACCGTGCTCGGCATCGATCCGTATGCCGAGGAAGGTGCATCGCTGACGACCCTGCAGTGTGTCGTCACGACCACGAGCGGCACCTACGAGGGCAAGGTCGACCTGCACGCCGAACTGCCGTTCGCGACCTGGAGCACCGGCATCCGCAACGTGCCGTTGCAGCTGCCGGTCCTGATCGGCGGGCGCATCCAGGCCAGCTACGATTGGTCGCTGACCGCGCCGTCGATGTCGCACACCGAGCTCGTCGACGCCGACTCGCGGTTCCCGTGGTTCGTGCCCGACGTGCCCGGCGCCTACCTGCTGACGGTGACGGACCGTGCGGGTCCGGTGGTGTCCGCGTTCAGCATGACGATCTACGCCGCCGAGTGGAACGGCGGCATCATCGGCATCGACGCACAGGGCCGACCCGAGACGATCTGTGCGACCTCGTGCCACACGACCTACGAGAACCAGTACTTCACGAAGTGGGTCAACACCGGCCACGCCGAGATCTTCACCGACAATCTCAACTCCGGCGGACACTACGGCAAGGACTGCTTCGCGTGCCACACGGTCGGCTACAACCCGGCGGCCGACAACGGCGGCTTCGACGACTCGCAGCACTTCGGCGACTTCATGGCCGCCGTGTTCCCGAACGGCGCGAGCCACCCGAGCCCGGACAACTGGAGCAACGTGGTCGCCAACTGGCCCAAGCAGGCGAAGCTCGCCAACATCCAGTGCGAGAACTGCCACGGCCCCGGCGGTGATGGCGGCGCCCACCGCAATCCGTCGGTCGTCGGCTCGCCGCGCTTCAGCGTCTCGGCCGCGGTCTGCGGCAGCTGCCACGGCGAACCGAAGCGGCACGCGCGCTACCAGCAGTGGCAGGAGAGCGGGCACGGCAACTTCGAGACGGCGCTCGCGGAGGGCACCAACGACAGCTGTGCGAAGTGCCACAGCGCCCAGGGCTTCCTGCAGTGGGTCGGCAACGGCCTCGACCCGGCGTTCAACGCCGTGGCTCCTCCGGCCGGCGAGGTCGAGCCGATCACGTGCGTGGTCTGCCACGATCCGCACGACGTCGGCACGGTGTCGGGCGACTCCAACAACGTCAAGATGCGCGTCGAAGGCGACAGCCCGCCGTTGATGGCCGGCTTCACCGCCTACGGCCTCGGCCACGGTGCCACGTGCATCGTCTGCCACAACTCGCGGCGCGGCAGCGCCGAGTCCGCGATCAACTCGACGCCCGACCGGGCGCCGCACGGCGGCACCCAGGGCGACGTGCTCATGGGCGAGAACCTGTTCTTCGTCACCGCCGGCGGGCGCGGTCCGCACTCGCTGATCAGCAACACCTGCACCAAGTGCCACATGGCGCTGACGCCGCCGCCGGCGGAGTTCAGCTACGAGCTGAGCGGCACCAACCACACGTTCATGGCCAGCACCAGCATCTGTGCCGAGTGCCACGGCCAGTTCGATGCGAACGCGCTGCAGGCGCTGACCCACGACCGGGTCGACGCGTTGGCCGCACAGATCGGCAGCAGCATCGCCAAGGAGATCGCGTTCCACACGGCCGCCGGCCGCGCGGTGCGCATCACCGGCACGGTCAACGGCAGCAGCGCGACGACCGACGTCACGGCGGCGTCCGTGCTCGGGCCGATCACGATCCTCGACAGCCACGGTCGCGCGGCCATGAACCTGACCATCGACAACGTGCTCTACGAGGGTGTGCAGATCAACGGCAACACCCAGATCCTCGTCGAAGGCACGGCGCACGGCCGGCTGCTGGCGAACGACTACTCGGCTGCCGAGCAGATCCTGGCCCGGGCGCTCTGGAACTACTTCATGCTGCACAACGACAGCAGCTGGGGTGTGCACAACCCGGGCAAGGTCACCGAGGTCCTCGCGGCGACGGCGGCGCAGCTGACGGCGAACTGGCCGTAGTCGCGCCGAGACCGCTGCCGATGTCGCCGACGAGGCGCCGAGCTTCCCAGCCCATCCTCACGGCAGCTGGATCGTCGCCGCGAGCGGATCGCTGAGGCGCAGGCAGAGCGCCGGAGCGAGCGCGACACCCTGCACGACGAAGCCCTGGCCCGCGAGCGACAGCGGCAGCGGGAACTGCAGCAGACCGGGGCTGCCCATGGCGTCGGCGACGACCGCGGGCACGCCGTAGAAGCTGCCCGTGCTGCACAAGAGGCCGGGGCCAAGCGTGATGCCGGGCGCCGGGTGCGCGGCGTCGGGCTCGTGGTGAGCGACGGAAAGCGCGTGCTCCATGCGCTGGTCGCCGACGGCATCTCGGAGAGCGTGTTGCTCGGGCCGCTCGAGAAGCCGCTCAGCAGCCCGCCGAACGTGAGCACGCTGCGCCGCGCGGTGTCGTAGACGCACGCGGACCCGCCCTGGAGGGACGACAGGCCGCCGGGGAACTGCGCGCCGTTGCTCCACAGGATGCCGGTCGATCCGATCGGAATGCCGATCTGCGTGTAGATGGTGGGGCCGACGAAGAGGCCGTTGAACACCTGCCCTCCCACGGTGAGCCGCACGTCGCGGTCGGGGTCGTAGACCACGGGACCTGCCAGTGCAGATCCTGCGCCCCCGTCGAATGGCAGAACAACAGGCCGACGGTCGGCAGCCCCATCGCCACCAGCACGCGCCGGATCGATTCCGGATCGTGGATCGCCGCCAGCAGCCGCCGCTTCCCGCCGCACCGAGCACACAACAGAACGTCGACCAGGAACACCCGCCGCAGCAGCTCCGCCCACGGGTAACGCCGTTCGCCCCGTCGCCGCTGACCGGGCCGATGCGCCACCACGCGCTGCCGCAGCAGCTGGCGGCCCCTCGTGTCAGCCGCATCATCCTCGAGGACTCGTTCGTCGTCGGCCGCTTCCGCCGCTGCATGCGGACAGGCACCGTCTTCCCCTTCCTCGACACGCGGTACGATCCACGGCCGGATCCCTGCCGCCGGCGCCAGCACGCCGTGGTACGTCACCAGATGCCGGCGCGGTCGCGGCACCAGCGCGCACAGTCGCTCGATCAGCACGTGCGGCTCGAGCACGACGTGCGTCGTGCCGTCTTTCCACCGCTTCTTCAGCTGGTAGCTCACCCGCCCATCCGGCAGCAGCGACAGGCGTGACTCGGCGATCGCCGGCCGACCAGCGTACCGGCACAGGTACTCGAGCCGATCGCGGTCGCGCGCCTCCACCCGCACCGCCGCGTGCAGCGAGAACCCATCCACGTCGGCGCACAGCGGGCCCTTCACGAACGGTTCGCTGCGCGGGCCGCGCCCGAACCGCACATCCCGCACACCGGAGCGGCGCTGATCGCGGCGGCGGCGCTGGCGATCGTGCTCTTCGCAATTCTCTTCGCGGCGGCGACCCGGATGCCGTGGTTGTTGGTGTTCGCAGTCCTTCCCAACAACCAACCAGCGCCGGCCCGCGCCGGCGATCGGAGTCCAGAGATGCAGCTCTTGCGCAGATTGTCATCGTTCGCGGCCGCTTGCACGGCCGTGCTCTTCCTCACTGCGGCGCCTGCGAAGGCGCAGTCCGTCTTCTCCATCGGCGCAGGTTCGTACCTGGCCCAGAACCAGCAGGACACTCTCAGCTTCCACTACTATGTGAGCCAGAGCAGCAGCGGCCATGTCAGTGGCCTTCTCCTCTTCAGCGGGCCCGGTTCCACGCAGTTGGTCGACATCACCTCGGTCATGACGCTGCCGAACGGAGCGGTGGCCTTGGCTGGCACGGTCGTGTGGATCCAGGGCACGCCGCCCGGCGGGAGCACCGTGGGCCGGGGCGCCTTCATGGCCTTCCAGGACAGCGGGCCGGGTTTCGCGGATCGGACGACGGGCTATTCCCTCGTACCGCTGGCCTTTCCGCAGAACGCGACGATCCAGCAGATCGTCGCCGCCATCGGACCGCCGACTGCGGCACAATGGCGCTCGCTCGAGAGCGGCGGCGTCTGGATCCGCTAGCGAGCCGGCGGGTCCGGAGCTTGCGGGCCCGCGGATGGGATCACGAACACCAGCGTGGTCCCTGATCGACGGCAGCCCGACCACCTGGCTGATGCTGGGTTGCCCGATCGCAGCGGGCCTGCGGGCCGCTGTTGCAGGCAGCTTCTGGACACAGCACCGGCGCGACATGCGACGCGCGGGTTGTGCCGGCACACGCCGGATCGAAGAGCGAGTATGCTCCTCAGCTCGCCCGCCTCGCCTGCCAGGATCTGCCGCCGTGCTCCGAACCCGTTTCGCTGCGTTCTGTCTGTCAGTAGCGAGCATGGCCCTGGTGTCCGAGGCAGCGGGTCAGGTCCCGGAAGGAGCCGCAGTGGTCGGGACCTACAACGACGGCGTCGGCGTCCCCGGGCTGTTCTTCGTGACATTGCCGGCGGGACAGGTCACGCCGGTGACCGGGCTGCCGCCGGAATTGCAGTTCACCAACGGCGCCAACCAGTCGGGGGCCTGGTCGCTGTCGCGCCGCGCCAGGGACGGTGCCGTGATCGTCGGCACCACCGACTTCACCGGTGCCAACGCCAGTGACGTCTACCTGTTCGTGTTGCACCTCATCGGAAACGCCGTCGATCCGACACGGACGCAACAGATCCTGCTCGGAGGCGGCACGGGTCTGAAGGTCGCCTGGCACGTCGCATTACCAGCGGATCGTCTGCTCGTCGTGGCCGCGAACCTCCAGCAGCCGTTGGCGACCGGGCCGATGGCCGGCCACTTCCTGGCGATCGTGGACCTGTCGCCGTCACTGCCGGCGCCCACGGTCACGCCGCTGCCGTATCCGAATCCGCCGGTGCCGGCGGGCTACCTGGGTGGGATCGCGCTCGATCCAACCGCGGCGTTCGGCTACTTCACCATCTCGGACCACTACCACTCCGCGCCGGCGAACGCCTCGCTGTTCCGCTATGAGCTCGCCAACGGACAGGTGTGCCCGGTTGCGACCTGGCCTGGCGAATCCGCATTCGGCGTCGCGTGTGACGACGACGGCACTGTCTACGTCAGCTCGAGCGACGCGACGACCGGCGCGCACCGCATCCACGCGGTCCGCAACGCGGGCTGCGCCGGCGCGACCGTGACGCCGACGACGAGCTCGCAGACGTTCCCGTGCTGGGGCATGGCCTTGGACCGCGCCGACGGATTGTTCGTCGCCATGTCGGGCACCAGTAACAACCCGATGTTCACCGGACCGCAGAATTCCGTTTCGCTGATCGACCCGGCCAGCGGCTTCTTGCTCACCACGGTGCCGCCGCCAGCGGCGGGCTGGGGCAAGCTCGGGCAGCAGGCCGTCGTCGTCAACAACGCCATCGAGAGCTACGGCGGCGCCACGGACGGTCAGAGCCACTACTGGTTCGACAACTTTCCCAATCCCGGCGGTCTGCCACTGGTCGGAGCCAACGGCTTCTTCTTGACGATGGCCGCGGATCCTTCACCGGCGCTCTTCTCGCTCCTGTTGCTGTCCCTCGGCAGCGGGTCCACGGCCGCGCTCGGCGTCGAGATCCTGGTCGACCCGGCGACTGTGGTGCCGCTGTCGGTGCCGGCGGGCATCTCGGTGCCCGTTGCGCTGCCAATCCCACCCGACCCCGCCCTCGTCGACTTCGCGTTCTTTGCCCAGGGTCTGCACCTGGAAGCGAACGGTGGCTTCGCCGGCTCGCGTGGGTGGATGTTGACCGTGCAGTAGTGCCGCCGAAGGCGTCTCGAGGTTCACGGCGTCTGCGGACTGTCCAGCACGTGGCGCAAGAAGGCCGAGGCCGATCGCCAGTCGAGCTGGATGGTGCGCGGCGTCACTGCCAGGACGGTCGCGATCTCCGCCAGCGACAGGCCGGCGAACAGCTTCAGCTCGACGACCCGGGCATGGCGCTGATTGGCCGCGGCCAGGCGCTGCAGCGCGTCGTCGAGGTCGACGATGTCGCAACCAGCCGGCGCCGCCACGAGCTCTTCGTCGAGGGTGACCTTCTGCCGCCCCTTGCCGCGCCGCTCGGCGCGCTGCGCGCGGGCCTTGTCCGTCAGGACCTGGCGCATGGCACGGGCAGCGACCGAGAAGAAGTGCCCGCGACTCTCCCAGCCGATGTCGTTGCCAGCGAGCTTGAGCCAGGCCTCGTGCACCAGCGCGGTCGGCTGCAGCGTGTGGTTTGCGGGCTGCCGCGCGAACAGCCGCTGGGCGACCGCGTGCAGTTCGTCGTAGACCAGGGCGAACAGCTCGTCGGCCACGGCGGCATCGCCCGCACCGAGGCGTTGGATCAAGCTGGTCACACGATTGCGGCGCGAGTCGGGCAAGCCACGAGGATAGCCGGCCGCCGGAGTCCGCGCGCTGGCTACGGCACCTGGAAGGTCATGGCGGGCCGCAGTCCGACCTCGTCCAGCTTCAGGCTCGGATCGCCGTCCCGACGCGAGGCCGACCGCGCTTCCTTGACGCCGCGCTTGAAGCTGCCGCCGCGCACGATGAACTTCGGGTGCGGGCCTGGCGGACGATCGTTGCGATATCCGATCCGGTTGGCGCACCACTCGCCGACATTGCCCCCGATGTCGAACAGGCCGAAACCGTTCGCCCGGTACATGCCGACCGGTGTGGGGCCCAAGTCGCCGCGGGGGATCTGCTGCGCCAGCTGTTCGCGGTAGAAGGCCGCCTTCTTGGCGTCCCTGAAAGGTGCGGCCTTCACGTCCCAGGCCTCCGACCAGTTGGGATTGCCTGCCTCCTCTGCGGCCTTCTCGAAGATGTTCTCGGCCCCTTCCAGCGTGCGCTCGTCGGGGCCCGTCCACCACGCAGTCCTGGTCCCGTCGCGCGCTCCTGCACGCGCGGCGTACTCCCACTGCACCTCGTGGGGCAGGATCAGAGCGAGCTTGCGCATGATCTCGTCACACTCGAACCAGCTGACCCGGGTGACCGGCTTGGTCGCTGAACTCGCGTCGCTTTGGTTCGTGCCCGCGAATCGCTGCCACTGGCCCTGCGTCATCTCGTACTTGGAGAGGAAGAACGGTTCGACTGCGGGCTCGTCGTGCAGCTCTTCCCGCGGCTCGATCGCCATGGCGTCGAAGTTGTCCTTCGTCGGGTTCTCGCTCTGGGCGCCCATCCGGAACGGCCCGCTGCCGCCGGGAATCAGCACGAAGACGAGCCCGGTGTCGCCCGTGATCGGCGGTAGCCGTCCGTCCGCGTCGCGATGCGGGATGTTGCCAGCGTTCGTCTCGAGGTGCAGGAACTCCTCGAGCTTGGAGTCGGGATCGGGACCGAGGGGAACGAGCCCGACCTGCGGCTTGAGTACGAGGCCGTGGTACTGATCGCTCTCCTGGATCCGCAGCGCGGCAGCCTGCCAGTCCGCGAGCCGGTCGTGCACTGTGTTCTGCTCGATGTTCGCGGCCAGCCAGAGTCGGTCTGCGACGCGCTCGAGGATCGGGTTGCGTGCCAGGTTCTCCATGCCCTGCACCAATCCGGCGAGCTGGTCGTGCTCGGGCGTGCCCGCCTGCAGGTGTTCGAGGGCAGCGGCGTGCATGGGGATCCGTTCCAGGAGCCCCCGGTAGGTGTCGATCCACTTCCTGAGGCCGGGGGCCTGCTCGCTGCGGGTCGGCCACAGCGTGTCCGCATCGGCGAGCGCCTGCTTGACGAGCGCCCGATCCAAGAGGCGCTGGTTCTCGGTCAGGGCAGCCTGCACCTCGCGATTCTTCACGAACAGGATCCCGGCCGAGGCCGCGAGCACGAGGAACAGGGCGGACACCGCGCTCGCCAGTGCGGGGCTCCTCTGCGCCCACTTCGTCAGCCGCCGCAGCGGCCCGGCCGGCCGCGCCAGGATCGGCTCGCCGCGCAGGAACCGCTCGAGGTCCTGCTGGAGCTCGGTCGCGTCCGCGTAGCGGTAGCGGTGGTCCTTGTCGAGGGCCTTCGCGACGATGGCCTCGATCTCGCCGCGGTACTCGGGGCGGACGACGCCGAGCAGCGGTGCGTCGGTCTTGGTCACGACGGCGAGCGCCCGCGTCAACGTGACGCCGTCGAGCTCGTGCGGCAGGCGGCCGCTGAGCAACTCGTAGATCAGGACGCCGAGCGAGTAGACGTCGGCTGCGGGGCCGAGCCCCTCGGTCTCGCCGGCGAGCTGCTCGGGCGCCATGTAGCCGAGCGTGCCGAGGATGCATCCGGCCTCCGTGCGCAGAGTTGCCGCGCCGAAGCCGCCAGCGGCTGCGACCTTGGCGACGCCGAAGTCGAGCACCTTCGGCTTGCCGGCCGGGTCGATCAGCACGTTGTCGGGCTTGAGGTCGCGATGGACCACGCCCTGACGATGCGCGAACCCGACGGCTTCGCAGACCGCGACCACGAGCTCGAGCTTGCCGCGCGCGGAGTCGAGGTGTTCGCGCGCGTAGTCGGTCAGCCGCTGCCCCTCCACGAACTCCATGACGATGAACGGCCGCTCGCCGTCCTCTGGCCCGGTCGTCCCCGCCGCGAAGACCTTCGCGATGCCCGGGTGGTCGAGTCGGGCGAGCAGCTGCGTCTCCAGCTCGAACCGCCGGGCGCGCTCGCCGGTCGCGCCCGACTGCGCGATCTTGATCGCGACCCGCCGATCGGGGTGCTCCTGCCGCGCCTCGTAGACGATCCCCATGCCGCCGCGTGCGACCAGCCGGACGATGCGGTGGCCGCCGATGGTGTCGGGAATCGGCGCGTCGTCGGCCGCGACCGACTCGGCCTTCCGGGCCAGATTCGAGAGGGCTGCGCGCACGGAGTGGATCGGCGCAGGCCCGTCCAGCTGCGCGGCCCGCTCGTCCCATGCGAGCATCGCCTCCACGTGCCTGCGGAACGCAGCGTTCTCGCCGCAGGCGTCATCGAGGAACCTGGCGCGCTGGTCTGGTGGCAGCTCGCAGGCCGCGCGGAAGACAGCGAGGGCAGGCTCGATCCACGCGTCGCTCATCGCGTTGCCGCATGGTCGGGGACGTGGCACGGATAGGCGCGGGCCGGGTGCCATTCTATCTGTGCCGCGCGCTGGCTGGCGTCGACCACCCTGCCCTCGATGTCCTGCCCGTGGCGCGCGAACTCGAGCCAGGCCTCGTCGACGAGCGCCGTCGGCAAGAGGGTGGGCTCTCCGCATCTGACACGCTTCAAGGGACCAGGAGCTGTTGGCAAAGGAGCGAGGGTCCGTGAGGATAACGCGCGGGCCACCGGGCTGCTCCTTCGTTCTCGCCCGCACGTCGTGCGGAATGCGGCGGCGCAGGGCGGATGCGGACCGCGGGGCACGGGTTCGACTCCTGTCGGGCGCACCATGGCGACGGCGCCCGGCCCGCGCTCCGATCCGGGGATGGACGACGACACGTCCCCATCGGTCAGCTCGCCGTGTTCGCAGAACTCCGCCCGCCCGGTCCCCGGTCGTGCGCAAACACTCCGTCGAGCCACAGCACGTGCAAGTGCAGGTTGACCCGCAGACCCGAGTCGGCAGCTGAGAGAAACGCCGATGGACGGTGATGACTGCCGCTGCAAAAGCGATCCGAGGCGCGGATGCACGCATGCGGCTTCCCGGCGGCGTGTTGCCCTTCGCGGCGCAACACCATGCTCGCCTTGGGTGTCGCCGAGCACGAGCCGGGGACTGGTCGTACCGGCCACCATGCAACCGCACGCCGCACTTCGCCGATCTCGAAGCCGCCGGTCGGCACGATCGTGCGCGTGCGCTCCCGGCCCTGGCGCATCATGTCCTGATAGAGGTGGATGACCAGCACGCGGATCGGGTCCGGCGAACGGTTCTCGCAGGTCATCTTCGCCTTGCCGGTCAGCCGCGCGGTCGCCGGGTCGACCTCGATCGCGAGGTCGCAGCGCGCGTGGTTGGTCCAGTGCTTCGGCAACGTCTTCCGGGGCAACAGCCGGTCCGAGACCGTCAGCCTCGTGATCGTCGAAGGCAAGTCGCCCGTGTTCGTCGTGCGCGAGACCGCGGCGACGCTCGTGCTCAACAAGAGCGGTCACGAGGTGCGGCGCCCAGGCGCTGCAGTTGCGCGCGCAGGGCGTCAACCGCGTGCAGCTGTAGCGGGGGCGCCCCGCGACCATCGGCCGGTCCAACACCCCCGGTCTCGCCGCGGCCCCGGAACGGACCGCACGGCCGGCCCCCAGGATAAACTGCGCCGGCGGGCCCGCCCGCGGCCCGACCTCCTCCGCTCGACCCAGGAAGACCATGCACTTCGTTCTGCGCTCCGCCGCGCGCGCCGCGGTCGGCCTGCTCGCCGCCGCCGCGATCGGCCAGGTGACGATCCCGCCGCATGCCAACACCTACAACGGCTCCAGCCGCGGCTACAACTTCACCGCCAACACGCCCTTCTACATCGTGCAGCTCGAGCTGCCACTCGACGCTTTCCAGACGGGCGACACAGCGAGCTTCCTCGTGCTAGTGAATGGCGCCGTCGCGCTGCGCAGTTTCGGCAACGCGAGCCCGATGCTGCCGACGGCCATCCAGATCAACCCGGGCGACGTCGTCGACGTGATCGGCAACTGGTCGCCGGCCGCCGTGGGCAGTTTCTCGGCGCACAACTCGTACACCACCGCGTTGACCACGCCGTTCGCGACGACGATCGAGGGCGTGCCGCACACGATCGTACGCTGCGGTTGGCAGTGGGACGTGGGCGATCCCGCGTGGGTCTCGACGGGCACCACGGGGACCTACCTCCCTCCCACGCTCGGCCAGATCGGTCGCGTGATCATCTACACGTCGAGCGGGAGCGGCACCATCGCGACCAACACCACGCTCGGCACGGGCTGTCTGCAGCAGCATGCCTCCTTCTACGAGAACTTCGTGACTGCTGCGTCTTTCGATCTCAACGGGGCCGCCTTCACGATGGTGCCGACGCCGGGCGGCGGCTACGACGTCACCACCGGCGGCGCCTTCATGCCGATGGGAACCGTGAGTCCACCGGTCGCGCTGGCGCTTGTCGACGATTCCGAAGTGACGGTGCCGCTCGCGGCGATGGGCTCGTTCCCGGCTCCGGCGGGCGCGGTGACTTCGCTCACGGTCTGCTCGAACGGCTTCGTATCGACGGCGACGGGCAACGGGACGTCGTACGCGCCGGTCGTCTCGGCGATGCTCGCGGCGCCCCAGACCTCGTGGCGCACGTGGCACGACTTCAACCCCGCGGCGGCGGGCAGCGGCCCGGTCTTGTTCGAGGAGAGCGCGTCGGTGTCGACCGTGACCTGGAACAGCGTGCGCAACTTCGGCGGCACGACGGCCGCGGACGACAGTACGTTCCAGATGCAGTTCTTCCAGAACGGTACCGTTGCGATCGCCTACCAGACGATGGCCGCGACGGGCAGCGCCTACCTCGTCGGCTACTCCCCGGCGGGACCGAGCGCCGATCCGGGGCCGATCGATCTCTCGGCGCTGGGCGCCAACGTGGTGCCGCTCGGCAACGTCGACGTGCTGCCGCTCGCGCTCGCGCCATCGACCAGGCCCGTGCTCGGCACGAGCTGGAACCTCACGGTCGGCAACGTCCCACCGAGCACGGTGTTCGGCGTGCACATCTTCGGCGCCAGCGACCCTGGCATCCTCGACCTCGGCTTCCTCGGCATGCCGAGCTGCCAGCTGCGCGCGAATCTCGACATCGTGGTCGGCCCTTGGGTGCCCGGCGGGCCGATGTTCGCCTACGGTGCCCCGATCCCGCCGACGCCCGCGAGCCTCGTCGGCTTCGAGCTGTTCACGCAGGCCGCGACGTTCGGCGTGCCGCCCGTCAATGCGTTCGGCGCGATCACGAGCAACGGCATCAAGGGCACGATCGGCGATCTCTGAGGGCCGCACGCCGTCGGCTTGTGCCACCAACCCGGACCAGCGAGCAGGAGCCGCCGACGACGATGCCACGGGCGAGCATACGCAGCCTCCTGGGGCGCTCCGAAGCGGGAGGTCGCCCGACGCCAGCCGGGATGCGGGGCGCGGGCACGTTCGTCGGGCTCCGAGAATCCTGAGCGGGGGCCACCCGCGCGCGAGCGCCGGATCCGCGTCGGCCCGCTGCGCCCGGTCCGCCGCCGATCAGATCCCGACGCGCACCGAGGCGTACGGCGTCAGCGTCAGGCCGAGCGTGGCGGCGGGGTCGAGCGCGGCGGCCTGGACCGTCATCTCGAACCCGACCAATGCGGGGTTCGCCGGGATGGGGAACGGCAGCGTCGCGAACCCGGCGCTGTTGGCAACCGCGGCCGCGGTCGCCAACGCGCCCTGCAGGTAGAGCGCGCAGCCACCGCCGAGCGGCAGCGCGCCGCTGCCGAGCGTCGCGCCGAACACGACGAAGCCGTTCGCCGCCGCATCGACGACGTCGAACCGGAACTGCCCGTTGCCGGGAATCGGCGCACCCATCGTGCAGAGCTTGGGTGCGGTCGAACCCGCGCAGCCCGTTCCATCGACCCTCGCCTCGGCGACCGATCGCGAGCCGATCCAGAGGTCGGTCGACACGCCGGCGCCGCCGCCGAACGCGGGCGTCATCAGCAGCAGTGCGTGCAGAGCGTCGTCGTAGACCATGACCAACGATTCGATCGAGGAGCCGCGCACGTCAACCGGCGCGTCGGTCGGGCCGCTCCAGTTCGTGCCGTCCCACTGCCACTGCTCGGCCACCGGAAAATCGAACCCGGTGGCGTTCGGGGAAAAGCCGCCGACGAGCACCGAGCGGCCCGTCGCCCGGTCGTAGCCGAACGCCGCGGTCCAGCGCGGCGCTGGCGAGACGGCCGGAAACCGCTGCGTCCAGGCCGTGCCGTCCCATTCCCACGTGTCGCCGAGCGCTCCCGAGGAGTCCTTGCCGCCGAACAGAACCACCCGCGCGCGCGCCGAGTCGTAGGTCATCGCCGCCGAGTGGCGCGGGCTCGGCCCCGTGATCGCAGCCTGGGTCCAGGCGACGCCGTCGTAGGTCCACGTGTCGCCGAGGTTGATGCCGCCGAACACGACGACGTTGCGGCGCGCCTCGTCGTAGGTCATCGCGTGCGAGGCCCGCGGCGACGGACCGGCAAGGGTGCGCTGCACCCATGTCGTGCCGTCCCACTCGAAGGTGTCCGGGAGGAAGTTGAACAGCCCGACGAAGCCGCCGAACGCCACGGTCACGCCGCGGCTGCGGTCGAAGCACATGCGACCGCCGAAGATCGGCGGCAGTTCGAGCGCGGGGGTCAGGCGCGTCCAGGTGCCGTTGCCCCACTCCCAGGTGTGGTGCACCGTGCCCGTGCTGCCGCTGGCGATCACGAGGCGGTCGCGCCAGCTGTCGTACGCCGCCAGCCCGGATGCGCGGTACGGGGGGCCCGTCGGTGTGAGCTGGATCCATGGTCCCCCCGGGCCCGGATACAGCCACGTGTCGCCCAACGAAGCCTGCTCGTAGATCGCGGGCGCGGTCCCCGAGTAGACCGAGAAGTACCCACCGAGCAGCAACGTCTGGCCCGAGCTGTCGGTCGCCATCGCTGCACCGAACCGAGGTGACGGGCCCACGGTCGGACCGGCGACCCAGTCGGTGCCGTTCCACTCCCAACTGTCGGTGCGGATCACGCCGCCGCCCGAGCCGCCGTACATCAGGATCGTGCCGTTCACGCCGTTGGACGCCATCAGGTGGTAGGCGCGCGCCGGCGGCACGGTGGCGGGTGCCAGCTGCGTCCAAGTGGTGCCGTCCCAGGCCCACGTCTCGGCGAGCGTCTGGCTGCTGACGTTCTCGCCGCCGAACAGGATCGTCCGTCCCGACACCGCGTCGAAGGCCATCGCCGCGTTGAACCAACCGGACGGCGCGACCGGCGGCGTCAGCACGTACCACGTCGTGCCGTCCCACTCCCACGTCTCGCTTGCGGAGAGGTTGCCGCTGCCGAACACGACGAGCCGTCCGCGCACGGGATCGAAGGCCATCGCGTGCTCATCGCGCGTCGAGGGCGCCGGGGTCGGGTGCAGCGACCAATCGGAGCCGTCGTACTGCCACACGGTGTTGACGAACGTCGGACCCGCGATCGGCACCCACTCGGCGCCGCCGAACAACAGCGTCCGGTGGTGCACGGAGTCGTAGCACAGTCGGGTGTGCAGGCGCGATGGCGCCGGGGTCGGTGTGGTGCGCCGGACCCAGTCCGAGCCATCCCATTCGAGCGTGCGCCCGCCCGCGACCGCGACGAAGCGCGAGCGGTCGCTGTCGAACGTCATCGCGCAGTCGCTGTCGGATGTGTTGTCCAGCTCACGCCAGGTGATGCTCTGCGCGCTGGTCGTCGCGACGAACGCGATCGTGGCCAGCGCTGCGTGCAGATGGTGGGCTTGGTTCATGGGGGGCTCCGGCGTTGGCGGCAGCCCGTGAGCATACGCCTGAGCGGCCCGGCCGGGGGGGGCGGCGGCCCTCCGTTGGAACCGGCTGGCCCGACAGGAGGTCCTCGGCCGCGCCCAGGTGGCGATCGAACAGCGCTCGCACACCGTCAAGTCAGGGGCGTGGCATGTGAATCAAGTGCTTCCGGAAATTGAGGACGGTGCCTGACGTCGCGTTGGTCACTACGAAAGCGATGGGTAGGGCGGGTTCGGCGTCCAAGACCACGTGGGCTTCGAAGCCGCGAGAACGCAGGAACTCCGCTGCATCCTTGGCACTGGCTTCCGGATCTGCCGCCACGAGTCCAATGCTGGCTGAAGCATGGCCGAGCTTCGTGAGAACGTCCGGAGGGGCCTGATTGATGATGGTGCCGTCCCACATGATCGAGCGTAGTATCCCGCTGCTGTTGGCCTGAAACCGCTCGCGGATGCCGTAGCGGGCCAGAAGCGCAACGATTGCATCTTTGGCTTCCGGGGAAGGAGTGGAGAAGATGCGTGATCCCCGATCTGGGAAGGGGAGCGGATTGCGTCCTACGGCCACCAAGTAGGTCCAGATCGAGAGGACGGCAACGAACAAGCACGCAAGGACGATGGACCAGATTGGCAAGAACAAGAGTTGCTCCGTTCGCGGCGGTTTGCGGTTGGTCAGGTCCAAAGGAGCATATTCTGTGAGCCGGGCAACCGGCCCCCAAAGGCCCCCCAAGGCCCGTCGCGCAGCCCGTCGACGGTCTGGGAGAACGGCGGCATCCGCAACTCGCACTGGCAGGAGGTCTGCTTCGGCGACGGCTTCGCGACCGTGCCCGATCCGCAGGACAGCCGGCAGGGATATGCGGTGAGCCAGGGCGGCGCGCTGATCCGCTGCGACCTGCGCAGATCGCGCCGCACGGTGCACGGCGTCCGACGCGCGGGCGGTGGGTCGAGTGCGCGGAGTGCCGACGCAAAGGCGTCGAAGAGCGTCGGGGCGACGACGCTTCGCAACTCGGCATTTGCCCGCGCGCGTCAGCGCACGACCCCGCCGGTGAGCGGACTCAGCTGCAGCGGCAAAGGCCCCGGCGTCACCGCCTGCAGCCACAGCGCCTGGTCCTGGGTCCCCGGCGGCACGAGCCACGTGCCGGTCGCGAAGCCACTGGCGTCCGCAACCAGCACGCTGAGCGGGAACAGCGTCGCGAGGTCGAGCGATGTCGGCTGTTCCAGCTCGAAGAACGAGAACGAGGCGATGCCGAAGCTCGCGAACACCCCGACGAACTGGTTGGGCTCGGCGTGGAAGTCCAGCTGCAGCGGAGCACCGGCGAGCAATGGTGCCGCGCGGTGCACACCCAGGAGGGCACCGGTCTGCGCAATCACCGGGGGGGCGCACGTCGCGGGCAGCAGCGTGCAGCGCACCAGCCTGCCGTCCGCTGCGTCGACCGGGCATTGCCACGGTGCGGCACCGAGGTTGGTCGCGACGCCACCCGACAACGTCGAGTCGCTGATCCAGACGGTCGAATCGACGGAGGCGTACAGCGCCGGCCCCGGCGGATTCGCCGAGTTCGCGGCCCCGTCTCCACCGCGTACGAGCAGGCGGCTGCCGTGGAACGTGGACCCCGCGCTGATGTAGAGGCCCGCAGTGCCGCCGGAAAACGACAGCTGGTCCCGGTCGCGACCGCGGATCGTCGAGTCGACCGCGCCGACCGTCGAAGCAGCGGCGAAGAGTCCGTAGGAGAAGATGCCGACCTGCGGTGGATCGCCCGCGGCCCCGATCGCGCAGTCGGCCAGGTGCACGAACGCGTTGGTCGCACTGAGGCACGAGCCGCCGAAGGACTGGATCGCGGTGACGCGGCAGCGATCGAGCGAACACGTGCTGCCGTTGACCGACACGAACTTGAGGTCGAGGTCGACGAGGTGCACGGGCGCCCCGGCGTTGGTGACCGAGCTCTGCGACGTCACGAACGCGGCGCCGGACACCGCCCCGCGGATCGTCACGCCGATCGTCGCCTGGAAGCCGGCGTAGCTGCCCGGTTGCACGAGCACGATGTCGCCCGGCACGGCGGCGGCCAGCGCCGCGTTGATGGTCGCGAAACCGCCGGCGCCGACAATCAGCGTCGTCTGCGCTGCGAGCCAGGGCGCGAACAGAAGCGGCACGAACGCGAAGCGGGGCAGCGTGGGCATGGCGAGGCGGATTCTCACCGATCGAAACCAACGCCGCAATCGGGGCACCGATGCACGGGGTCCATCCGTACGCTCGCGAAACACCGCCCGTCTGGCCCACGAGTTCCGGCGAACGCGAGCCGGGTGTCGGCGCCTCGCCGGCGGAGTTCCGTCGCTGCGGTCGCACGGCTCACGCTCGGCTGCCTCGACCAGCCGACGTCGGGGCAGTACCGGCTCGACGGCGAAGAAGCCAGCCAGCTGTCGAGTGATCGCCGCGCCGCGCTGCGCAGCCGCAAGATCGGGTTCGTGTTCCAGAGCTTCAACCTGTTGTCGCGCACGACCGCGGTCGACAACGTGTTGATGCCGCTCGCGTACTCACCGTCGCCGCCGCGGCTGGCGACACAGCGGGCGCGCGCGACCGAACTGCTGCAGCGCGTCGGGCTCGGTCGGCCCGGGCGAACGCGTCAGCGCCGTTGCGGCAGTTCGCCACCCAGACGCACGTACATCTCGAGCAGATCCTTGTAGGCCTCCGCGAACGCGGACGCGGCGACCTCGTCCTTGGCCCCGGGGGCGAGCCGTTCGATCAGGCGCAGCCGCGCCAGGAGCAGCGGCAGGTCGTCTTTCGTCGGTCTGCCGTTGTCATGATAACCCTCCTGGTTGAGATCCTCGATCAGGTCCGAACGCACCTGCGGCGGCGTGCTGGGTTCCTCGATCGCACGCAGCCAGGTCGATTCGGCGGCGCGATCGATGCCGACGTAGCGCAACGCCTGGAACGCGAGCGCGACGGGCACGACGGGAGCCGCGGCGGCCGGCTGCGACCCGGCCGTCTTGCCATTCGTCCGAATCGGCCACGCGGGACCGTCGGTACTGCGCCGGCTGTTGCCGCGAGCCTCTTCGATGGATCGTGGAACGGCATCGGCAACGCCCTCGCGAGCGTGTGGTTCGGCGACGTCGCCGGCGGCCCCACGCGCGGACTCGCGCACCGGCGCCGCCGCCGCGTTGGTACGGGCTGCCGAGCGATCGGCGCCGATCGGGTCGGGCGGCGCGGGCGCGGACCACGCGCGCAGCACCACGACGCCGGCCACTGCGGCCGTGGCCACGACGACGACAACCCACCCGAGTGCACGCTTCATCGTGCCTCGCGCGATGGGCCGCGGAGCCGCAGGTAGAGCGCCAACAGGTCGCGATACGCCTCCTCGAAGGCGCGCGCGTTGACGGCGTCCATGGCGTATGGGGCGCGGCGTTCGAGGATTTCGAGCCGAGCGCGCACGATCGGCAAGTCGGCTGGGCCGGGGCGCTCGTTGTCCGTGTACCCCTCGTCGATCATGTCGACGATCAGGTCGGAGCGTACGCCCTCGGACAAGGTCGGATCGTTGATGGCCCGGTTCCACGTCGCCTGGGCAGCCGGGTCGACACCGAGGTACCACAACGCGCGAAACGCGACGCGCACCGGCACCGCCGGGTCCGAGCCGGGCTTGGACGCACTGCGCACGGTGTTGGTGCGATCGGCGCCGACGGGCCAGCGCGGCGCGGCATCGGCAGACGGCGTCGACGCCGGCAACGGCGGTCGGCCGCGTCTGCGCACGCCTGGGTCTGGTTCGTCGATGGCCGATCGAGGCGCGGTGCCCGCAGGCGGGTCCAGGTCGCCGACGGATGCAGGAGACGGGTGCACGACCTGCGCGTCAGGGATCTCTGCCGTCGGTGGCGCGTGCTTGCGCGACGTGGCAGGGTGCCATGCCACCACGGCGACTGCGGCAGCTGCCAGCACGGCGGCGAACACCAACACGCTTGCGATTCCTGGGTGCGGCATGTTCAGGGTCGGGATGCGTCACCAAACATGGACACGAGCATGCCCACCCTGCCTTAAGGCTATCTTAAGCTCGCGTCGCCAAGCTGGAACGACATGCGCAGCTCCCATTCGATCGTGCTGCTGCTTCTCATCGCCGCGGTGTTGGTGGCTGCCGTGTGGACGGCGATGGCCTTTGGCGGCGACGCCACGGTTCCCTCGGCTCCGACGGCCATCGCCCCCGAGCCTCGCCCCGAGCCGGACGACCACGCCCCCGCGGGTGCGCCGCAGCGAACGCCCGCCGCGATGCAACGCGCGGACACGACGTTGTTGCGAGGTCGCGTGGTCGACGCCTACGGTGAACCGGTGGCCGGTGCGTTGGTCGGCGAGACCACATCCGATGCGCCGACGAGCACGGCCGGGGACGGCCACTTCGAACTGACCGTCGCGCGCGGGCCAGGCACCACTTCGCTGCTGGTGCTGGCTCGAGACCAGGCGCCGCTGCTGTCGCAGCACGAGCTGCCGGCGGTCGCGGTGCACGAGCTGGGCGACTTGCAGTTGCAACTCGGTGGCGACCTGCGCGGCCGCATCAGCGACGCCGCTGGCACCGGCCTGCCCGGTGCCACCGCGACGCTGCACGTGCTCGGCAACGGGGCGCCGCTCGATCGCGACAGCTTGCACGCGCCGCAGGTCGCGGACGCGCGCGGCGACTTCGTGTTCGCGCACCTCGCGCCCGGCACCTACCGCGTCGCCGCCAGCGCCCCGGGACGTCAGACTGCACAATCGCCGGTGGTGACGGTGCGTGACGGTTCGCCGACGGAACTGGCGCCGCTGGTGCTCGACGAGGGCCACGAGCTGCGCGGGATCGTGCTCGGGCCGGCCGGCGAGGCAGTGCCCGCAGCATCGGTGCGCGTGCGCCAGCGCGCCGCGCGCACGCGCGTCGATGTCACCGTCGAGACGGCCGCGGACGGTCGATTCGTCTGCACAGCACTGCCCGCCGGGGCGCTGGACGTCGCGGTCGAGAAGCAGGGCTTCTTGCGACGCGAGCTGACCGGCGTCGATGCGCGTGAAGAACTCGTGGTCCAACTCTCCGCCGGGCTGCGACTCACGGGCATCGCCGTCGACGCGCGCAGCGGACAGCCGGTCGAACGCTTCGCCGCGATGATCCGGCGCCTCGGCGACGTCGCACCGGCGGCGAACGGCAGCATGGAGCAGCAACTGCAGCGCCAGATCGCAGTGCTGCGGCAGGCAGCGACCACGGCAGCCGACGATGCACAGCGAACCGACAAACTGCGCCTCGCCGACGAACTCGAGGTGCGACTCCGTCGTGTGCACCAGCAGGCGAGCTCGCGGCCATTGGTCGTGCCGGCGGATGTCGGTCCGGTGCTGGCGCGGCCGGAAGGCGCGTTCACCTTCGAAGGCCTCGAAGAAGGGCTCTACGCCGTCGCGGTGTCGTCGCCGGCGCACCAGTTCGCGCAACAGGAACCGATCCTCGTGCAGCAGGGTGCCGCGCCGGAGCTGCGCTTCGCCTTGGTCGCCGGTCATGCGCTGGTGGGCAACGTCGTCGCCGTGACCAGTGGAGCCCCGGTGCCCGGTGCGACCGTGGACCTGATGCGCAGCATCGATGCGTCGGCGCCGTCGGATCCGGCCGGTGGCCGATCGCTGTTCCCGTGGTTGTTCGCGCGCGATGTTCGCCCGAGCGTGGCCGTGATGTCGGCGCGGACCGGCGCCGACGGCGCCTTCCGCTTGTTGCAGGTGCCACCGGGGCGCTACTCCGTGGCCGTGCACGACGCTCGCTTCGCCGACTTCGACGGCGACGAGTTCGACGTCGTCGGCGACAGGACCGATGTGCACATCGCACTCGATGCGCTGGCTGCGCTGACCGGACGCGTGCTCAACGTGCCCGCGGTGTTGCAGGGCAAGGTGTCGGTGTTGGTCTTCGGCGGCCATGGTGCGATGCGCACGGTGACCGCGGCCGCAGACGGGTCCTATCGCTGTGAGAGCCTGCAAGCCGGCAGCTACGTCGTGCGCGCGTTCCCGAGCGATGCGCCGCGCTATGTCGACCGGCTGTTCGGCGAGTTGTTCCCCGAGCACGCCGGTGACGTGGATCCCGATCGTTTGCCGCCGCTCGACGTGACACTGACACCCGGGGAGACGCGCCGCTTCGATCCGACGATCGACGTTCCCGCGACCGGTACCGTGCGCGGTCAGGTGACCATCAACGCCCAGCCGGGCCGCGACGCCAGCGTCGTGTTGCGCCCGGAGGCAGGCGCAGCGCCGGGTTCCGGTGGACTCGCATTGCGGGGCAAGGTCGACGAGTCCGGGCAATTCCAGGTCGCCGACGTGCCGGCCGGCAACTACGCGTTCGTGGTCTCGAGTGCCACGCGGCAGGAACTTCATCGTCAGGCGCTCACGGTCGCCGCGGGCGAGATCCAGGTCGTGTCACCAAACATCTCGGCCGGCGGTGTGCGCGGTCGCGTGTCTGCGCCCGACACGGCGGAACCGGTGGAACTGCGCGGCTACCTGTGGCTGATTCCCGGCGCCAATGAGGCCCCGGCCGATCTCTACGAGTTCCAGAAGCAGAACCGGGTCCATCGCGTCAGTGTGCGCAACGGCGCGTTCGAGGATCTGTTCTTGACGCCCGGTCCGGCGACGGTGCTCATCGACCTGCGCGGCCGTCGGCGTGTGGTCGCCACGGTCACCGTGCCGGCGACCGATGTGTTGACGGTCGACTTCGTCGCCGGCGTTCGCCAGCCGTAGTGGAAGATCACGGCGCGGTCGATCGCGTTCGGACAACCTGCTACGCCGCGGATCGCCGCCAGCAACCGCCGCTTCCCGAAGCACCGAGCACACAGCAGAACGTCGACCAGGAACACCCGCCGCAGCAGCTCCGCCCCCACGGGTAACGCCGTCCACCCCGTCGCCGCTGGCCGGGCCGATGCGGCACCGCGCGCTGCCGCACCAGCTGGCGGCCCCTCGTGTCAACCGCATCATGCTCGAGGACTCGGTCGTCGTCGGCCGCTTCCGCCGCTGCATGCGGACAGGCACCGTCTTCTCCTTCCTCGACACGCGGTACGATCCACGGCCGGATGCCGGCCGCCGGGGACAGCACGCCGTGGTACGTCACCAGATGGCGGGCGCGGGCGCGGCACCAGCGCGCACAGTCGCTCGATCAACACCTGCGGCTCGAGCACGACGTTCGTCGTGCCGTCCTTCCACCGCTTCTTCGGCTGGTAGCTCACCCGGCCATCCGGCAGCAGCGACAGGCGTGACTCGGCGATCGCGGGCCGGCCAGCGTACCGGCACAGATACTCGAGCCGATCCCGATCCCGCGCCGCCACGCGCACCGCCGCGTGCAGCGAGAACCCATCCACGTCGGCGCACAGCGGGCCTTCACGAACGGTTCGCTGCGCGTGCCGCGCCCGACCTGTACGTCTCTCGGCTTGACAGTCTGGGCGAACGTCCGTGGCGGAGAACGTCTTCAGCCACACGACGAGCCAGCGATCGGTCGTCGCGTCGTAGGCGGCGTCGGGATCGCTGTCGATGCCGGTGATGCTGCCGTTCACGGTGAATGTCGTTCCCATCGTCGGGTCGAGCACGATCGGATAGGCGGCGCCGTCGACGAACGACGCCGGCAGCGAGAAGGCCACGCCGCTGCCGTCCCACTGCACCGCGCCGCCGACGCGGCGGCCGCGCGCGTCGACGCCGGTGACCCGGCCGATGCGCACGCCGCCATGGTCGCACGCGAACAGCAGGCCGCCGTCGACCGCCGTCGGCTCGCCGAGGCTCGTGTGCACGGCGTATCGAACGACGAGATCCCCTTCGCCCGCGGGCCGCGCCGCGAACGTCCACGTCAGCTCGACGCCGTCGGGCTGCACGTCGAAGCGCTCCTCGACGCCCTCCGCTCGCGCACAGCTCGCGACGAGTGCGCGCGCGACGGGGCTCGGGGACGCATTCACGGCCAGCGTCGTGCCACCTCGCGTCACGGTCGGCTTCGACAGCGCGAGGTGCTGCGTCACCGGCGCCGCCCTGCCGAGCGCGGGTTCTGGTCCCCCGGACCAAGAGCTCGTGGTGCGGCACACGCCCAGCGGGCCATCTCGCGATTCGGAGCACTGCACCGGGGGGCGGGCTCGGCCCATTTCCATGCGCATGGGACGGAGCGGGCGAGTTGCGGTCGCCGTGGCACCTGGTGTCACGAACGGCGTCGAGGTCTCAGGGGGCGAGAACCAGGAAGCCGTTCGTGGTTGCGAGCCCCGCTGCGGTGACTTGCACACCTTGTGCCCAGATCGACACCGGGCGCGCCGCCGGCGGCACGTGCAGCGTGAAGCCGCCCGGCGTCACGACGACCAAGAGGTCTGGAGACGGCACGAGCAGGCAAGGCAGCGGCAGCGACGCATTGGGCAACACCACGGGTGCCGGTGACAACCCGAACACGCCTACCACCAGTGGCGTCGCCACGGACGTGTCGACATCGAGCAGCATGCTGTCGAGGTCCCAAGCCGCGCGCAGCGTCGCCGCCTGGTTCGCACAACCTGCCGCCGCCGGCAGCACACCGAGGTGGTTGTCGGGCTCCACCTGCACCACGACGAGGTCGTCGAGACTCGCGTCGGTTGCCTGGCCGGGCGTGACGCCACCTGCGAGCACCACGCGCACCTCGAGTGGCTGCTGACCGAACGACACGGCCTTGCTGAGCATGTTCACGGGGCTCGCCGCGGTGGCATCGATGGTGCCGTCGTTGCCGATGTCGACGAGCACGGTCGTCGAGGCGGTGCCGGGCGATGCGGCCTTGCTGAGCCGAACCGTCAGGATCGCGGGTCGCTGCACGGGAGACGAGACCCCGAACACGATTTCGTTCGGACCGGAAGCGCAGCTGCCGCCCGTGGAGCCCCTGACGACAAGATGCTGTTCGACGACGAAGCCGGCAAGCGTTGCGTTCGCGGTCGCGCCCCACGACGTGCTGGCCTCGACCAGGCTTGCGCCGTTCGTCACGATGGCGTCCACGTTGCCGATCGTTGGCAACGGCCCGATCGGCCGCGTCTGCGAACTGGCGACCGCGCCATTCTGTGCGCTCGTCGACAGTGTCGACACCGCACGCACCGCGATCGTTGGAACCTGCGCGACCAGGAGACTGTTCAGGGAGAGAAGGGTGGCGAAGAAGACAGGATTGTGCATGGCGTCTGATACAGCTGTCTGCACGAGACGTTTCAAGGTGTGCGCATGCGCACTCGCTCGTGCGCTTCGCAACGCACCGCGCACTGCCGGTCGAGCGGAGCGCGGCTGCACAGTCGCAGGCGTTTTGCCTGACCAGATGCCGTGAGCGCGGCCCTCGCCGGGGGCTGAGTCGGTGGTCGCCGCCAAGTGTTCTCCGCCTCGCCATCCGACCCGGCCTCGCCGTCCCATCGTCCACCCACCAGTCTGAAGAAGCGGTGGAGGGACTGCACAACGCACGTCGTGCTCGAACCGCAGGTGTTGATCCCATCCACGTCCGCGCACAGCGGGCCCTTCACGAACGGTCCGCTGCGGCAACACGGCAGCGGGCCGCTCACCGCTCATGCCTGCTTCAGATCTTCCCGCTGCTCTTCAGCATGGGGTTGAAGTGCGAGTTGCGCCCCTTCTCCACCGTGAGCTTCTTGTCCCCGTCGGTGTAGGCGGCGAAGACGCACTTGCCCTGGTAGACGTTCGGGTTCACCGCGTTCTTGATGTTGGTGTACCCGACCGGGGTCTTCCCGTCGCCACCCAGCACCGGCTCGGTCTCGAGCCTCATGATCTTCCCGCCGTCCACCGTCACGGCGTACTTGCCATTCGCGCCGGAGAACTCGATCTTGGCGGCCTTCACCTCCTTGATCGGCCCGAAGCCGGCGAACATCGCGCGTCCGAACTTCTCCGCCGCCGCCCACTGCTTCTCGTCCGGGACGTCGACATAGAGGTTCACCCACTCTCCCACGACCTTCGCGTGAGCGATCTTCACGCCGGCGAGGTCGTTCCCCGCGTACCTACCGGTGCTGATCTGGTGCGCCCCCACCCCGACGCACCCCTTCATCACTTCCGTCACCTCGCACGGACACGGTGGCCTGCAGGAGCAGCAATCCACGAACATGCCCTCCACGCTGAAGTCGACCTTGGCGGCGGCAGGAGCGACAGGGTCCTGCTCGTCCTTGTCCGGCTGGGCGGCCGGCGCGCCAGCAAGCGGCAGCACACAGGTGTCCGACCTCGTGTGCTCGGCGCGCGCGTTGGTCGGGGGCTTCGAAGCACCCTGGCAACACCCAGGTGGGCCGCCGGCGGTCTGTGCGAACGTGAAGGCCTCGGCCGCCAGCAGGGTGGCCGCGACGATCGAGAGTCTGAGCGTGCTCATTGTTTGTCTCCTTGTGAGTGGACCTTCCGAAGAGCCTCTGGCGGTCGGACGGCACGAGGCGTTTGCCGGGGTGCGTTCGAGCTCACCTCGGCGCAACGTTGCGCCGGTGGGCGGCGCGCCGACGCGCGACGTCACCGACGCCTCGGGTATCACCGTCCGAGTCGCCATGCGCGCACCCTATGCTTTGCCGGCCCGAGCCGACCAGTTCTACTTTCGAACCAAGTGGTGCGATTGGCAGACCTGCCGCGAATCGGCGGTTAGCTTGGTGAAGCGATGCGCAGCCACGCGCAGTACTGCCCGGTTGCCAGGGCCGCCGAGACGATCGGCGACCGCTGGATGCTCCTGATCGTGCGGGAGTTGCTTGGCGGCGCGAGCGGTTTCAACGAGCTGCAACGCGGGCTGCCGAGGATCTCGCGCTCGGTCCTCGCCAATCGCATGCGCGAACTCGAGCGCGCCAAGGTCGTCGAGCGCAGGACGGGCCCAAGAGGTCGCACTCTCGAGTACTGCCTCACGCCAGCCGGCCGCGACCTCCTGCCGGTCTTGCTTGCGGTCGGTGAGTGGGGAGCGACCTGGTCGGTCACCGAGCCGCGGCCCGAGGAACTCGATCCCTACCTGTTGACCGTCTGGATGGCCCGCCACGTCGATCGCCAGCGGCTCCCACCCAATCGAACCGTGGTCCAGTTCGACTTTCGCGACCCCGAGCGGCGTTACTGGATGGTCCTCGAGCCCTCCGAGGTCTCCGTCTGCCTCCAGCACCCCGGCTTCGACAGCGATCTCGAAGTCGTCGTCGACACGGCCACGCTGTACCGCGTCTACATGGGACGGGCCGCACTGGACAGCGCGATTCGGGCCGGCCAACTCTCGATGAGCGGTCCGCGCACGCTGCAGAGCGGATTCGGCAACTGGTTCACCTGGAGTGCATTCGCCCCGGCCAGTCGCTCGGCGCAGGAACGCCGAACGGCCGCTTCACGACTTCCCAGCCCGGATCGCGTCCGGATCGCCGGCGACGAGGATCCGGGTAGTGGGAGGAAGTCGCAATAGGACGCAAGACCCCACGAGGCACCGGTCGGGGCGTACGGCGCTGCTTGCGCCGCTCGCCGGACTCGTTGAGCCGGCGCGGTGCGAGCGCGGCCGCGGCCCCGGGCAGCTCGCGCACGCGGCGCGCCAGTTCGTCCGCGGCCGCGCGCTGCCGATCCCGCAGCGCCTGCAGCCTCGTCTCGTCGGCTTCCTTCTCGAGCGCATGCTGCACGGCATTGGCGGCGTTGCGCGCATCGCACCGCGCGCGCCCGAGCTGCTCGTCGCTCGCCGCCGCGGCGGTCAACACGCGCGCGAGCCTGGCCCGGCGCTCGGTCAGACCTCGCAGGCGCAGGACCGCGTCGAGCTGCGCAGCAGCCACGCCGGGGTCGGGCCTGACGTCCACCGACAGGAGCCAATGCACCGACTCCTGCATCGTCGCGCGCGCGTTCTCGACCGAGCGCGCATCGACGACGCCGAGCAGGCCCAGCAGGCGCTGTTCGAAGTGCGCCGTCTCGCCGAGCAGCAGGTCGCGCGCCGGCGCCGTCTCACCGAGGTCGAAGTGCGTGAGCACGAGCTCGGACGTGGCCCACAGCGAGTAATCGTGATTCGTCTTCGCTGCACGACAGCTCGCGAGCGCCGGCTCGACGAATGCCCTCGCCGTCAGCGTCTCGCCGACGAGGCGGTGACGCTTGGCCAAGACCAACTGCGCATAGACGGTGGCCTGGCCGTGTGGATCGCGGCAGGCCGGCGAGGCGAGCACGGCGTTGGCGATCTCGATCGCCTCGCCGTTGCGAGTCGCCGGCAGCGCCTCAGCGAGGCACAGGCGCGGACCACTGGGCCGGCCACCGTGACGTTCGTGACGATGCCCGTGGCCGGGTCGAGCACGCCCTTCGAGATGCCGCCCGTGGCGTCGGCGAAGAACAGCAACAGCAGCCCGCCCGCGAGCTCGGCGCCGATGTGCGGCTCGATGCCCATCGTCGGCACGCCCGCGATCGCCCGCACCGACGCAGCTGCGAACGCCAGGGGATAGAGGCGGTTGCGTGATCGACATCCCACCTTCAGGCGCCAACAAACCTCGGCGCGCTTCGTCGCGAGATCGGGGCAGCGTCACCGACATTCCGGCGGATCTTCGCGGATCGGCCCGTTCAATGCACCGCCGCCGTGCGAGTCGTGTGAGTCGATCGGGCTGACGGTCCAGCGTCGTGCGCATGACCGAGTTCGACGCCGACGACCTGCGAGCGCAGCGTGGCGCCGATCTGCTGATGGAGCGGCTGTGCGCGCTGGTGCCGCGACCGCGACGGCATCTCCTGCAGCAACGTCGTCGACATCGAAGCCGCGGCGAAACCGTGGATCGACGGCGATCCCGGCGCGCAGCATCGGCGCGGCCTCACGCAGCAACTGCTCGAGCTTGCTTTCGTCTCCGGCTGCAGCCAGCTCTACGTCCCGGTCGGCCATTGAGGTGCGCAGCATGTACGGGTGTAGGTGATCCAGGCTGCGTCCCGGTCCACCCGGAACCCATCACCCGCGCTCGCGACCCTCGCGCCTGCCCGTGGCGTCGCACTCAGGACGGGCGCGCTGCGCGCGCCGGCGCGCGGACCGCCGCCACGTCCGTTCGGTCAGCCGCTGGCCCAGCGCGCGCGCCCACCACAGCGCGCCGGCACAGCTGGTCAGCGCACCGACGGCTCCGGTCTGGTGCAGCCACGACCAGTGCACCGCGCCGATGACGCCGTGCGGGACCGCCGGGCCGAACGGCAGCGGCACCCCGTAGAGCGCAGCGGCGGCACCAGCGAGCCACGCGCGCGACAACGCGCGTCGCAGCAGGCGGCGCGCGGTTGCGTCGCCGCCGGCGCTCGCCAACAGCACGGCGACGGCGAACGCGCCCGCGGCCGCGCCCCCTGGCACCGCGAGCCACGACCCGCCGAACTCCCAGCCCGGGAAGCACCCCTGCCGCCACTGCGTCGCCGGCATCGGCGCCGAGCACACACAGGCGTCGCGCTGCGCACAGGTTCGCCGACTGTGGATCGCTCCAGGCCATCCCGACTTCGATCGGCTGCCGGTGCGGTCGCGGATGAGCCGGTCGCGTGCGATGTGCGCGGCGACGGGATTCGGGCGCCGGTCGTCGGTTTTCTGCCGGTGCTACGATTCGATCCGGCATTGCAGCCGCAGTCCGGCCCGCGCCAGGCTCGCGGCACGGCGCGTGCGACGCACCCGAACCACGAGGAACTGTCATGAATCGAACCAGCCTCTCGTTGCTCGTCGCCACGGCGGGCATCCCGGCTCAAAGCGTGCTCACGGTCGGACCCGGCGCCTACCCCGACATCGGCGCCGCCGTCGCGGCGGCGAGCCCCGGCGACATCATCGAGGTCGCCACCGGCACCTACCCGGCGTTCCAGGTCGACAAGGGGGTCACGATCCGCGGCGCCTTCGACGCGACCGGCGCCGCGCCCGCATGGGTGATTCCCGCCGGGCAGGTCCTGCACGTCGTCGGCGGGGGCTTCGACCAGGTCACCCTCGCCGGTGGCCGGGCGACGTTCGACGGCACGCTGTTCACCACGTGCTTCGCCACCCCGCTGCTCGTGGACCACGCCACCGCGCACCTGCAGGACTGCTACCTCTCCTCCTGTTTCAACAGCTACCCGACGCTGCGTGTGGTTGCGGCGGACGTGACGATGGTGTTGACGAGGTTCATCGCGACATCGGGCATTGTCGTGGCGCCGCTGATCCAGCTCGATGGCTCGCGGTTGCACGCCTCGCGCTGTCTGTTGTCGTACAACAACTACCCATGCGTCAGCGCCGTGAACGGCGCGACGGCGTGGATCAGCGACACGACCATCAACCAACAGGCCTTCGGCTGCGCACTGCAGACCGTCGGCTCGACGATCCGCACCGATCGCCTGCAGTTCACGGGCGCCGCGCAGGGCGGCTGCCCGACCGGCACCCCAGGGACGCTGCTCGGCGTCGACCGCCCGCAGCCGATCCAACCGGGTGGCTCGTTCACACTCCAGTACCTGAGCGCACCCAACGACTTCGTCGTCGTGTTCGCGAGCCCGTTCCTCGGCACCGTCGACTGGTCGCCGTTCCTCGAGCAGCCGTCGTGGCTCGACGATCAGTCGGCGTTCGCGGTCACCGTGCTGGTGGCCGACTCGCTTGGCCGCGCGAACGCGGCATGGTCGATCCCGGGCAACCCGGCCTTCGCCAACCTGACGTTGTGGTTCAAAGGCGTCGGCGGGTTCGCCGGCTGGCCGCTGCAGGCGAGCCCCGTGGTCGGCGGCGTCGTGCGCTGAGCCGCGGGCTGCGGGCCACGACCCACACGCGTACACGCACGGGGACGACAGCCGCCGACATCGAGTGCCCCGTCGCGGCCGACCCCAGGTTGCCGTCGGGCGAGATCATCCAGGGGATAGCAGCAGCACAACCCACATGGGCGGCTTCATCATCGAACGTACCCCTCAGTTGCCCTCCTTCTCCATGAGGTGCTCCTTCGGCCTGACGGCCGCGGCGCTGCCGTTCGTGTTCACGGCGTCCGGCGTGCGGGCCGCGTTCGTCGACTTCGATGGCGACGGCGACGACGACCTGTTCCTGTCGTGGCCCGGTCCGTACGGCTCGACCACCGCACTGTTCCGCTTCATGGGCGGCACGTCGTGGGTGAACGCGA
>DASUFY010000335.1:0-10397 GCA_036274315.1 Planctomycetota bacterium | reverse complement strand
TCGGCGAGCTTGCCGGCGCCGTAGATCTTGCGCAGCGCCTCGACGATGATCGCCGGGTGCACGGAGACCGTGCGCGACACCTCGTCGTCGAAGACGAAGTTGTTGCCGAGCATCTCGATGTTGCCGTCGAAGATCAGGCCGACGACGTTCTGGTCCTTGTCGATCATCGGCGAGCCCGAGTTGCCGCCGATGATGTCGCACGTGGCGACGAAGTTGAACGGCGTCTTGAGGTCGAGCTCCTTCTCCTTGTCGAGCCAGATCTGCGGCAGGTCGAACGGGTGCACGCCGCCGAACTCGGCATGCCGCGCGTAGAGGCCGTAGAGCGTCGTGAACCACGGTGCGATCGTGCCGTTCATCGGAAAGCCCTTGACGACGCCGTCCGACAGGCGCAGCGACATCGTCGCGTCGGGCGGGATCGACGTGCCGTAGACCGCGAAGCAGGCTTCGCCGATGCGCTTGTTCTCGGCGCGTTCGGTCTTGGCCAGCTCGGCGGTCGCGGCGTCGTCGCCGAGCGCCTTGACCTTGGCCTTCTGCAGCTCCGCGACCTTGTCCCACGCGTCGCCGTACTTCTGCTGCAGCGCCGGGTCCTTGGCGACCGCGGCGCGCAGGTCGGATTCGGCCTTCTGCTTGATCGCCATGATGCGCGGGTTGCGCAGGCCGTCGAGGTAGCCCTGCAGCGCCTTGCGCGAGTTCTCCTTGCTCAGGATCCCGGCCCGCAGCTTCTTCTCGGCCTCGGGGCTCGCCTTGGCCTCGGCGTTGAGCCGCTCGAGGTCCTTGACGATGCCGTCGACGAGCGCCGGCAACCGGTGGTCGCGCAGGAACTCGCACTGGGCATGGGTCTGCAGGCGACCCGTGCTGCCCGGATTGCCCGTGACGAACACGAGGTCGCCCTCCTTGGCGCCGGCGGTCTTCCACTGGAAGCAGTGTTCGGCCGTCTTCGCGGGCTCACCACCCTCGTAGCAGCGCAGGAACGAGTAGTCGAGGCCCCAGCGCGGGTAGCAGAAGTTGTCGAAGTCGCCGCCGAAGTGGGCGCTCTGGCCGTGCGGCACGCAGACGAGCCGCAGGTCGTCGTAGACCTTGCTGCTGTAGAGCTGGTAGTTGCCGCCCTGGTAGAGACCGATGACCTGATGCAGCAACTCGGGCTGCTGCTTCTCGGCCTCCTGTCGCACCGCCTCGATGCCGTGTTCGGCGACCTCCTTGGTCACGTCGCGTTGTGCGATCAACTGCGTGGCGACCATGCCCGGCAGCTTGACCTCGGCCTCGTAGGCGCCGGCGTAGAAGCCTTCCTTGAGCCAGTCGTTGTCGCCCTGCACGGCCGTGATGCCGTCGCGCGAGCAGTGGTGGTTCGTCATGACGAGCCCGTACGGGCTCACGAACGAGGCCGAACAGAAGAACCGGTAGCCACTGGCCTGCTCCTTGTCGACGCGCCCGAGCCGCAGCGACGACAGGCGCGCGTGGTCGAGCCATTCCTGGCTCGGCTGCCAGTCGTAGGCCTGCTGGAACCAGCCCAGCGGCGCGGCCTCGAAGGTCCACATTCGACCGAGTTCCTTCCGGGTCTGGGCGGAGGCCGGGGCCAGCGCGAAGCCCACGACGCCGAGCATCGTCAGCAGCGTTCGGAGGCGGAGATGCCGCGATGCTGCGGCCGGAACGGTGATCTGGGTCATGCCTTGGCGGGTCGGGGGTGTCGGGGCACTCTACGGAACCCGCGCGCGCACGGCGAACGCGTGCACGGTGTTTTCCCGGTCCGGACTGCGCCCTAGTGCCCCCCGGCCGCGCCCGCCGGGCGAGCTAGAGTGCCTGCGCATGGATCCGGGCGCGAATTTCCAGCCTGCAAACGACGACCCGATCGACGTGCTGCTCGCCGAGCACCGCACAATCCTGCAGGTCCTCGACGAGATCGAACGCGAGAGCCGCCGCCTCGAGCACGACGCGCCGCTGCGCGAGGCGTTCTGGCGGGACGTGCTGCGCTTCGCCGACGAGTTCGACGCAGGCCTGCACCACCAGAAGGAAGAACGGCTGCTGTTCCCGGCGCTCGAGGCCGCCGGTCTCAGCACGACGAGCGGACCGACGGCGGTGTTGCGCGACGAACACCTGCGCAGCGACTTCTGGCGGCAGCGGCTCGAACGGGCGCTGCGGGCGCGCGACCGCAACCGGCTCGCCGCGGCCGTGGCGAGCTACGTCGACCTCACGCGCACGCACGTGATCAAGGAGAACCAGATCCTGTTCCCGCTGGCGCGCCGGCTGCTGTCGGCCGACGACGTCGAACGCCTGCGCGCCGAGTTCCGCGCGCTCGCGGCCGAGCAGAGCCTGAGCCACTGGCTGCAGCACCCCTACGCGCTGCCCACGGGCAACTGAGCGGGCGCGGCGACCGCGCTGCTGCGCGCGCGCATCGTCATGCTCAGCGCGACCGGTGTCAGCAGCAGGCTCAGCGCCAGGCTCATCATCTGACCGCCGATGACGACCACGGCGATCGCCTTGCGCTCCTCGGCGCCGGGGCCCGCGCCAACCGCGAGCGGCAGCATGCCCGCGACGAACGCGAGCGTGGTCATGAGGATCGGCCGCAGGCGGTCGCGGCTGCCTTGCACGATCGCCTCGAGCGGCGACAGGCCCTTGGCGAGCAGCTTGTTGCTGTGGTCGACCTGCAGGATGGCGTTCTTCTTGACCATGCCGAACAAGACGAGCACGCCGAGCGCCGAGTAGAGGTTGAGCGTCTGATCGCCGATCCACAGCGACAGCAGCGCGAACGGCGCCGCGAGCGGCAGCGCCAGCAGGATCACGAACGGCTGCACGAGGCTCTCGAATTGCGCGGCGAGGATCATGTACATGAACGCGACCGCGAGCAGGAACGCGAGCACGAACTCGCCACCCGTGCGCTCGAGTTCGCGCGCGCGGCCCGATATCGCCGTCGTGTACGCGGGCGGCATGTCGAGTCCGGCCGCCAGGCGGCGCAGCGTCGCGATGCCGTCGGCGAGCGCCGTGCCGGCCGCCAGGCCACCGCGTACGCTGGCCTGCCGCTGCCGGTCGAGACGATCGATGCGCGACGCCGTGCTCGCCGGTTCGATGTGCACGAGGTTGTCGAGCCGCACGGTGCCGCCGTCCTGCCGGCCGATGCGCAGTTCGCCGATGCGTTCGGGCCGCTCGCGATCGGGTGCACGCAGCCGCAGCCGCACGTCGTACTCCTCGTCGAGCAGCGGGTCGCGGTAGCGCGAGACCTCGGTCGCGCCGCCGACCATGAGCCGCAGCGCCGACGCGATGTCCTGGGTGTCGACGCCGAGCTCGGCCGCACGCTGCCGGTCGATCTGCACACGCAGCTCGGGCCGTTCGAGCCGCAGCGTCGTGTCGAGGTCGACGAACTGCCCGGTGGCCATGGCCTGCTCCTTGAGCCGTTCGGAGTAGTCGGCCAGCGCAACGAGATCGGGGCCGCGGATCGAGAAGTCGATCTCGAACGGACCGCCGCCGAGGTTGAAGCTGCGCTGGTTGCGCACCGACGGCCGCACGTCGGGCAGCTTGCGCAGACGCCGGCGGATCTCGGACATGACCTCACGCTGCGTGTAGTTGCCGCGGAACGCCGCCAGCGGGTCGCCCGCGAGCAAGCAGGACCACAACCGCCCGAACGAGAAGCGCCGATCTTCGTGCGGCGCGATGCGCACGTAGACGCCGCCCGACGCGACGCCGCTCAGGAAGCCGCCGCCGACCGTCGTCAGCGCCGTGCGCACGGCCGGCACCTGCTTCAGTTCGGCCTCGACCGCGCGCAGCACCTGGTCCATGGCCGTGACGCTCGCGGCCTCGGGGCCGCTGATGTTGATCTCGAACTCGCCCTCGTCGACGTCGCTCGGGATGTAGTCCTGACGCACGATCCCGTACAGCGGCACGACGCTCGCGACGACGAGCGCCGCCACGGCCAGCGTCGCCCACGGCCAGCGCAGGCAGCCGCGCAGCGCCCACAGATAGAAGCGTTCGGTGGCCGACTCGCGCGCGCGGGCCGTGCCGCTGCCCGCGCGCACGAGCCGCGCGCACATGCTCGGCGTCAGCGAGAACGACACGATCAGGCTGACCAGCACCGCGACCGCCGACGTGATGCCGAACTGGAACAGGAAGCGGCCGCTGATGCTCGACATGAACGACACCGGCACGAAGATCACGACGAGGCTCAGCGTCGTCGCCATCACGGCGAGCGCGATCTCCTTGGTGGCGCCGCGCGCCGCCGCGAACGGCGGCACACCCTTCTCGTCGGCCCATCGCTGCACGTTCTCGAGCACGACGATCGCGTCGTCGATGACGACGCCGACCATCAACACGAGCGCGAGCATCGTGATGCCGTTCAGCGTGAAGCCCAGCGCCCACATGGCGCCGAACGTGGTCACGACCGAGACCGGGATCGCGATGCCGGCGATCAAGGTCGCGCGCCAGCTGCGCAGGAACCAGAACACGACGAGCGCCGCGAAGATGGATCCCGCCACGAGGTGGAACTCGATCTCGTGCAGCGCGGCGCGGATGTAGCGCGACTGGTCGCGCACCACCTCGAGCCGCAGGTCGCCGGGCAGCGTGCGCCGCAGCTCGTCGACGGCGGCCTGCACACCTTCGATGACGGCGACCGTGTTGGCACCCGACTGCCGGCGGATCTCGAGCACGACGGTCGGCACGCCGTCGAGCCGGGCCAACGAACGCGGCTCCTCGGTGCCGTCCTCGGCCGAGCCGAGGTCCTTGATGCGGATCGGCGCGCCGTTGCGCGTCGCGACGACGAGCTCGTCGAAGGCGCGCGGGTCGGCGATGCGGCCGACGGTGCGCAGCGTGCGTTCGGTGCGTTCGTCGGTGACGTTGCCGCCGGGTCCGTCGCTGTTCTGGCGCGACAGCGCGCGCCGCACCGTCTCGACCGGCAGGTCGAACGCCGCGAGCCGGTCGGCGTCGATCCAGACGTTGATCGTACGCTCCAGGTTGCCGACGAGGCGCACCTCGCCGACGCCGCGGCCGCGTTCGAGTTCGCGCTTGAGCCGCTTGTCGGCGATCTCGGTCAGTTCGCGGATCGGGCGGTTGCCCGACAGGGCCAGGGTCAGGATCGGCGTGCTGTCGTTGTCGAACTTGGAGACCACGGGCGGCTCGACGTCGTCGGGCAGCCGTGCGAGCACACGCGCCACGCGGTCGCGCACGTCCTGCGCCGCGAGGTCGATGTCGCGGTCGAGCTCGAACGTGGCCAGCACGACCGAGGTGCCGGAGCCCGAGATCGACCGCAGCTCCGAGATGCCCTCGACGGTGTTCACCGCCTCCTCGATCGGGTAGCTGACCGAGACCTCGACCTCCTCGGGCGAACCGCCGGGCAGCTGCGTGCGCACGGTGACGGTCGGCAGGTCGACCGCGGGATACCGATCGACCGACAGCTTCCAGAAGCCGACGGCGCCGGCCGTGACCATGGCCAGCACGAGCATGGTCGCGAACACGGGTCGCTGGATGCAGACTTCGGCGAGCTTCTGCACGGTGTTTCCTGTGGGCTCCTGGGACCGGGCTAGTCGACGACCACCACGGCGGCGTCGTGCACGAGGCCGCCCGCGGCGAGCACGACGCGATCACCGGCCTGCACGCCCTGCAGCACTTCCCACGCGTCGCCGAAGTCGCGGCCGACCTGCACGACCCGGCTCCGTGCCCGCGCGGGCTCGCCCGGCTCCACCGTGAACACGCGGTCGATGCCGGCGAACGTCGACACCGCCGTCTTCGGCACGACGAGCACCGGCTCGGCCTCGGCCGTGACGATGCGGGCGCGGCAGAAGCCGCCCGGCAGCAGCGAGCCATCGGGGTTCGCGATCGCGGCCTCGACGCTGCGCGTGCGGTCGCTGCGATCGACACCCGCCGCGGCGCGCACGATGCGGCCGCTGCGGGTCTCCCCCTCGCGGCCATCGACCGTGAACTCGACGCGCTGGCCGAGTGCGACGCCCGCGGACGCTCGTTCGGGCACCCGCAGCTGCAGCCGCAGCGGATCGACGCGCAGCAGCGTGACGACCGGCGCACCGGCGGCGAGGAACTGCCCAGCCGTCGCGTGGCGCGCCGCGATGCGGCCCGACCACGGCGCGACCAGCCGCGAGTCGGCGAGGCGCTTGTCGGCCTGCTCGACCTCGATGCCGCGCTGCAGCACTTCGGCGTACCAGGTGCGCACGTCGTCGCGCGAGCGCTGCAGGCGACTCTTCGCCACGCCGAGCGCGGCATCCGCGGTCTCGAGCTCGGACGGCGGCCGGAGGTTCTCCTGCACGAGCTCGACGAGCCGGTCGCGCTGCACCTGCGCGGCCTGCAGCACGGCCTGCGCCTCGCGCACCGGCGCCGTCGCTTCGATGTCGAACTTCGCGAGGTCCACGGCGTCGTCGCCACCGAGCCGCGCGCGCGCGGTCGCGAGCGTCGCCGTCGCGAGCTTGCACTCGAGTTCGAAGTCGCGGCGGTCGAGCGCCGCGATCTCGGCACCCGCATCGACGTGGTCGCCGACGTCGACCGCGAGTGTCTGCAGCCGGCCGGCCACTTGCATGCCGAGCACGAGTTCCTCCTGCGCCGACAGCGTGCCCGTCACCTGCACCGTGCGGTCGTGCGGCGCCGTCGTGACGAGATGCAGGTGCACCACTTCGGGCTTCGCCTGGCCAACACCGCGCTGCTTCGCGCCGGCTCCGGCGTCGCCGCAGCCCGGCAACGTCGCCAGCAGCGCACCCAGCAGCGCCGCTCGCCCGTTCGCCCGCAGCAGCGTGGTGCTCATTCGGCGACGACCCGCAGGTCGTTGACGAAGCGCTCCGACATCTCGAGCGTGAACGCGAGGTCGGGATGCCGCACGACGATCCAGCCGTCGCCGACGACCACCTGGCGCCAGTCCCGCTTGGGCTGGCCGATCGGCGTCAGCTCGATCGTCGCGACGTGCTGGCCATAGCGCTGCATGAGATCCGACAGGCCGACGTAGGCGCGCACCGTGCCCTGGCCCTGTGCGCGCTTGAAGATCATCGACGCATTGTACTTCTTGGTCGTGTCCTGGCTCAGGCTGCCGTAGCACGCCGCCTCGGCCCAGCCGCGGAACAGGTCGATGTCGCACGAGTAGTTCATCGCGTGCACGAGACGTGCCCCGGGCGGCCGCCCGCCGATCTCGCCGAACACCGCCTCGCCGGCCGCGGTGCGGAACCACTCCATGTGCGTGAACCCGGTCTGGAAGCCGAGCGCCTTCAGCACGCCGCGCCCCAGCTCGACGCCGGGCCGCGGCAGGTCGCTTCGGCCCAGCCGCGGAACAGGTCGATGTCGCACGAGTAGTTCATCGCGTGCACGAGCCGCGCGCCCGGCGGCCGGCCGCCGATCTCGCCGAACACCGCCTCGCCCGACGGCGTGCGGAACCACTCCATGTGCGTGAAGCCGGTCTGGAAGCCGAGCGCCTGCAGCACGCCGCGGCCGAGCTCGACGCCGGGGCGCGGCAGGTCGGCGTGGATGTCGCGCAGCACGATGTTCTGCATCGAGATCCACTCGTTCTGCGCGAGGATCATCGGCTTGGGCCGGTACAGCGAGACGTTGTCGAACAGGATGCGGCCGTTGGCACAGACGGTGTCGTAGGTCAGTTCCTCACCCTCGATGTACTCCTCGACCGAGACCTCGGGCACGTGCGCGGTGCGCTGCAGCATCTGCTCGAACTCGGCCCGGTCGCCGCAGCGGAACGTGTCCTTGCTGCCAGCGCCGTCGATGGGCTTGATGATCGCCGGGAAGCCGACATGTTCGACGGCGGCCCAGGCCTCCTGCTTGCTGCGCGCGCGGCCGTGCCGCGGCACCCGCAACCCGGCGCGTTCGACGGCCTGCTTCATGCGCTCCTTGTCGCGGAACACGACCGTCTGCTCCATCGACATGCCGGGCACGCCGAACGCCTGCCGCAGGCTGGCCGCGAGGTACATGAGGCGCTCCCACATGCACTCGACGCGATCGATCGAGCGGCCGCGCAGCCAATTGCGCACCTGCTCGGCGACCTTGTTCTCGTCGTCGAAGCGCACCTGCAGGTAGCCGGTCAGCGACTCCTTGACCTCGGGGGCCAGCGCCGAGCTCGGCTGGTCGCCGACGCCGTAGACCTTGGCGCCGACCTGCGCGAGGCCGCGAACGAACAGCGGCATCTCGGCCGGGAACCCTGGACTCAGGTAGATGACTTGCATGGGACTCGGGCGGATCAGGCCAGTTCGACGCGCAGCGTGCGCACGACCTTCTGCACGGCGGCGGCGACGACCTTGGTGTCGGGATGGCGCACGACGACGAAGCCGTCGCCTTCGTAGCTCGTGCTCGGCGCCTTGCCGAGCGTCGGCAGGCGCGCCTCGACGATGAGATCGCCGAGCGCTTCGCGCAGCTGCTCGAGCCCGTGCACGGCGGCGATCACGGCGTCCGGCTTGCCGTTCGGCGCCTGGCCGCGCAGGTAGGCGGCACCGGCCGCGTAACGGCGCGGCGGCGGAACGAACGTCTCGAACACCATGAGCTGCGCGAACGCGCGATACATGTCGGTGTCGCAGGCGTAGCTCATGAGCGTCATGAACTGCGCCCCGGGCGGCCGCGCCGCGACCTCGCCGATCGCGATCGAACCATCGGGGCGCCGGAACCACTCGAGGTGGGTCATGCCGGTCCACATGCCGAGCGTGCTCAGCGCGCGCGGACCGGTGCGGTGGATCTCGGCGAACTCGGGCCCGCTGAGGTCCCTCGGCAGCACGACGCACCACTGGATCCACGGGTTCTCCATCACCGTGAGCGGCGTCGGCAGGTAGCTGCAGATGTTGTGGAACACGTGCTGGCCGTGCAGCGTGACCGAGTCGAACGAGAACTCCTGGCCCTGCACGAACTCCTCGAGCAGCACCTCGCGGCCCACGGCGGGCCTCGCCGCCGCGAGGAACGCCTGCAGCTCGCCGGCCGACGCGCAGCGGGCGGTCGCCTTGGCGCCGGCGCCGGCCGGCGGCTTGGCGACGATCGGGTAGCCGACCTGCTGTGCGAACGCGAGCGCTTCGGCGACCGTCGCACACAGGCTGTGGCGCGCGCAGCCGATGTGGTGCGCGAGGAACAGGTCCTTCATGACCGCCTTGTCGCGGAAGTTGCGCGCCGTCGCGGCGTCCATGCCCCGGATGCGCAGCTGTTCGCGCACGATGGCCAGCGGTTCCTGCAGCGGTTCGAGCACACCGAGCAGCCGTTCGGCCGGACCCGCGTGGCGGGCCATCGCGCGCACGCCCGCGGCGAGGTCCTCGGCGCGCATCGCGTCCTCGACCTGCTGGAAGCCCGCCAGCCGGTCGCGGAAGTCGACCGGGAACTTCGCGGCCGGGTCCTGCGAGACGACGCTGAGCTGCACGCCGGGCAACGCCGCCACCGCGCGCGCGAAGCGCAGGGTGTTCTCCATCGCGAATGGAATGGCGAAGACGACGTGCACCATGCAGGGGCGCACAGGCTAGCGGGCGTTCGTTCGGCCTGCCACCACGGGGTTGCATGGGCGCCGGTGCGAGCCCGTCGCCCGCTTCGCCGGCGGACCAGGAGCCTGACCTGGCGAGGTCGTGCCGTTCCGCAGCGGCGATGTGGTTCGCTGGCACGCCCGAGGCACGGCGGATCCCGAACCTGCTCGGCGTGCATCGAACGCCAGTCGCTCGAGTCGGTGACCGGCCGAACATCTGGCCAACACCCGCTTGACAAGTGTGCCGCAGTCTCTAATATCTGCCGAATCACAATGGCCGCCAGTGTTCGCAAGCGCAGGAAGCCGCAGCAGGGCGTGCTGCCGTTCCGCCAGAACGGCGGCCGCCGCGCTGGAGCTGGCCGCAAACCGAACGGCGACAAGGCCGGCGTCAGCCACGCGCCGCGCGCCGCCTTGGCGGCGCGGTTTCCGGCCCACGTGACGCTGAAGTTGCAGCGAGGACTGCAGCGCCTGCGCAGCCGGCGCGAATACGCGGCGCTGCGCGCCGCGTTCGCCGCCGGCTGCGACCGCAACGGCTTCCGCCTCACCCACTACGCGGTGCTCAACGACCACCTGCACCTGCTCGTCGAAGCGCGCGACCGCCGCGCGCTCTCGCGCGGCGTGCAGGGCCTGCTGATCCGCATTGCGAAGGCGCTGAACAAGCTGTGGGCGCGCCGCGGCAGCGTATTCGCGGATCGTTACCACGATCGCATCTTGAAGACGCCGCGTGAGGTGCGGAACGCGCTCGTCTATGTGCTGGCGAACGGGAAGAAGCACGCGGCCGAAGGACGCGAGGTCACGGTGCGGCAGGCGATCGACGTGTTCACTTCGGCGCCGTGGTTCGACGGGTTCCGGGAGACCGTGAAGGTGCGCGGCATCGAAGCGATGCCGCGCCCCGTCACGGACGCGCACACCTGGATGCTCACGATCGGCTGGCGAAGGCACGGGCTGCTCTCCGTGCACGACCTGCCCGCGACCGCGAGCTAGAACG
>DASUFY010000334.1:0-5751 GCA_036274315.1 Planctomycetota bacterium | reverse complement strand
GGCGTGTTGCTGTTCATCGACTCCCCGGGCGGTGGGGTCACGGACTCGGACGTCATCTACCAGATGGTGCGGCGTTTCCGCCGCGAGCAGCCCAAGAAGCCCGTGCTGGCCCTGTTCGGCGACATGGCCGCGTCGGGCGGCTACTACGTCGCCGCGGCCGCCGAGCACATCATCGCGCAGCGCACGACGATCACCGGCAGCATCGGCGTGATCATGAGCGCCTGGAACTTCGCCGAGGCGGCCAAGCACCTCGGCGTCGACCAGATCGCGATCAAGTCGGATCGCACGCCGTTCAAGGACATCCTGTCGCCGACCCGCCCGATGCGCGAAGACGAACGCGAACTGCTGACCGGGATCGTCGACGAGCTCTACGACCAGTTCGTCAGCGTCGTCGACGACGGCCGCCCGAACCTCGACCGCAACCAGGTGCTCGCCGTTGCGACCGGTGCGATCTACTCCGCCCGGCAGGCGCTGGCCAACGGCCTCATCGACGAGATCGGCGACCACGAAGCGGCGCTGGCGTGGTTCGAGGCGAAGGTCGGCAAGCCGGTCACGATCGTCGAGCGCCGGCGCCGCGTGGGCCTCGCCGACCTGCTGTTCGGAGCCGTCGCCCACGAGACACCGGTCGAGCAGTCGCTGACGAGCCTGCTGGCCGGATCCACGGGCCCGCGCTTCCTGTACTTCTGGCAAGGTGGCCGCTAGCGCGAGCCGAGCCGGCACCTGTCTTCTGCCAACGACCGAGACCGCGATGCACAACCTGCAACTGACCGAAGACCAGGACCTCATCGTCGACACCGTGCGCAAGTACGTCGGTGACGTGGTCGCGCCGAAGGCTCTCGAACACGACGAACAGCGCGCCTTCGTGCGCACGGAGTTCGATGGTCTGGCCGAGCTGGGCCTGTTCGGGCTGCTCGTCGCCGAGGCGAACGGCGGCGCCGGCATGGGCTTCGTGCCCTATGCGGCGTCGCTCGATGCGATCGGCATGCACAGCGCTTCGCTGGCGCGCCTCTGGATCGGCCAGACCCAGAGCGTGTTGTCGCTCGAGAGTGCCGGGGCCGGCGCCCTCGACGAGGTGGCCGCGGGAGCGGTGCTGGCGAGCTTCGTCGGGCCCGAGCATCGCCTGCAGCTGTCGCAGCAGGGCGTGTCGGGCACCGCGGCGATGGTGTCCGGGGCCGCGCAGGCGCAGTCGTTCGTCGTCGCCGCGAGTCGCGACGGCGAAGCCGTGCTCGCCTCGGTCGCCCCGGAAGCCACCGAACGCACCGCGTTGCGTTGCCTCGGTCTCGCGAGCGCCGGCTGTGCCAGCGTCCGGTTCGACGCCGCGCCGGCCACCGTGCTGGCCAGCGGTGAGGCGGCCGCCGCAGCGATCGCGCGCGCGCAGCTCGCCGGTTGGATCGGCGTGGGTGCACTCGCGATCGGCAGCGGCGCGGCTTCGATCGCGGCCGCGAAGAGGCACGCCGGCGAACGCATCGCGTTCGGCAAGCCGTTGCTCAAACAGGAGGCCGTGGCGCGCAAGCTCGTCGAGTGCCGGCGGCAGGTCGAGGCCGCTCGTCACCTCGTCTACCACGCCGCACGTCTGGCCGATCTCGGCGAGCCCGCGGTCGAAGCCGCGCTGCACGCGCGACTCGCCGCCGTCGACGCGATGGTCGCGGCGGCCGACGAGTCGATCCAGATCCACGGCGGCTACGGCTACACGGTCGAGTACCACGTCGAACGGCACTACCGCGACGGCAAGACGCTCGACGTGCTCGATGGCGGCGGCGAGGAGCTGCGCCAGCGCCTGGCGCAGCTGCAGTTCGTCTAGCCTGAGCCAGCAGCTCGGGCGGCTCGTCAGCGCTTCACGCGTGCGCGCTCGCCCACTGGCCGGCACGCTGCTGCGCGCGCAGCAGCACACGCTGCAGCTCCGGTTCGTGCAAGAGCCTCCGGCTCGCACGCAGGTAGTGGCGCAGGAAGGTGCGCATCGTCATGGCCCCACCGGGTTCGCCCGCGGCGCGGAAGGCCGCGAGCAGGCGGCCGAGGTCGCGCCCGCGCCCGCGTGTGTCGGTCGCCGACCCGCGCGAGATGCCGTCGAGGTCGACCATGCAGACTTCGCCGCTGTCGGGGTCGCGCACGAGGTTGTCGAGCTTCAGGTCGCGGTTGCCGAGCCCGTGGGCGTGCAGACGCGCGACGTTCCTGCCCAGCGAGGCGGCGGCGCGCTCGACGGCGCGCGCATCGAGGCGGCCGGCCGCGAGTTCGGCGCCAAGCGACTGCTCGGCGACCCGGGCCGCGAACACGAGCCCGCGGCCGCCGTGCAGCCGCAGCGCGATCGGCGGTGCGGCCGCGACGCGCGCGAACAGCAGCCAGTACGACGACTGCCAGAGCCGCCGCGCCGTGCCTGCGTCGCGTTCCTTGACGACGAGATCCGGCAGCAACCACACCGAGCCGCGGCGACCGGTCTTGTCGGGCACGCCCGGTGCGTCGGCCAGCGCGGCGCAGCGGGCGCGCAGCGTCGCCTGGTCGCCGCCGCCGTCGAGGTGCCAGTGCCAGCGCGGCAGGCCGCGACGTCGCGGCGGCACTTCGGTGTGGCGGCAGTTGCGCGTGCAGCGCCGCCCGAAGGCCGGCAGCGCGCGCGCGCGCCAGCGCTTGGTGGCGAGCCGCAGCTCCCGGTGCAGCGCCGGGTCGAGTGCCATCGACGGACCGGCACCGGCCGTGACGTAGGCGGCCAGCAGTTCGTGCGCCGCGGGGTCGAGCGCTCCTGCATCGAGGTCGTGGCAGAAGAACGCGAGCGCGGCCGCACGTCGCCGCACGCCGGGTTCGCCGGCGTGCTGCACGGAGGTCAGGTCGAGCAGCCACGGCTCGTCGTGGGCGTCGACGAGCAGGTTGCCGGGGTGCAGGTCACCGGGCAACCAGCCGTGGTCGTGCATGCGTCGCAGCAGCGCGCCCGCGCGGCGTTGCGCCCGCGTCGCCGCCGAGAACGTGAACGGCCGGCCCGACGCGACGGTGCGCGTCACGAGGAAGCTGCGCAGCAGTTCGCCGTCCACGGCGGTGCCGCAGGCCAGCGGCTCGACGGTGGGCAGGCCCATCGCCGCGGCGCGCACGAGGTTCGCGGCCTCGCGTTCGCCCTGCGGGCCGCGCAGCCGGTCGCGGGTGCGGTCCGCGAGCGTGTCGGCCCGGAAGACCTTGATGTGCACGGGCACGTCGCCGAGCTCGCCCGCGAGCACGCTGCGCACCGTGCGCTCCTTGGTGCGCACGAAGCCGTGCCGGTCCCACTCGCCGACGTCGTGGGCGAGCAACGTGCGCAGGGCGGCCGCGATCTGCACCGAGGCCCTGGCGCTGGCGCGACCGCAGGTCAGCTCGGTGGATTGCGGCAGGGGAACGTTGCTCGGCGTGGGGCCTTGCGGAACCATTGGGCGGACACGATGTGGAAGCTGCACCGATACTACCTGAAGGAACTGTCGATCAACGCGGGGATCACGTTCCTCGTGCTCTTCGCCGTCGTGCTCGTGTCGTCGGTCGCGCGCGGCATCCAGCGCTCCCAGGGTGGCGACATGCTCGACGCGGCGCTGATCACGCTGTTCTTCGCGCTCGATTCGCTGCCGCATCTGCTGGCGATCGCGTTCCTGATCGCCACCGTGCTGACGTTCACGCGCGCGGCACAAGACCGTGAGCTGATCGCCATCCGCGCCGCCGGCATCGCGCCGCGCGTGCCGCTGACCGCCGCAATGCTGCTCGGCATCGTGCTGTCGGTCGTCGGGTCCTTCGCGCTGCACTACGTGATCCCCGACGTGCACTATCGCAAGTACCGCGTCATCGCCGAGGTCGTGCGCAATACGTTCCTGAACCTCAATCTCGGCAGCGACCGCATCCGGCTCGGGGACACCGGCTACGTCATGACGCTCCGGCGCCGCGAAGGCGCCGACTTCCTCGACTGCACGCTCTACTCCCCGCGTCCCATGAACAGGATGGAGTCACCGATCGTGCACGTGGAGCGCGTGAACTTTCCGCTACCCGACGACGCTTCGGACGACATCTCGATCGTGCTGGAAGAGGTCTACGATCCCATCGGCGGCTTCAAGACCGCGGCGATACCCATCTCGCTGTCGCTGTACGACATCGCCAACCGCGAGCGACGCGAGGACAACGACGCGGATCTGCGCAGCGACCAGTTGCTCGCCGAGGTGCTGCGCGGTGTGCACCTGGATCCCCGGGCAGCCGTCTACACGCTGTTCCGGCGCTGCTGCTTCGCGCTGCTGCCCCTGCTGCTCGCGCCGATCGGCTTCTGCATCGCCGAGTTCGCGCGCGAACGTGGCCGCGTGCTCGCGCTCGTGCTCGCGCTCGTGCCGCTCGCCATCTTCTACGTCGGCGAGGTGCTCGGCGCCCGCCTCATGCAATCGACGGGCATGCCCTGGAGCAGCTGGATGCCGGCCCTGCTGCTGCTCGCATTCGGGGTGCCGCTGTGCTGGAGGCAGCTGCGCCGGTGACGCTGCTCGACCGCTACATCGCGCGCATCGTCGCCGGCGCGTTCGGCGCCGCGATGCTGTTCTTCCTGTTCATCACGATCGTCGTCGATCTGCTCAACAACCTGTCCCGCTACATCGAGGGCGCCGCGACGCAGGGTCTCGGCGGCATCGACCTCGCGATCTACCTCGGGCGCTTCTACCTCAATCTGGTGCCCGTGTTGTTCACGACGGTCACGCCGTTCGCGATGGTCATCGCCGGCATGTTCGCGGTCGCGCGGCTGCAGAACGCCAACGAGGTCGTGCCCATGCTGTTCGTCGGCCGCAGCATCCATCGTGTGCTCCTGCCCATGCTCCTCGCCAGCCTGCTCGCGGGCGCCGCGATGGCCGCCTGTTGGCAGTGGGTCGTGCCGCGCGTCGGATCGTCGATCGTGACCAGCGAGAACCTGCTCAAGCCCAACAGCGTGTCGTTGAAGTACCTCGTGAACGAGAGCAGGGGGTCCATGTACGTGCGCGAGTACGATCCGCTGACGACCACCATGAAGGGGGTCAACCTGCTGGTCGAAGGGGCTCTGCCCGCCGACGCCACGCTGACCAAGGCCGAGGGCGCCGCCTGGGACGCGTCGCAACACGACTGGCGACTGAGCAACGGCTGGCTGCACCGTCGGGTCGGTTCGACGATCCACGCCACGCCGCAGCAGTGGCTGGAACGGCCCGACCTGACGCCCGCGATCGTGCTGCAGCAGAGTCGCGACACGATCGAGCCCGAGATGTTGTCGTACACGGACCTGCTCGATCTCACCGTCAGTCGGCCGACTCGCGCCGACGTGCGCCTGGCGCTGCACCGGCACATCACCTTTCCGCTCGCCAACCTGATCCTGCTGTTGCTCGCGCTGCCGCTGGCGGTGTTCTACGAACGCGGCAGCCGCATCGAACGGCTGCTGATGGCCATCGCGCTCTGTGGCGGCTACATGCTGCTGGACCTGACGTGCCAGAGCCTCGGCCAACAGGGCCAGCTGCATCCCATCGTCGCGGCCTGGACCCCGACCATCGTCTTCGGTGCGCTCGGCATCGTGCTGTTCGGGAGCACCAAGACATGAGCGAGCCCGAGCGTGAGCGCCGCATCCCCGGCTGGATCGTGCTGCTGGTCGCGCTGCTGCTCGTCGGCGCGCTCGCGTTCGTGATCCTGCCACGCCGGTGACGAGGCGGCCGCTTGCGGTATTCGTCGGTTGGTGAGGCACTGCGCCGCGCGGTCGGGTCGTTCAGAACCGGTCTCTCCCGCTCCAAGGGCGCCGTCAGGCGCCCGCCGGAGCGGTAG
>DASUFY010000333.1:0-47552 GCA_036274315.1 Planctomycetota bacterium | reverse complement strand
CGAGCATGAGTTCGGGTGCGATCGCTTCGGGGTGGTCGAGCGCTGCCTGCAGCTTGATCGCCCACAGCAGCCAGAAGAAGAACAGCTGCGCGAGCGCCACCCAGTGCATCCACGCGGCGCGGCGCACGCCGATCAGCGCCGTGCCCGCGAGCGTCGCGAGCACGAGCATCGACGCCGCGAACGGGAAGTGTGGCAGCGGGAAGCCGATCACGAGCGCCGTCGTCGCCGCGGTCAGGGCGCCGGCTTCGACGACGATCGGCGTACGGTAGCGCACCCCGAGCCCGACCGAGGCGAGCAGCGTCGCGGCCAGCAGGCCGCGGGCCGTCGCCGCGCCCAGGTAGTCGAAGCGCGCATGGGTCTCGAGCACGAGCGTACACAGCAGCACCGCGCCGCAGACCGTGAAGACACGCTGTCCGGAGCGGTTCCTGGCGAGGTTGCGCCAGCCGACGGCCATCAGCAGCACCGCGTAGCCGATGCCGAGCCACACGCCGAGCACCGGGTCGACGATGCCACCCTCGGTCAGTGTGCGCAGCACGAGCGCGATGACCAGCACGAACGAGATCGTCGCGACGCGGCGCAGCACGGCCGAGTGCGAGAGCCACGACCGACCCGCGTCGCCGGACTCGACGGCGGCGCCGTCGTCGGCGGGGTTCTGGTACGGCGTCGCGCGCTCGAGGTTGAGCACCCGATCGCGCAACGTCTGCAGCTGCGCGCGCAGGTCGTCGAGCTGGGAGTCGATCGAGGCATCTCCTCGCAACGTGGGTGGGTGCTCCGGGTCCATGGTCGAGCCTCGACGGGGAGGGCGTGGTTCTCTACGCAAGAGTGCGTATCGGCGCGACCCTGCCCGCAGCAGGGCCGACTGGTGCATTGCACCAAGCGTGCCGGTGCCGCATCGTCCCGACTCTCGGACTCCGTGTCCGAGAGCACCACGCCACAACGCCGTCGCCCCGACCATGCAACGCTTCCTGCGCATCCTCCGATCGAACTGGATCACGGCCACCGGCGCCGTCGTCACGACCCTCTCGTTCATGGCGTTCGTGACGACGTTCGTCTACCTGGCGTTGCACGGCGGGGCCCACGGTGCCTACCTCGGCCTGTTCGCTGCGGTGCTGCTGCCGGCGTTGTTCGTGTTCGGCATCGTGCTGATGCCGGTCGGCCTGCTGGTCTACCGCGCCCAGTTTCGCGCCCGCATGGCCGTGCTCGTGGACAAGCCCATGCGGCTGCTGCCCGTGCTCGGCGTGCTGACGCTGGTCAACCTCGCGACCGTCGGCACCGCGGGCTACGAGGCCATGCACTACATGGACAGCCAGCAATTCTGCGGCACCGTCTGCCACACGGTGATGTACCCGACCTACGTGACCGCGCTCGACGCGCCGCACGCCAAGATCGCGTGCGTCGAGTGCCACATCGGTCCCGGCGTGCAGTCGTTCCTGAAGGCCAAGATGTCGGGTCTGCGGCAGGTCGCTTCGCTGGCCTTCGACACGCACCAGAGGCCGATTCCGACGCCCGTGCACACGCTGCGCCCCGCCAACGAGATCTGCGAGAGCTGCCATTGGTCCGGCCGGGAGAGCAAGGACCGCCTCGTCGTGCGGCAGCACTTCGGGGACGACGCCGCGGTCACGCCGACCACGAACGTGGTGCTCATGAAGATCGGCGGCACGCTGAAGGACGGCTCGACGACGGGCATCCACTGGCACGCGAGCCCGGGCACCGACATCTCCTTCGTCAGCACCGACGGCCACCGCGAGAAGATCGATTGGATCCGCTGGGTCGCGCCCGACGGCAAGGAGCGCATCTTCACGGCCAACGGCGCCGATCCGACCAAACGCCCCGCCGGCGAACAGCGGCGCATGGACTGCATCGACTGCCACAACCAGCCCGGCCACCACCAACAGGAGCCCGACGCGGCCGTCGACGAGGCCATCGCCGCGGGCAGGATCGCGCGGGAACTGCCGAGCATCCGCAAGTTCGCGCTGGCCGCTCTGCAGAAGCCCTGGACCCAGGCGACGGCGCGCGCCGACATCCTGCGCGACCTCGAGCAGGCCTATGGTCAGGACGGGGGGCTCGCCGAGGCCCAGCGCCCGCTGCTGCAGCGTTCCGCCGGCGTCGTCGCGGACATCTGGCTGCGCAACGTGCATCCCGAGATGAAGGTGACCTGGGGCACCTACCCCAACTTCATCGGGCATCGCGGCTGCATGCGCTGCCACGACGGCCAGCACGAGGACGCGGACGGCGAGTCGATCTCGTTCGAGTGCAGCAAGTGCCACTCGGTGCTCGCCGAGAAGGAAGCCGATCCGGCGATCCTGCAGAAGCTCGGCATCGAACAGCGCTGACCGGAACGAGAACGGCCACGTGCTCACGCGGGAGAACGTGGCCGTCGTCTGACGCGGCGAGGGGCGACTACTTGCCGTCTTGCTTCTTGTCGTCCTTCTTCGCGGCGGCGTCCTTCGTGGGGTGGATCTTGCAGTTCGGATCGTCGGTGGCGCGCAGCTTGGCGAGCTCCTCGTCGGTGCGCTTCTTGCGCGGGTCGAGGTGCTCGATCTTCTCCATGCGCTCCTTGAGGCAGAACGGCTTGTAGGTCGGGCTCTTCTCGTTGTGGCACTTGCCGCAGGTGTTCATCGACCGCTCGGCGTGGATCTCCTCGGCCGTGATCGGCGAAGGGGCCGCGTCCTTCTTCATCGCCTCGGCGAAGCGCTTCTTCTGGTGCTCCTCGCCCGGACCGTGGCAGCTCTCGCACTGCACACCGAGCTCCATCTTGAAGCTGCCCTTGATCTCCTTCTTGTCGAGGCCGTAGGCCGTGACATGGCACTCGAGACACTTCTCGCTCTTCTGCGGATCGTCGACGCCGTGCTTCTTGCCGACCTCCTTGGCCTTGTCGGTGCCGAGGTTCTCGTAGGCCTTCGCGTGTTCGGTCTTCGACCAGTGTTCGTACTGGTCGCCCTTGGCGGCGCCCTCGTGGCAGCTCTTGCACATCGCGGCGCCGATGTAGCGTCCGCCCTTGGGCAGCGGCGTGTCGGGTCCGGGTAGGGAGGAGGTCAGCAGCGGCAGCAGGAGCAGCCCGCAGACGACGGAGACGGCTGAGAGAGGATGCATGTGTGCCTTTGGGTCGGGATCGCCGGTCGCATCGAGCACGCGACCCGCTCACCCGATGGTATGCACACCGTCGTACGGAACAATGGGCCCTTGGACCCGGGGGCGCGTGCAGGCTTGCAGATGGGGCACGTCGCCAGCGGCGCGCCGGGGCTCCCGAGGTATGGTCCTGGACGCCATGGCGAACATGCGGTGTACGGTCGTGCGCGAGCACGGTGGTCTCGACCGGCTCCGACCCGAAGAACGGCCCGTGCCGGCGCCGGGCCCGCGGCAGGTGCGCGTGCGCGTGCAGGCGATCGGCGTCAACCACCTCGACACGTGGGTGCGCCGCGGCGTGCCGGGGCACACGTTCCCGCTGCCGCTGATCCCGAGCAGCGATGCGTGCGGCGTCGTCGACGCGCTGGGACCGGGGGCCGCGGGCTGCAAGGAAGGCGACGAGGTCGTCGTGTTGCCCGGTGTGTCGTGCGGCGCCTGCGAGGCGTGCCTGACCGGTTCCGACCAGCTGTGCCGCCGCTACGACATCCTCGGCGAGAGCCGCGACGGCACCTGCGCCGAGTTCGTCTGCGTGCCCGACGCGAACGTGGCGCCGAAACCGAAGGCCCTGTCGGCGCCCGAGGCCGCCTCGATCGGCCTCGTGTTCCAGACGGCGTGGAACATGCTCGTGCGGCGCGCGGAGCTTCGCGCCGGCGAGACGGTGCTGGTGCACGCCGGCCTGTCGGGCGTCGGCAGTGCGGCGGTGCAGATCGCGAACCTGCTCGGCGCGCAGGTGATCGCGACGGCCGGCGGCCCCGAGAAGTGTGCGAAGGTCCGGGCGCTCGGCGCACACCACGTGATCGACCACAAGGCGAACGACTTCGTCGCCGAGGTGCGCAGGCTCACGGGCAAGGCCGGCGTGCACGTCGTCTTCGAACACGTGGGCGAGGCGACGTTCGCCGGCTCGCTCAAGTGCCTGCAGCGCGGCGGGCGGGTCGTCACGTGCGGCGCGACGACGGGCGGCAGCGTGCAGCTGTCGCTGCACGCGGTGTTCTTCAAGAGCCTGTCGATCCTCGGTTCGACGATGGGCAGCAAGGGCGACCTGCGCCGGATCCTGCAGCTGTTCGAGCAGCGGCGCCTGCAACCCGTGCTCGACCGCACGCTGCCGATGGCCGAGGTCGCCGAGGCGCATCGTCTGCTCGAAGCGCGCGAGGTGTTCGGCAAGGTCGCGCTCGTCGTGTGATCACGGCGCGCGGTAGCGCTGGCCCTTCGGCATCTTGATGAGGCAACCGGGCCAGGCTTTGGCGACATCGTGCACTTCCTCTGGCTTCAGGTTGGTGCCGTACAGGTCGAGTTCCTGCAGCGGCGCACCGGCGAGCGCCTCGAGGCCGGCGAGGTCGAGCTTCTTGCACCAGGTGAGCTTCAACGAACGCAGCGCGCGGCAGGACGCCAGGGCTGTCATCGTCTCGACGCTGCCGACCGCGGACGAAGTCAGATCGAGTTCGGCAAGGCGCGGGAGTTCGGTCAGTTCGCGCAGGAATGCGGCGTCGATCGATCGCACGTTGGCGAGTTCGAGCCGTCGGAGTTCGCTCTGGCGCGCGACGATCGCGCCTGCATCGGCGGTCAGCTGTCCCTTGTTGTCCAAGAAGACCTCCAAGGCCTTGCCCTTCGCTACCGTGCCGCTGAGTCGCAAGACGTGCAGGGACTTGCCGCGCAACAGCGCGCCGAGGTCCTCGGTGCCGAGCGGGGGCAGGCCCGACAGTCCCCATTCACGCAGCTGCGAGAGCTTCGGCAGCTGGCGCAGCGCCGCGGCGCCGAACTGCGGGTTCTCGTCCAGCGCCAGCGACTCGAGATCGGGCGGCACCTTCGCCAGCAGCGCGCCCGTCGCCTTCGGCAGGTTCGACAGGTCGAGCGAGCGCAGCGTCGGCATCTTCGCGAGCGTCTCGCCGATCGCGTCGGTCAGCGATTCCGAGCCGCCGAGCAGCAGCGTTTCGAGCTTCAGCCCCGCGAGCGCCGCGACGCTCGCATCGGTGATGCCGATGCCGTCCTGCACGGGCGGCGGCGGCGGCTCTTCGCCGCCGGCGGAGAAGCCGCTCGCGGTCTGGCCGCGAAAGCGCCCCTGGCAGTCGCGCAGGTCCAGATACCTGAGTTCGCTGAGCTTCGCGAGCTGCGCGACGTCGCGCGCCGACAGCGTCGTGCAGCCGCGCAGCTCGAGCCGGCGCAGGCCCGGGATCTTCGCGACCTCGGCCAGCGAACGGCCGTGGAAGCCCATGCAGTACGACAGCGACAGCTCGCGCAGGCTCGCCAGCCGGTCGAGCCGCTCGACGGCCGGTGACTCGACGCCGGTGTAGGTGAGGTCGAGGTGCTCGAGCATCGGCAGTGCCTCGAGCGCGACGAAACCCGTGCCCTTGACCTCGTGGCAGCCAGCCAGCGACAGCCAGCGCAGGTCAGGCAGGCCGGCGAGGTGGGCGAGGCCCGCATCGCTGATCTTCAGGCTCACGGCGTAACCCTGCGCGTTGACGTCCATGCCGCTCAGGTCGAGCCGTTCGAGCTTCGCGAAGTGGGGGATGTGAGCGAGCGCGTCGTCGTCGAAGTCGTAGCAGCGCAGATTCACGACGCCGGCCGGGATCGAGCCGATGCTCGCCGGGCCGTGTGCCTCGTACCAGTCGACGGGCGGCGCCGGCTGCTGCGCATCGCGAGCCCTCTCGTGCCCAGCGAGCAGCGCCACGCCGAGCGCCGTCGCCGCGGCCAGCACGGCCAGCGCAGCGGTGATCCACCTCGCGTGCGGGTGGCGGGTCCTGGCGCGCAGCAGCGATGGTTCGGCCCGCATCACGCCGCCGCCGAGAAGCTCACCGAGCAGCCAGTCGAGCTGCCGTTCGCGCGCCACCGACATCGTCGTCATCGCCTTGCTCATGATCGTCTCCGTTCCAGGCACGCGCGCAGCGTCTGCCGCGCGCGCTGCACGAGGGTCTTGGTGCCGTTGGGCTGCAGCCCGATCTGCGTCGACACGTCGTTCCAGCCCATGTCACAGCCGTAGTGCAGGTCGAGCGCCTTGCGCGCGCGCGGCTGCAGCAGCTGCAGGCACTCGCCGAGCCGCGCGAGCAGTTCGTCGCCGTCGTCGGCCTCGGCGGTCGCGAGCCACAGTTCGTCGACGGCGACGGCGACCTCACGTTCGCGCCGCCGCTGCCACCAGCGCCGCGAGCGCAGCCACAGGTTGCGCGCGACGCCGCGCAGGAACGCGCGCGCCGCGTCGCCGCCGGGCAGTTCGCGCGCGCAGCCGACCAGCATCGTGTCCTGGGTCAGGTCGTCGGCCTCGATCGGGTCGGCGCCCAGCGCGCGCAGGTAGCGCCAGACCGCCGTGCGGTGCCGTTCGGTGCCCGGCGTCGGGCCAGCCGTGGTCGAGGGGTCGGTGGTGGTCATCGGCACGCAACAGAGTCGCGCAGGGGGGCGAATGCTATTCGGCAAATCGGGCCGGGAGGCGATCCGCGCGCGGCGCGGCCGCGGCGCGCCGTGCCAAGGGGCGAGCCGGCCTCGCGGCGGGGCTTTCGCCCATGGCGGTTTTTTCTCCGGTTGCGCGATCGGGAGGCCGGGCAAGGCCGCTGCCTGTGCAGAACATCATGAACACCTCCACCCAACTCGCGGCCCTCCTCCTGCTGCCCTGTTTCGTCGCGACGGCGTCGGCGCAGGTCCAGATCCCCATCAACCCCAAGGCGACCTACTTGCGCACCGAGAACGACCCCAACGCCGTGCCGACGCCGGGCATCCCGCTCAGTGCGATCGGCACGGCGCCGGGTCAGTGGCTCAGCATCACCACGGTCGGTGCCTACTCGGACGGCGGCAACCCCGACACGAGCAAGAACCTCATCTGCGTGTTCAGCAACAGCGCCACGCTGCTGCCGAACGCCCCGGGCCTCGTCAACCGCGTGCCCGGTGCGATCAGCGCCGGCGCCGACGTCGTCACGCCCCACACGTACTACGGCAACTACGCGACCGACATCCCGCAGGACTTCGTGGTCACGCGGGACACCTGGACCAACGGCGCGCTCGTCAAGGTCCCGGTCGGGGCGACGCACATCTTCTTCACCGTCAACGATCCGAGCTGGGTCCACTACAGCAACAACGCCGACCCGAACTCGGACTACTTCGTGGTCTTCTCGGCGGGTTCGCCGCCTGCGTTGCACGGCACCGAAGAGCACTGCGAACTGCGCACGGGCGTCAACGGCGCGCCGACGCTGACGCCGGAGGTCAAACAGGCCGCGCCGTTCTCGACGCTCAACGCCGACGTCGGTCAGAAGTGGGGCCTCTCGACGGGCGATCTCTACCTGCTGGCCGCCAACCTCTACCTCACGGCCGGTTCGCCGCCCGTCGGACCGCTGCCCGACTTCTACATGGGCTCGACGTTCGTGATCGTGCAGGTCGGCGTCACGGCCGCGGCCCCGGCCCCCTGGAGCTTCTTCGTGCCGCCCGGCCAGGCGGGCCACACGCTGATCCTGCAGGGCTTCTTCCTGACCAACACGGCGCGCAACGGGCTGCTCAGCGCCTCCGACGCGCACCGCATCGAGCTGCAATAGCTCGGGCTGATGGTTTGCGTGCACCTCCTGGCGTGCACACGTTCGATGGGCTGCGCCAGGTCCCGGACCTCTACCTGACGTGGCCTCGTGACACCAGGCGCACGCAAGCCATCGGTCTTTCGGGAGCGCATCGGGAAGGAATCGAGCGAGGCTGCACGGAACGCCGGGCGCCGAGACATCAGGACGGTGCCATCCGGCACCCAGACCATGAACACCCTGATGAATGCGTTCCTTCCCTGGTTCCTCTGCTCGATGCTCGGCGGGCCGGTCGGTCCAGCCGATCCGGGCTGCTGCGGGTGCTGCCCGCTGCCGTGCTGCGAGCAGGGCTGTCCGCCCTGCTGCGACGATCCCTGCTGTGACGAACCCTGCTGCGAGCCTGGCTCCGGCTGCTGCAGCGAGGTCGCGCCACCGGCCGGGGCACCCAAGTCGTCGTGCTGCGGCACTGCTCCGGCCGCGCCCGCCAGCAAGGCGGCCGCCGGCTCCTGCTGCGGCGGCTGATCGGTACGCTTGCCCGCCGATGAGCAAGGCCCTCGGCGCCGACGAGTTCGCGCTGGCGTTCGCCCGACATGGGCGCACGCTGTGGGTGCTCGCGGCAGCGTGGGTCGGCCGCAGCGAGGCCTCCGATCTCGTGCAGGAAGTGGCGCGCATCGGCTGGCAGCGGCGCGAGCAGTTCGTCGCCGGCTCGGACCTCCGCGCCTGGCTGTCGCAGATCGCGAGGCACGTCGGTGCCAACTGGCGCCGGCGGTTGCGACCCGAACCGCGCGCGCCCGACGACCTGCCCGATCCCGTGGCGCCTTCCCCGACGGTGGAGCCGTGGCCGTTCGACGCCGACCGGCACTGTCTGTCGGACGAACTCGCCCGAGCGCTCGCCGAGCTGCCCGAGCCGGCGCGCGCGAGCCTGCTGTTGCACGTCGTCGCCGGCCACAGCTTCGCCGAGATCGGCACGATGCTCGAACTGCCCGAGAACACTGCATGCAGCCATGCGCGGCGGGCCCGCCTGGCCCTGCGATCAGCGCTCGCCGCCACCGCACCGCACCGCGCCCCACAACCGGAGTCGCCATGAACGAATTCGAACCCGGCCGCGACGAACGGCGCGACGAACAGCTCGACGCGGCGCTGCGCAGCGCGTTCGCGCCGCCACCCGCGGCGGTGTTCGCGGCGCAGGCGCGCACCGTCAGCGCGGCTCGTGTGAGGCGGCCGGCGTGGCCGTGGTTGCTCGCGGCCGCCGCGCTGCTCGTCACCGCGTGGTTCGCGATCGATCGCGCGCGCCGGCAGCCCGTTGCGCAGCAGCTCGGCGCGCTCTGGGTCGCGGCCTACGAACACGCGCTGACGTCGGGCTTCGACGGCGGCTCGTGCTGCGAGCCGACGTTCGACCTCGCGAAGGCCTGCCAGGATCAGTTCGCGGCGAAGCTCGGTGTGCACGCGGACGCCGTGAAGCTGCTCGGTTGCTACTGCGGGCTGCCCACCGGCGGCTGCATGGCGCTGCTGGCGCGCGCCGGAACGTCGCCCGTCGGCATCTACGTCGTGGCGGCCGGGCACGATCCGCACCCGCAGCTGCCGCCCGGGAGCGCACTGCACCTCGCGCGCCGCGAGATGGGTGCGCTCGTGCTCTACGCGCTGTCCGAATCGGCGGCCGCGGATGCGCTCGCCGGTTTCTTCGTGCCGAGCAACTGAGCGCGGAGCCACCGGCGATGCGTGCTCACGCCCGGGTCAGGTCCCGCAGCGCTTCGCTGACGCGTTGGAACTCGAGCACCTCGGCGTCGAACCTGGCATCCTTGGCCCGCGCGTCGTCGATCGCGGCCGCGTCGGCCGCATCGAGCGCGCCGTCGGCGTAGAGCGAGAACACGGCGCGCGCGCGGCGGTGGCCGTGGCGGCGCACGGCCTCGATGGTGCCCGAGCAGAACGCGAGCATGGCGCCGGTCTGCACGAGGCCGTGCCAGATCGCGCGGTGGTTCCAGACGAGACCGAGTGCGATGCCGAGCAGCATCACCGCGAGGCTCGGCCAGAACACGCGGCGGTAGAACGGCGGCGGCGCGTCCTGCTTCAGGTAGCCGAACAGCGCGGTCGCCGGCAGCCGCCGTCGCCAGTCGGCGAGCGTGCCGAACAGCCCGCCCGCGCCGCCGACGATGCAGCCGACGGCGCCGCCGAGGTAGCCGCCGAGCGCGCCGCCCGACGCGGTGCACAGGCCGACGATCGCGAGCACGATGCCGCCGGCGATGCAGGCGCCCGACAGCGCGACGCCGCCGAGCATGAGCCAGCGCGGCAGGTAGACGACGCTCTGCAGCGGGATCGGCTTGTCGTTCTTCTTCATGGTGCGAGCCTCCGTCGCAGCTTCTCGATCGCCGAATATCGCCGCGCCGCGACGGTGCCGAGCGAACAGCCGAGGATCGAGGCGGCCTCGCGGTAGCCGAGCCCGTCGATGGCGGTCAGCAGCAGCACCTCGCGTTCCTCGAACCGCAGCGCAGCCAGCGCCTCGGCGAGTTCGAGCCGCGGGCGCTCGTCGCGTGCGGGCCGATCGACGTCGGCGTGCGGCTCGGCCTTCTTCTTGCGCCGGACATCGATGCAGCGGTTGCGCGCCAGGCGGAACAGCAGCACCTCGGGATCGCGCGTCAGGTCCAGGTGCCCGCCGCGATCGAGCAGGCTCGTGAACACGTCCTGCACGACCTCTTCGGCGTCGTGGGCCGAGCGCAGCAACTGTTCGCAGAAGCGCTGCAGCCGTGCACGCCAGGCGGAGAAGGCCTCGTCGATCAAGATGCCCTGTCCACGAACGAGGCCGCGGCCTGTTCAGGGAATGTGGCACAACTCTACCGCAATGACGGCTGCAGCAGCGCTACTAGCCGCGCCGATGCGGCAGGCAACGGCCGCGTGACGAAGTCGGATTCTCCCGCAGTCGGGGCTGCGACTTCGCCGGCGATCGGCCCTGGATCGGGTCAGAGCGCTGCAGACCCCCGAGCGCGCAATGAGGAGTTGTCCCATGAAGCCTGCTCTGTCGTTCCTCTCGCCGGTCCTGTGTCTCTCCGGCTCGGTCGTCGCGCAGCGGCCCGACCTCCAGATCCGGCTCGTGCCGTACGCGATCGGGCCTGCCGCCGATGCTGACCGACTTCGTCGTGCTCGGTGTCGGCATCGGCACGGACGCGTCGGGCATGGTACTCGTGCAGGAGGAGCAACACGTGCCGCCCGGCATCTTCATCTGCGCGCAGGGCGTCACGCTCGACCACGATGTCTTCCGGGTCACGAGGGTGCGCGACTTCGTGCTCGACGTCACGGTGCCCGGCAAGTGACGGCGGCTCACTGCCAGTCGTAGCGCACGCGGTAGGTCACGACCTGTTCGCCGTTGGCCGGCACCTGCACGCGGAACTCGATGCTCTGCGCGTCGACCTTGACGAACTCGCTGGACTTCTGGATCACGGTCCAGTTGACCCACCGGTAGAGGTGTTCGGCGACGCGCACCTCGACCGCGGCGTCCTTGTGGTTCTTGACGCGGATCTCGAACGACTCCTCCATCTGCTTGTTGCCGTTCTCGTAGCGGAAGTCGGTGCGCCTGCGCTCGCCGACGATGTCGAAGGCAAGGCCGGTGTGGATGCGCAGCGTCTCGTCCTTGGGCGTGTGGTCGATGAGGTTCTCGCCCGTGAACTCGAGCCGGCCGTCGGCGTCGTCGCGCCGGTAGAAGCGCGTGCGGCCCTTCGGCAGCGGCATGCCGAGGCCGTTCGCCTTGGTGTTCGCGAACTCGCGCATGACCCAGACCTTCGGGTTCGACTGCGTGCCGTAGTCGGGATTGTTGCGGATCGCATCGGCGTTCCAGCCGCGGTAGTTGCCGAACGCGGCGCCGTCGTAGACGTAGAGCGTCTTCGACGCGACGTGCATCGCGCGCACGAACTCGACCTGCTTCTGCTGGCGGTCGCGCAGCGTGGTCGGCAGCGGCAGCGAGTAGAGGTGGAACTCGTCGAACGCCTTCTCGGTGACCTTCGGCGCGCCGCCGGTCGGGGCGGCGACGAACATGTCGTCGCTGCCGCTGCGCGGGCCGCCCTCGGGCTGCAGCTTGTTGACGTCGCCGGCCATGAGCTTGATCACGGCCTCGGGGAAGCCCTTGCCCGACTGGTTGTCGATCGTGATCCAGCCGACGATGTCGAGCGTGTCGCCCTGCTCGGGTGAGATCAGGTTGTAGGACGCCTGCCAGCTCATGCCGCCCGTGATGTAGCTGACCTCGGCGGTGAGCTTCGCGGCCTCGGTGGCGAAGATGCGCCAGTCGAGCGTCGGCATCAGGATCGCGTCGTCGCCGAGTGCTGGGAAGAGCGGCTGGCCGGGCAGCGAGAAGCGCAGCCTGCCGTCGACCTCGATGACGGGCGAGCCGGCGCCGTCGTCGTTGCCGAGCTCCCGCTGTCGCATCGCGAACTGGTTGCCGTAGCGGCTGCTCGCCGCCTGGTTGGGCGTGTAGCCCGAGCGGATGACCTTGCCGCGCACCGTGCGTTCGACGCCGTCGCGGTCCGCGACGAGGAAGTCGATCTCCTTGCCCTCGAAGTGGTGCAGCAGCAGCCCCTGCGAGATCGTGTCGGAGCGGTAGTTCTGCTCGAGCACGGCGAGCTGGACCTTGCCCGTGGGATCGCGCAGCACGACCGAGTCGGGCTCGAGGTGGGTCGTGACCCCGACGAAGCTCACGGCGTTGGTGCCCTGCGCGAGGTCGAGCGCGACGTGGTCGCGCACGACGGCGAAGTCCTGGTTGTAGATGGTGAGAGCGGGGCCCTGCGCGGCGGCGGTGGTCGCGAGCAAGGCCGCGAGCGCGGCCGGCGGGTGGAGTCGGTTCATGGCGGCCCGCCAACGTAGCGCGCCGGGCATGGTTCCACGATGCGGCGCCCGTGGGCGCGACTACGATGCGACGATGTTCGCCGCCACGTTGTCGCTGTTCGCTGCCGTCTGTGCGCCCCAGGACCCGGCGTTCGACTTCGCCGCCGCGTGGGCGAACGTCGCGAAGGTGCTGCACACCGAGTGCGAACAGGCCGGCGTCGTCGGCGGCAGCCTGCTGTTCGTCAGGGGCGACGAGGTGCTCGGCTTCGAGGCGCACGGGTTCGCCGATCGCGAGGGCGGGCGCGCCGTCGACCGCGACACCAACTTCCACTGGGCGAGCTGCACGAAGACGTTCACGGGCATCGCCGTCCTGCAGCTGCGCGACCGCGGCAGGCTGCGGCTCGAGCAGCCGATCGTCGACTTCGTGCCCGAGCTGCGCTGTGTGCACGACCCGTTCGGCAAGATCGAGGACATCACGCTCCAGCACCTGCTGACGCACTCGGCGGGCTTCCGCGGCGCGACGTGGCCGTGGGGCGGCGACAAGCCGTGGCATCCGCACGAACCGACGCAATGGAGCCAGCTCGTCGCGATGATGCCCTACACGGAGGTCGAGTTCGCACCGGGCTCGAGGTTCTCGTACAGCAACCCCGGCATCGTCTTCCTCGGCCGCACGATCGAACTGCTCACCGGCGACGACTACGAGGTCTACATGGAGAAGAACGTGCTGCGTCCGCTCGGCATGGCCCGCACCTACTTCGACGTGACGCCGTACCACCTGCAGCGCTATCGTTCGCACAGCTACTCGGGCAGCGGTGCTGCCGCCACGGACCTCGGCCCCGACTTCGACACCGGTATCACGGTCAGCAACGGTGGCCTCAACGCACCGCTCGGCGACATGGCGAAGTACCTCGCGTTCCTGCTCGGTGCCGCGCCCGCCGGCAGCGACGCCGCCAACGTGCTCGCGCGCGCGTCGCTCGAGTCGATGTGGGAGCCGCGGCTGCCGACGTCGCCGAAGGGCAGCGAGCACATCGGCCTCTGCTTCTTCGTGCAGGAACACGGCGGCAGCCGGTTTCTGACGCACACGGGCGGCCAGCGCGACTTCGTGACGTTCTTCTACGTGCACCCGGCCTCGGGCACCGGCGCATGTGGCGCGTTCAACACGAGTACCGCCGGGCCCGTCAGGGCGAAGCTGCGCACGCTGTGCATGGAGACACTGTCGCTGCCGATGGTGCGCCGTTGACGTGCGCGGATCCGCCGCCATCGTAGGTCGTCTCGCCGCGGCGCAGCGCGCGAGAACGACCGCCCCGAGCGGTGCGGTCGCGGCGTAGATCGACTGGAGCCGCGTCGGCTCGACGTGATGCTCGACAACGACCTCGCTCCGAGGTAACAGGCACCAGGAAAGGACGTGAACCATGCGTAGACTCATGACAACGGCGGCGGTGGCGACGATGGCGCTGGTCCTGATCGCCTCGCGACGCGACGGACCCGACGGGCGCGCCGAAGCTGCTCCGACCGGGGCCCCACCGTCGAACCTCGCCGGACCCTTCCCGTTCGGCGTGTGGCTGCAGGACCCGATGCAGACAGTCGGCGGCGAGTCCGTCGCGGTGCTCTACCGGAAGCTGGGCATCAACCACTGGATGGGCCTCTACGACTGGCCGTCCGAGGTCAACCGCTACCCGGGCTACAACCTGCACGCCGCGCAGGCGCTCTCCTCGAACGGGTTCCGCGTGTACGCGGGCGAGGACCAGGCGGCGATCACGTGGAACCTCAACCACCCGCAGTACGCAAACACGTTCGTCGGCTACGTGATGGGCGACGAGCCCGACATGACCAAGCAGTGGGTGCCAGCGAACCACCCCGTTGCGTTCCGTGCGGCGTGCCAGCTCATGCGGCAGAACGATCCGTCGCGGCTGCTCTGGGCCAACTTCGGCAAGGGCTTCGCGAAGATCCCGTGGCCCGGCTACCAGGCGTTCCCGGGCCCGACGATCCAGGACGACCACAACAAGTACACCGACTTCCTCGACATCGCTTCGGTCAGCTTCTACGGGCTGACCGACCCGTACGAGATGCCGGTCTACGTCGGGATCTGGACCTACGGCAGGGCGATCGACAACACGCGCCACTACGTCGACGCGAATCCATCCAACCCGGGCCTGCCCGTGTGGGGCTTCATCGAGACCGGGTCCACGTTCGTCTCGCACACGGGCCGGTTCGAGAAGATGCCCGCGGATCTCATCGCGCCGACGGTCTGGAACATGATCGTGCACGGTGCGACGGGCATCACCTACTTCGCGCACGACATCAACGCGAAGAGCATCGATCCGGTCTTCCCGCTCGATCACCCGCACATCGGGCAGGCCGTGCAGGAGACCAACGCGTCGGTCACGGCCTTCGGCGCCGTGCTGGTGACGCCCACGGTGCCCGGGACCACGGTGACGACGAACGGCAACGTGACCGTGACCGCGCTCACCAAGCAGTTCGAGGGCGACACGTACGTCTTCGCGATGGGGGACGGCAACCAGGCGTACCAGGAGGGTCAGAGTGTCGACGCCACGATCTCGTTCGTCGCCGCCGGTACGACGGTGACCGAACTCGGCGAGTCGCGCAACGTGCCGATGGTCGACAGCAGCTTCACCGACCACTTCAACCCGTACCAGCTGCGCATCTACCGCATCTCGAAGTGATGCCGGGCGTGCCTTCCGGGCGCTCGCCGGAAACCCCGTCGGCCGGCGGCGGCGGACGCAGTATGCTGCGCGCAGGCTGCGATCATGGCGACCCGATCCACTGGCACCGTCCGTCCGGATCCGAGTGTCGAACGGCTGCTCAAGCGGGACGCGCTGGGGCGCGTGGAACTGGTGCGCGACGGCACGGGCTTCGTCGTGCAGCGCGTGCCTTCGCGCGTGCCCGTGCTCGGCACCGTGGCCCGCCTGATGATCCGGCGCGAGCATCGCGCCCTCTCGGCGCTCGCCGGGCTCGCGGACGTGCCCGCGGTCGTCGTGGGCGCGCGCGGCGTTGCGAGGCGGTCGTGGCTGCCGGGCCAACCCCTGTCGGTCGCGCGCGAACTGCCGCGCGACTACTTCGATCGGCTGGAGGAGCTCGTGCGCGCCATGCACGCCCGTGGTGTGTGCCACAACGACCTGCACAAGGAGGGCAACATCCTGGTCGGTGACGATGGCCGCCCGGCGCTGATCGACTTCCAGCTCGCCAGCCTGCACCCACGCCGCGGCCGCTCGTTCGGCCTGCGGGCCGCCGAGGATCTGCGCCAGATCCAGAAGCACCGCTCGCTGTACTGCCGCGGCATGGGCACCGAGAGCCCCATCGACCTCGGCCTGCGGCGCCCGCGGCTGCTCGCGCGCGCATGGCGCCGACTGTGGAAGCCGGTCTACAACACGCTGATGCGCCGTTCGGGCCTGCGGGCCCGCCTGTCGTCGGGCGAACCGCGGCGGCGCGCCGGCGCGTGGCCGCGCTGGGTCGATGCGGTGGGTCCGCGCCGGTGAACGACGCGCCGGTCACCGGTCACTGGATCAACAGCTCGACGATCGGGATCGAGTCGGTCGTCGCGTTCGATGCCGTCGTCGAGGTGACGCTCGACAGGTTCCACACGTACTGGTAGTTCGGCACGCAGACCTCGGGGCCGATCCACACGGCGCGATTGGCCGTGGTCTCGATGCCGAGCGTGTTGGCCGGCGTCGGCGGCACGAGATAGAGCCACTGGCCGGCGAGCCCGGCCTGCGAGTAGGTGAGCGGGACCGGCACCGATGCCGCGGCCGCGCCGGTCGCATCGACGACGTACGCGAGCAGACCCACCATCGGGTTCACGAGCACGTCGCAGCCCGGCGCCGCGCCGATCAGCGCGAGCGGGAACGGCAACAGCGCGCCGGGCGCGAACTCCTTCATGTCGATCGAGGGCACGAACAACGCGATCGTGCCGGCCGGTGCACCCGAGAGAGTGAAGTTGACCGTCGAGCCGGCGACGTAGGTGCCGCCCGAGGACGTCGAGTTGACCGTCGCCGATCCACAACCGATGCCCGCCGTCGCCGCGCGACCGTTGGTCGAGGCGAAGGCGCGGTCGGTGCTCCACGACGCCCCGGCCGAACGCGCGAAGACCAACACGTCGACGACGAGGTTCGTGTTGCCGTTCGTGCCGAAGACGAACGGGTTCTGGAACAGGACCTGGGCCCACGCCCCGGTGCCGCGGTTGGCGGGCATCGCCGGGATGTTGACCGTCTGCTGCGGCAGCACGACGGCTTCGTCGTTGCCGATGTTGCTCGTCCACGTCGTGCTCAGCGCGCCCGGCACCGCGGTCGAACTCGAGCAGCGGATCTCCATGTCGGCCGTGAATGCGGCGCGGTCGGCGGTGGCTGCCGTCGGCCGGAAGCTGATGCCGAGGATCGTCGTGCCCGCGGGGAACGGGTTGGCGTAGACGAACTGCGTGCGCGTGGTGTTGCCACCCAGCAGCGCGGTGCTGCCGCGGCCCCAGGCGCGCTCGTACTCGGGTGGGATCACGAGCGAGGTCTGGGCGACCGCCATCGAGGTCAGGAGCAGCACGGAAGCAGTCAGGATCTTCGGTTGCATGGTGGAGCCTTTGGTTGTCCGTCGCAGGATAGCAGGTGCGGTGGGCGTGCCCAGTCGCGACGATGGCTGGGTACGGGAGGTTGGCACGCGCAGGATGGCGACGCCGGCGCGCGCGACCGGTGGCACACCCTTGCGCCGCGGCGCGCGGACCGTAGTGTGGCTCGTGCCCCGCGCGGGGAAGCCGGTGTGATTCCGGCGCTGTCCCGCAGCTGTCACCGAGGACGAACGTCCAATTGGGCCACTGGCGCACCCCGTCGGGTTCGCCGGGAAGGCGGACAAGTAGGTCGATCCGGAAGCCAGAACACCCGCGCGGAGCCGGCCCTCGGGCCGATCGACCACTCCGTACGGCGCGCAAGACGCCGAGGTAGAGCAATGCTCGGACTCCCGGTTCCGGCCCGGCGGTCGCCATTGGCGACCCGCTTCTTCTCCGTTCTCTTCTCCCGCCTGCTCCCGGTCGCCGCGTGCGGCGCGGCCCTGCTGCGAGCCCAGCAGGTGCCCGAGGGCTTCGCGGTCACGCTGCAACCGCAGGCGCCGTCGACGACGCTGATCCTCGAGACACCGAGCGGCACCGTGACGTTCGACGGCACGACCGTCTCGCTGTCGCCGATCGGCCAGCCCGTGCGCACGCTGCTGCAGCTGCCGGGCTTCGCGTTCGGTTCGTTCCTGCTGCAGACGGGACCCAACGACGTGCTGTTCGGCTGCACGGGCAGCCAGGACGCCATCTGGTCGCTGCCGCTGCAGGGCCCCGCGCCGAGCCAGCCGCTCGCGCTCGTCACGCTCAACTACGACGCGGCGCTGCTTTCGCCGACGAGCGTGCTCGTGTCGGCTCGCACGGGCGGTTGGGCTGCACCCGAGAACGACCTGCTCGTGCTCGACCTGATCACGGGCAACCTGCAGGCGGTCGGGCAGATCGCGGGGGCCTCCGGACCGCTCGCGGTCGCGGCCAACGGCGACGTCTACTACGCGACCGGCTTCGCGGGCCTGCCCGTGCCGCCCGGCGCGACGACGGTGCTGCGCTTCCGGCGCTCGCGCCTCGACCTCGCGATCCTGACGGACCGGCTGTTGGGCCTGCAGCAGGCCGAGATCGTGATGTCGGGCCTCGACGCCGCCGGCGACCTCGCCTTCGACGACGACGGCGACCTGTTCTTCGTCGACTGGTTCAACTCGCGCGTCGGCGAGATCGACGACGCCGAGGGCAATTCGCCGTCGCTGGCGCCGCCGCTCGTCGACTACGGCGCGGTCGGGCTGTATCCGAACACGCTGCAGTTCGTGCCCGGCGGCGCGGGCGGCGTGTTCGAACCGTTCCAGCCCGCGAACGGCACGCTGCGCGTGCACGAGACCGACTACGTGGCGATCAGTCAGGTCCGCACGCTGCGCGCGGCGCCCGCGACGCTGGGCGCGACCGGCGGTTCGCCGATCGCGGCGGGCCCGTTCGACCTCGTCGCCGCGAACGGTCCGAGCCTCGGCCTCGGTGTCGTCGCGTTCGCGTTCGCCGCGACGCCCGGCGTGCACCCGCTGGTCGTGGCCGGGTTCGAACAACCGCTGCTCTGGAGCAACGCGCTCGTGTCTTCGCCCGCACTCGCCTCGCTCGCGTTCGACGCCGGTGGGTCGGCGACGATGACGCTCGTGAATCCGGGGCTGACGCCGGCCGTGGCTGCGACGGTGCAGATCGCGTTCGTGTCGGCGGCGGGTGTGCTCGGCGCGACCGCGCCGGTCGCATTGCTCATCGGTCCGTGAGTCCGTCGCCGCCCGGCCGCGCGCGCGCACACGCCGCAGCGCGTTCGAGCAGCAGCTCCCGCTCGCGCGCATTCCTGGTCATCGACGCCGCACGTTCCAACTCGGTGCGCGCCTCGTCGAAGCGCTCGAGCCGGCGCAGCAGGTCGCCGCGCACCGTCGGCAGCAGGTGGTAGTTCGCGAGCGCGGGCTCGCCGGCCAGCGCATCGACGATCGCGAGACCGGCGGCGGGCCCGAACGCCATCGCGACCGCGATGCCGCGGTTGAGTTCGACCACCGGCGACGGCACGCGCTGCACGAGCGCTCCGTACAACGCGGCGATCTGCACCCAGTCCGTGGCGCCGGCCGTCGCGGCGCGCGCGTGGCAGGCGGCGATCTCGGCCTGCAGCACGTAGGGTCCCTTGGCGGCGCCAGGCCCTGCGGCGCGTTCGAGCGCCTCGAGCCCGCGGCGGATCAGCAGCTGGTCCCACGACGCGCGGTCCTGGTCGAGCAGCAGGATCGGTTCGCCGCCGGGGCCGACGCGCGCGCGCAGCCGCGAAGCCTGGATCTCCATGAGGGCCGTGAGGCCCAGCACCTCGGGTTCGTGCGGCATGAGCTCGGCCAGCATGCGGCCGAGGCGCAGCGCGTCCTCGCAGAGGCCCGGCCGCACCCAGTCGTCACCGGCCGTCGCCGCGTAGCCCTCGTTGAAGATCAGGTAGACGACTTCGAGCACCGAGCCGAGCCGTTCGCCGAGGGCCCGCGCCGGCGGCACCTCGAACGGCACCTGCTGCTCGGCGAGCAGCCGCTTGGCCCGCACGATGCGCTGCGCGACGGTCGCCTCGGGCACGAGGAACGCGCGCGCGATCTCCGCGGTCGACAGGCCGCCGAGCAGCCGCAGCGTCAGCGCGACGCGCGCCTCGGCCGGCAGCACGGGATGGCAGGCCGTGAAGACCAGCCGCAGCAGGTCGTCTTCGATGGTCTCGTCGAGCGGTGCCGCGAGGTCGGGCGACTCGAGTTCGCGGGCCGCGAGCCCGGCCGCGAGTTCGTCGGCGATGGCCTGGCCGCGCCGCCGGCGCCGCACGGCGTCGATCGCACGGCGCTTGCCGATCGCCATGAGCCAAGCGCCGGGGTTGTCGGGAACACCCGACACGGGCCACTGCTGCAGCGCCGCCACGAACGCGTCCTGAGCCAGCTCCTCGGCGAGACCGACGTCGCGCACGACGCGCAGGAGGCCGGCGATGAGTTTCGCCGACTCGATGCGGAAGATCGCGGGCAGCCTGTCCTCGGTCACGGTCGCGACTACAGCAGGCGCGCGCCGCGGCGCAAGCGCCTCGCTCAGCCGTGCGCGCCGATGGCCTTCTGCACCTCGGGCGGGAAGTCGGCGAAGTCCTGCACCTGCCGGACCTCGATGACCTCGTTGGCGGACGCGGGGCAGCGCGTGGCCCACTCGATCGCCTCGGCGCGCGACTTGACCTGGATCATCCAGTAGCCGCCGAGCACCTCCTTGGCCTCGGCGAACGGGCCGTCCGTGACCTTGGGCTTGCCGCCCGCGAACGAGACGCGCGCGCCCATCGACGGCGGGTGCAGGCCGTCGAGGCACAAGAGCACGCCGGCCTTCTTCAGCGTCTCGTTGTACGTCATCATCGCCTCGACGGCCTTGGGGTCCGGCATCGTGCCTGGCTTCGCGTTCTCGTAGCCCTTGGGGATCATCAGCAGCATGAATCGCATCGTCGTGCCTCCGTGTGGTTGGTTCGGGTTCTGGTGGTGCGTCGAACGGGATGGTCCGGGTTCGACACTCCCCGCGGGTTCTTCACGCGCGATGCGAAGAAACGCGGGAGTAGTAGATCAGCGCCACAGCGGCGCGCTCCACTCGGGCGCACCGTCGGCGATCAGCTGCCGCACGGGCGGCGGCAGGTCGGCCAGCTCCGTGAGCTGGCGCAGTTCGAGCGTTTCGTCGCCGCTCTGCACGGCCGGATGGCGCAGCGCCCATTGCACGGCTTCGTCCCGGGACTGCACTTCGATCAGGTAGAAGCCGCCGATCAGTTCCTTGGCCTCGGTGAACGGGCCGTCGAGCACGACGGGCTTGCCGCCGGTGCAGCCGACGCGCACGTGCACGCCGTTCGGCCGCACGCCTTCGGCGGCGATCAGCACGCCGGCCCTGGTCATCTCCTCGTTGTACTTCATGTAGGCGAGGAACAACTGCTCGTCGAACGGCTTGTCGGTCGCGTTGGCGTCGACCTTGCACGGCTGGGCGGTGATGAGGAATCGCATGTCGGTCGGTGTGGTTGGGATTGGGTGAAGGGATCCACGTTCCCGAGCGCGTCGAACGAGCCGAGGCGGGATCGACATCGCCCGCAAGTTTTTTTCCGGGCGACGTTCGCCGGCGGCGGCCGGAGCGGCAAGATCCTTCGCCCCATCAGCGAGGCCCCCACGTTCCGTTGGTTGCGACTGGCCGGCAGTTCCCACGCGGTCTTGCGAAGTCGGCGACGCGAGCGGCGCCCGTTCCCCGCAATGCGGCACGTTCGCCCGAGCCAGCCTGTGCTCGAGTTATGTCGCCACGACATTATGTCGACGTGGCATAATAGCCGCATGAACCTGCCCTTCCTCGACCGCGAAGCCGAACTCGCTCGCCTGCGCGCCGCGCTGAGCGGAAAAGGCGCCGGGTTCGCCTGTGTCTATGGCCGCCGCCGGCTCGGCAAGTCGGCGCTCCTGCGGCGTCTGTTGTCCGAGATGCCCGCGGTCTACTACGTCGGTGACGATCGCGAGGCCGCCCTGCAGCGCAGTTCGCTGGCCAGCGAGGTCGCGCGTCACCTGCCTGGCTTCGATCAGGTTGACTACCGCGATTGGGAACGGCTGCTGGCGCGCTGGTGGCAGGATGCGCCGCCGAAGCTGGCTCTGATCCTCGACGAGTTCCCGGCCATGGTGACGGCTTCCCCCGAATTGCCGAGCCTGTTGCAGAAGCAGCTCGATCATGCGCCGCGACCGCTCGTCTTGTGTGGTTCGTCGCAGCGGATGATGCACGGCCTCGTGCTCGATGCATCGGCCCCGCTCTTCGGTCGTGCGCGTGAGATCCTGCGGCTCGAGCCGCTGACATTGCCTTGGTTGCGACCTGCACTCGGCCTGCGCCGCGCGGCCGATGCGATCGAGCACTACGCCGTTTGGGGTGGGGTTCCGCGCTATTGGGAACTGGCGGCAGAGCACCCTTCGCGGGCTGTTGCCGTGGCGAAGTTGGTCCTCGATCCTCTGGGGGTGTTGCACCGTGAGCCCGACCGCCTGCTGCAGGACGACATCCAGGATACGGCCCGCAGCGCTTCGATCCTCGCGTTGATCGGTGCCGGCTGCCATCGCCTCACCGAGATCGCGGCTCGGCTCGGCGTGCCAGCGACGACGTTGTCTCGACCGGTTGCGCGCCTGCTGGACCTCGGCCTGGTCGAACGCACGGTGCCTTTCGGGCGCACGGTGCGAGATACGAAGCGCACACTGTATCGGTTGCGCGATCCGTTCCTGGCGTTCTGGTACCGCTTCGTGGAACCGAACCGTTCGCGTCTTGCCGTCGGCCAATTGGACGCGGTCGCGGCCGAAGTGGAACGAGACTGGCCAGTCTACCTGGGCATGGCCTGGGAGCAGATGGCGCGCGACAGCGTGGCGCAGCTCGAGATCGCCGGCGACCGCTGGCGGCCGGCGTTGCGATGGTGGGGGGCTTCGACGGAGCGAACGCCGATCGAGATCGACGTCGTGGCCGAGTCCGTTGGCGACCGTCGCAAGGTGCTGGTGGGCGAGGCCAAGCTGACAGCCACGGCGAAGGAAGTGCGCGGCATTGCCGAGCGCCTCGCGCGCGACGCCGCGCGGTGCCCGGAATTGCTGGGGCGCCGGGTCAGCGTGGCGGTCTGGGTGCTTCGGGTGGCGCGGCCGCCGGCGGATGTCGAGGTGATCACTGCGGATCGGTTGTGGCGGTGAGGGGGTCCTGGCGTCCGGTGCCGAACACGATGGTGCCGCGATGATCAACGCGCGCTTGGGTTCGATGGCACGAATGCGCTCTTCGCCCTTCGTGCCAACGTGAGCGAGGCACGCGCGGGCGCTGACGCTCGTCGAACGACAGCGGGTCATCGACGGTCGTGGGCAACTGATCGACATCGCCCGCAACTTTTTTCCGGGCGACCTTCGCCGGCGGCGGCCGGAGCGGCAAGATCCTTCGCCCCATGAGCGAGGCCCCCCGAGTCCTGAGCGAGCGCCGCGGCGATGCCGTGCTCGTCACCCTCAACGCGCCCGAACGCCGCAACGCGATCGACCAGGAGATGGTGGCGGGACTGCACCGCGTGCTCGACGAGCTGTGGCACGACGAGTCGGTCGCGGCGCTCGTCGTGACCGGGGCCGGCGACAAGGCGTTCGCCGCCGGCGCCGACATCGCGCAGCTGCGCCTGCGCACCTCGAGCGACGCGCTGCACGCGATCAACAGCGGCATCTTCAACCGCATCGAGGAGTTTCCCGCGCCCGTGATCGCGGCGATCAAGGGCTACGCGCTCGGCGGCGGCTGCGAACTCGCGATCGCCTGCGACCTGCGTGTGCTCGGCGAGTCGGCCCGGCTCGGCCAGCCCGAGGTCAAGCTCGGCATCATCCCGGCCGCCGGCGGCACCTATCGCCTGCCGCGCCTCGTCGGCCTCGGTCGCGCGCGCGAACTGATCTACACGGGCCGGATGGTCGACGCAGCCGAAGCGCTGCGCATCGGTCTCGCGAACGCCGTCGTGCCCGATGCCGAAGTGCTCGACAAGGCGCTCGCCATCGCGGCCGAGATCGCGCAGAACGGGCGGCTCGCCGTGCGCGGCGCCAAGCGGGCGTTGAACGCGCTGTCGCGGCCCGACCACGAGAACGCGATCGCGTTCGAGAGTTCGGTGCAGGCGGTGCTGTTCGACAGTGACGACAAGCGGGTGCGCATGGACGCGTTCCTGAGCAAGACGAAGAAGAGCTGAACCATGAGCCAGAGCGATTCGCAGGCGGTGACGTTCCAGACGGTGGCGGTGCTGGGGGCTGGCACGATGGGGGCCGGCATCGCCCAGGTGTGTGCACAGGCCGGCTCGAGCGTCGTGCTGCAGGACATCAGCGACGAGTTCGTCGCCAAGGGCCTCGCGCGCGTGCGCGACTTCCTGCAGAAGGGTGTGCTCAAGGGCAAGGTCAGCGAAGCGCGCCGCGACGAGGTGCTCGAGCGCATCACGACGACGACCGATCGTGTGGGCGCGGGGCGTTCCGCCGACCTGGTCGTCGAAGCGGTGCCCGAACAGCTCGACCTCAAGAACGGCCTGTTCCGCGAACTCGCGGGCGTCGTCGCGCCGGGCTGCGTGCTCGCGAGCAACACGTCGTCGCTGTCGCTGGCCAGGGTGTTCGACGGCGTCGCGGGGCCCGAGCGCTGCATCGGCATGCACTTCTTCAATCCCGTGCCGCTCATGGCTCTGCTCGAGCTCGTGCGCACCGCGAAGACGTCGCAGGCGACGATCGACGCGGTGAGCGCGTACGCGGTGCAGCTCGGCAAGGAGGCGATCGTCGTCGTCGACAGTCCCGGCTTCGCGAGCTCGCGGCTCGGCGTCTGCCTCGGCCTCGAGGCGATCCGCATGGTCGAGAGCGGCGTCGCGTCGGCCGAAGACATCGACAAGGCGCTGGTGCGCGGCTACGGCCACCCGATGGGCCCGCTGCGGCTCACCGATCTGGTCGGCCTCGACGTGCGCCTCGCGATCGCCGACTACCTGGCGAAGGAGCTGAAGCACCCGGGCTTCGAGGCGCCGCCGCTGATGCGCAAGATGGTCGCCGAGAGCAAGCTCGGCAAGAAGGTCGGGCAGGGCTTCTATCGCTGGTAGCCGCGCGGTCCGCGGCGCCGCGGCGGCAGCCGGGGCAAAGTTCCCCGGTGGTTTGCGGCCGACCTCCGACATTCTGTAGGAGGTTGCGGTCACAATGGCGCGCATGTCCCCTCGACAGAGCAAAACGACCGCCGCGATCACCGACGCCGAGCTGACGGTCCTCAAGGTGCTCTGGCAGTCGGGCCCGGCCACCGTACGCGACCTGCTCGACCGGCTCGGCACCGATTGGGCCTACACGACCGTGCAGACGCTGGTCGGCCGCCTCGTCGAGAAGGGCCACGTGCGCGCCGACCGCAAGGACCTCGCGCACGTGTTCACGGCCGTGATGGCGCGCGACGAACTGGCGCAGCGCCGTGTCGAGGAGGTCGCCAGCTCGCTGCTCGATGGCGCCGTCGCCCCGCTCGTGCTGCGGCTGGTCGAGAAGGGCAAGTTCACCGCGAAGGAGATCGAGCGCTTCCGGGCGCTGCTGGCTGCCGCCGAGAAGAAGGCGCGCGGAGGCAAGTCGTGAGCTGGCTCCTCGCCAACTCGCTGCTCGCCGCGGCGCTGGCCGTGCTCGTGCTGCTCATCGGGCGAACGGTGCGGCCGGCTCCGGCCGTGATGCACGGCCTCTGGCTGTGTGTGCTGCTCAAGCTCGTCACGCCGCCGTTGTTCGCGGTGCCGATCGACGTGTCGTGGCTGCAGGCGGTGCAGGCGGCGCCGGCGTTGCCAGCTCGTGTCGCGGTGCCGCTGCAACCCGATGGCGTTCCGGATGCCGCGCCGGCGCCGTGGTCGCCGGCCTCGATGGCGGCACTGCCGGCCGAGGGCCCGCTGCCCGCGACCGCACCTCCCATCGCGTGGTCCGACGCGCTGCTGCTGGCCTGGGCGCTAGGCTCGATCGCGTTCCTCGTCGCGCTCGCGCTCGCCGTGCAACGCGGTCGCCGCCGTCTGCAGGAGCTCGGCCCCGTGCCGCCCGCGTTGCAGCACGAAGTCGACGCGATCGCGCGGCGCCTCGGCGTGCGCACGCCCGAACTGCTCGACGATCCGGTCGCGGCCTCGCCGTGCGTGTGGAGCCTCGGCCGCGCGCGGCTCGTGCTGCCGGCCGCCGTGCTCGCCGCCTCGTCGCCGAAGGGGCGCGCCGCCGTGCTCGCCCACGAACTCGCACACCTGCGCCGCCGCGACCACCTGCTCGCGCACGGGGAGCTGCTGCTCGCCGTCGGGCTGTGGTGGCACCCGCTGTTCTGGCTCGCGCGCGCGCGGCTGCGGCACTGGGCCGAGCTCGCCTGCGACGCGTGGGCCATCGCGAGCGTGCCCGAGGCGACGATCGACTATGCCGCGGTGCTCATCGCGGCCGTGGCCAGACCTGATTCCGCGGTTCCCGGCATGACCGTTCTCGCAGCGAGACCGGCGGCGCGGGCCGCATTCGAACGGAGGTTGACGATGATCCTGAACGAGAACGTGCCGTGCCGCGCCTCGCGCGCGTGGTGGTTGCCATTTGCGTCGCTGGGGCTCGGCATGTTCGCCGTGCCGGTCGTGGCCCAGCGAGAGCCCGAGGTGCGCGTCGAAGTGCGCGTCAACGGCAAGGATGTCGGCGAGCTGACCGCGGCCGAACGCCGCGCGCTGCTGCAGCGCCTGCTCGAGACGGAGGAAGGCGTGAAGACGGCCGAGGCGCCGAAGAAGGAGAAGCAGAAGGCGAAGCAGAAGCAGGAGCCGCAGAAGGCCGACAAACCGAGCCGCAGGAAGCTCGAGGCCGCCGAGCTCGAGCTCGGTGAGGGCCTGCCGTCCAAGGCCGAACTGCGCGAGATGATCGAGGGTGGGCTCGCCGAGGCGAAGGCCGAGATCCTCGCCGACGAGGACCTGCGCGAACTCGGCATCACCGACGAGGTCGTCGAGCTGCTCGACAACCTCGGCAGCGGCAAGGGCATCGACGGTTCGATCGACGGCATCGTCAAGGCCGCGATGAAGGGCGCCGGCAAGCTCGTCACGAAGGAGCTCGCGGAAGATCCCGACCTGCAGAAGCTCGGCCTCGCCGACGGCATCGGCAAGCTCGTGCAGAGCTTCCTCGAGAACGAGCGCAACCAGGAGATGCTCGGCGACCTCGCGCGCCGCGCCGCGAAGTCGGCGCTGCAGGACGCGAAGGTCGAGATCAGGAACGACGCCGACCTCCAGAAGCTCGGCATCTCGGTCGACGTCGAGGGTCTGCTCGATTCGGTGTTGTCGGGCAAGGGCGACTTCGACAGCCGGCTGCAGCGCATCATCGACAAGGCGGTGCAGTCCGGCATGCGCGAGATGCACGAGGAACACGAGCACGCCGGCGACGAGGACGAGGCGAAGCTCGCGCCGCGCAAGAAGACCGAGCGCAAGGCCAAGAAGCCGAGCGACAGCAAGGCGCTGATCCGCTGAGGCGGGGCTGGCCCGACCTGTCGCGGTGTCGTTGACGAAGCGCGATGTGGCTGCGCGCCCGTCTACCGCAGGTTTCATCCATGAAATCTGGGTAGTCGGGTGCCCGGTTTTCATGGATGAATGGGCCGCAACATGACCGACCCCGACATCCGCCTGTTCCGCACCAACCGCAGAGGCGCTTCGCCCGGCGGTCACTACTCCCACGCCGTCGCCGCCGGCGGCTTCGTGTTCGTCTCGGGCCAGCTGCCGATCGGGCCCGACGGATCGAAGGACCCGACGCGTCCGATCGAAGAGCAGGTGCGGCTCGCGCTGGCCAACGTGCGAGAGGCACTCGCGGCCGCGGGTGCCGACTTGCACCAGGTCGTCAAGGTCACCGCCTACCTGACCACGGAGGACCACTGGGCGGCGTTCAATGCCGTCTACGCCGAGTTCTTCGGCGACCATCGGCCGGCGCGCGCCGTCGTGCCCGTGAGCCCGCTGCACTACGGCTTCCTCGTCGAGGTCGATGCCGTGGCCTTCGTCGGCGGTGCGGCGAAGGCATGAACGGCGCCGCGCGCGTCAGCTGCCCTGCACCTGCCAGCTCAGGCAGTTGCTCAGCGAGAAGCCGAACACGCCGCCGCCGAAGCACAGGCCCAGGCACTGCGAACTGAACACCTGGCCCGCGAGTCCCGGCACGATCGGCAGCGGCAGGTTGAACGTCGTCGAGCCGTCGCAGATCGCGAAGCCGCCGCCGGTCGGGTTGCCGCCGAGCGCACCGAGGTACGGGATCGTGTAGACGGGGCCGCACAGCGGCGGCACGACGACCCCGGGCGGCGCACACGGCCCCATGCCGATCAGGCACCACGCGAAGCTGTTGGCGGGCGCCTGGGCCAGCGCGAGGCGGAACTGCGCATTGCCGAGGCTCGGGTCGTTGGCGAGCGTGTGCAGCATCGGGCACGGCGGGCACGGGCCGTTCGCGCACGGCATGCCGACCGAGGTGGCGCGGCCCGGCCGCACCGCGAGGCCGATCATCGGGTCGGCGACCGCGATCGCCGGGCAGCAGCTCGGCAGCCCCGGGATCACGTTCGGTGGCAACCACGCGTACGGCACCGTCACCGTGTTGATGCCGTCCGTGGCGTAGAGCGTCTGCGTGCCCCAATCACAGGCGAGGCCCAGGATCGCGCCGAACGCGGCGAAGCACGGTGGGATCTGGAACTGCGAGATCGGCACGCACGGGTTGGCGAGCGTCGAGACGACGATGCGGTTGGGGCCGACCGGGAAGTTGGGGTAGGCGATGAAGACGATGCCGCGCAGTTCGTCGACGGCGAGCGCGGTCGTGACCTGGCCCACCGCGGTGGGCGCGAGGCCCGTGTTGCACACGCCGAGCGGCATCGGCGGGCACGCATCGGTGTAGAAGTGCAGGAAGCCCTGGCTGTCGATCATCCAGAGCTGGTTCATGCCCTCGACGACCTCCATGCCGGTGATGAACGCGGCTGCGCCCAGCGTCGGGATCGCGGCCGGTGCACACTGCACGACGCAGTTGTCGTCGTACTTGCCGAGCAGGAGCCCGTTGCAGACCCAGGCGCCGGAGCGCACCGGGTCCCAGGCGGTGCCGCCGACGAACGGCGGCAGCGGCGTCGCGGGCGGCATGCCCGGCAACACGCACTGCGCGAGGTTGGTGCACGTGGCGGGGTCGTGGTGGCGCAGCGCGGGCAGGTTGCGCGTCATGCCGACGAGGTGGCCGGGCGCCTGCGACGGAAGGAACGCGCTGAAGGTGGACAGCAGGACGGCGAGGGACGTGGTTCTCATGGTGCTCGAGGGTGGCGGTGCACGAGCGCAACGCGACCCTCTGCGAAGAACCATGGACCACCGGGCGCACGCGGATTTTTCGGCCGTGCGGCCGCGGACCTACCAGCGCATGCGCACGCCGATCTTCCTGGGCGTGGCGTAGCTCGCACTCGTCATCGACTGCATGCCGAGGCGCTGCAGGTCGCCGCCGACGCTCGCGAGCACCTTCAAGACCATGCTCACCTCGGGGGGCAGGTCGATGTCCATGTTCTTCATGGCCTCGACGGCCTGCTCGTAGCTGCGCAGCATCGCGGCCATGTTGGTGACGCCGAGGCCGTTCCAACCCGCCGGCAGCTGCTGGATGTGGGCCTTTGCGGCCATCGGCACGGCATCCGTGTCGCCTTCGGCGCTGCGCGCGTCGAGCACGCCGCGCAGATTGCGGTGTGATGCCTCGCCCTTGCCGAAGGCGAGCAGCGCGAGGTCGCCGGTGATCGCGTATTCGATCTCGAAGACGGCCGCGATCTTGAGCGTGTAGATCTTCGTGCCGGCGTAGTCCTCGGACTTGCGCGCGGCGTGCAGCCCGCGCGAGCGCAGCGCCGTCTCGAGCGCCTCGCCGAACGCCTTGCCGTCGCGCAGCGAGATGGCGAGGCACATGCCGCCCATGCCCGCCGTGGGATCGTCGGGATCGGACGCGCCGGCGACCACCGCCTCGCTGTCCTGCAGCAGCAGCATCTCGTCGCCGAGCCGGTCGAGCAGGTCCTCCTTGAGGCGGACCTTGAGGTGCTCGGCGACCGTCTTCATGGCGTCGTCGAACTTGAGTGGCACCTCGTCGCCGAGGCCGGTCCAGATCTTCTCGACGACCCGATAGAAGGCGGCGAAGTCGATCGGCACGGCGCTGAACTGGTCGGCCGCGGGTGGTACGAAGCGCAGCAGCTTCGGCCGCGCGTGCTCGAACGCGAAGCAGCCGAGCAGGCCGCGTTCCTTGTCGTTGAGGCCGAGTTCGTAGTCGATGGCGACCGACTTCTCGTGGGCGTCGATCGTGAGCTCGAAGTCCTGCAGGCTGTTCACGCCGAGATCGTGCACCATCTGGGCGAAGTCGAACGGCAACTGGGTGTTGGCTTCGAGTTCGTGCCCTGCCATCTCGAGCACCGTCGTCAGCATGCGATCCAGGCGCAGCTGCACGGACAGCGGCGCCTTGCCGTCGTGGCCGTCGAAGCGGTCCTTGTCGGCGAGCAGGCGCGCGGCCTGTTGTTCGAGGTGGGCACCGCCGAGCATCACGAGGTGGCCGTCGATGATCGCCGGCAACGTCGCCTGGAAGTCCTCGTCGCCGCCGATGCGCAGCCGGTGGTCGCCGACGACGAGGTCGCGGATCGGCTCGGGGCTGCCGCCCTCCGCCTCGATGAGCTTCTCGAGGGCGCTGCCGAGCGCGGCGAGGTCGTACGACGCGTCCGGCGAGAGTGCGAGCACGAAGCTCACGGGCGGCTTGCCGTCGTCCTGCATGGCCGCCGCGAACCTGTCCCAGTCGACCTGCACCGAGAACACGACCTCGCCGCGGTAGTCGGCGAGCAGCTTCTCGACGAGGCTCGCGTCGAACTTGCCGCTCTCGCGCAGCTTGCCCAGGGCACCGTCGAACGCGGCCGAGGCCTGATCGACGAGCGGCGCCAGCGTGTTCGCGCGCAGCAGCTTGACGATCTGGGTCTTCGCGAAGCGTTGCTGCCAGACGGCCGGCGCCGCCATGCGCACGACGAGGCACGAGTCCTTGGGGACGAAGCGGAACGGGGAGGGCGTCGCCTGGGCCGCGAGTGCGGCGCAGAGCGTCGACAGGGTCAGGATTCGGAGCATCGGGAGGGTCACTTCTGTTGCAGGTAGATCAATACGCGGTCGTGCGCCACCACGACGATGTCCGTGCGGCCGTCGCCATCGAGGTCGCCGACGTCCATCTCGCGCGGTTCGTTGCCGGGGGTCGAGCTCGGCCCGGTCTCGAAGACGGGCACGGCGAGGGCGCGGTCGAGATGGTCGCGTCCGTTCGCGTCGCGCCCGCCGGCGAGGATCTGCAGCCCGGGCAGCTGCCGGTCGAGCACCGCGAGATCCTGCACGCCGTCGTGGTCGAAGTCGCCGGCGTGGCCTTCCCAGTAGAACGTGCGTTCGGTCGGTGGCTCGTGCACGACCACGGCCTGCAGCGTCGGTCCGTTGCCGAACGGCACGCGCAGCACGCCGCGCGGGCTCAGCAGCAACGCCGCGTCGTCGGTCGCGAGCAGGTAGTTGAAGTCGAACGGCGGCACCTCGATCGAGGTCGGCGCCGCGCCGGGTGCGGTGCGCACGAGCTTGTTGCTCTTCTTGTCGAGGTAGAGCCGGGCGCCGCCCGGGGCCGCCGCGGCGAGGCTGATCTCGGCGAGGCCGTCGGGGCCGTTGTCCTGCGCGAGCACGTGCACCTGCCCCTTCCGGTCGATGCGGAACTCGCGCACGAAGCGCTCGCGCGCCGCGAGCAGCGCGGGTTGGCCGTCGTGCACGCACAGCGCGAGCGCGCCGTCGTCCATCTTCTTCGTGAAGCCGGCGGCGTCGCCGCTCTTGCCGCCCTGCTTCTGTTCGGCCCCGATCGTGATGCTGCGCAGGCCTTCGCCGGGCACGACGAACGACACCTCGAGGCCGTCGCCGTCGCCGACGTCGGCGGCGATCAGCCGCACGGGGTCGGCGGGCAGGCGGCCGAGGTCGGCGAGCCGCTGCGGTTCGCCGCCCGGCACCACGCGGTCCAGGTGCGCGTCGCGGCGTTCGGTGCGCGCGATGACCAGCACGCCGCCGTTCGGGTCGACGGTCGCGGCCACGGGCTTGTCGACGCAGGCGATCTGCGCCGGGAACTCGTCGAGCGGCAGCGCCCCCGACATCCACGACAGCGCGTCCTCCTCCGGACTCGCGAGCACGAGGTCCGGTTTGCCATCGCCATCGACGTCGCCGATCGCGAGCGAGGCCACCCCGGCCAGCGTCGGCAGCGCGCGCACGACGTAGGTGGGCTTGCCGGCCGTGAAGACCTGCAGCTGCGCGCGTTCAGGCAGCACGACGGCGAGATCCGCCACCCGGTCCCCGTCGAGGTCGCCGAGCGCGAACGGCAGCGTGCGGCTCGACGTCTCGCCGAACGGCCACCACTCGAGCGCGGCCTGCCCGCCCTGTTCGGCGTATCGCTGCAGCGCGACGCGGCGGTTGGGACCCTGGATCGTCGCGAGCGCGCGCGAGCCGTCGGCGAAGCGCGCCGGGAACAGGTGCAGCAGGTTGTCGACGCCGGCGATGTGCCACGGCCCGAACGTGCCGTCGCCGCGGCCGGCCCGCAGCCGCAGGTTCATGTTCGTGTTGCCGACGACGAACACGATGTCGAGGTGTCCGTCGCCGTCGACGTCGAACAGGTCGAAGCTGTGTGCGTTCTCCTCGATCGCCTCGATCGGCGAGAGCCGCACGTCGCCGTCGAGGTGCGAGATCCAGCGCAGGTTGCTGCGGCTGAACGCGACGAGGTCGGCCTTGCCGTCGCCGTCGAGGTCGCCGGTCAGCATGCCGACGCCGCGCGCGCCGAGGCCGAGGTCGATCTCGAGGCGCTCGATGCCCGCGATGCGCAGCCGGCCGCGACTGTCGACGAGCAGCAGGTTCGCCTTGCCGTCGCCGTTCACGTCGGCCAGCGCGTAGCCCGTGATCTGGCCGTCGGTCGAGATCGCCTCGGTCGTGGTCTGTTGGCCGTCGCAGCGCACGGCGACGAGCCGGGCCCGCCGCGCATCGACCACGACGGCCTCGACGCGGCCGTCGCCGTCGATGTCGGCGATGCGCAGCGTGCCGATGCCGTCGCCGATCTTGGTGATCAGCGGGCCGGTGAAGCCGAAGCGCGCGCGCAGTTCGACGGGGATGGGCGGCGGGCCGCTCTGGGCCGTCGCGAACGTCGCGCCGCAGAACAGGCCGAGCAGCGTGCTCGCGAAGCGGTGGGGATTGGCTTGCATCCGGCCCGGACACTAAGGTTGCGGGCATGTTGCTGACAACCCTGGCCTGCCTGTTCTCGGTGCAGGATCCCGCCGCTGGCGCGGTGCCGAGAGAGGCCGCCCCTGCCGCGCCGAGCCTCGAGGTGCTCGACCTCGGCTCCGACTGCAAGCTGCAGGGTCGTGTGCTGCGCACGACCGAAGAGGAGATCTTTCTCGATGTCGGCTACGACATCCTCAAGGTGCCCGTCGCCAAGGTGCTGCACCGCGAGGCCGTCGGCGGCGGGCCGAGCGGCCGCATCGTGCGCGAGAAGCTGTTCGCGCGCGCCGAGCTGCCCGAGCGTTCGGTCGCCGAGGGCGCCAAACGCATGGGCGAGGCCGTCGTCAAGATCGAATCGGCGGGCGTCTTCGGCTCGGGCTTCGTGACGCACAAGGACGGTTGGATCGTGACGAACTTCCACGTCGTCGAAGGCGAGGTCGAGGTCGACGTGGTCATCTACCCGCTCGGCAAGGACGGCTTCGAACCGCGCACGGTGCGCAAGTGCAGGGTGTCGGCGATCAACCCGGCGATGGACCTGGCGCTCGTCAAGATGGAGCCGCCCAACGACCTCGAGCTGAAGACGGTGTTCCTCGCCGACAGCGACGCGATGCAGGTCGGCGACACGGTCTACGCGATCGGCGCGCCGATCGGCCTCGACCGCACGGTCAGCTCCGGCATCATCAGCGTCACCAACCGCACGTTCGCCGGGCGCTGCCACTTCCAGATCACGACGCCGATCAACCCCGGCAACTCGGGCGGGCCGCTGTTCAACCTGCGCGGCGAGGTCGTCGGCGTCAACAGCTCGCAGTACCAGGGCTTCCAGGGCCTCAACTTCGCGATCCCGACCAAGTACGTGATCGACTTCCTGCAGAACCGCGACGCGTTCGCGCTCGATTCGACGCGCAGCGAGAACGGGGTGCACTACCTGCCCGCGCCCGCGAAGCCGGGTCCGGGCAAGTAGCAGGCGAGGCCGCAGTGCGGCACCGGGCAGGGCCAGGCGCCCGGGTTTGTCGGCACTGCTTGTTACGCCGAGGGCGCGCGGCGACTATGTTTGCATCGCCTTCCCCAACGACTTGGTTGGTCGCCCGAGCCCGCGGCCACCCGGAGGTCTCCCATGATGCGTTCGGTGTTCGTCTCGACGTTGTGCGCTGCGTCGGCCCTCGTGCTGGCGCGACCCGCCTCGCCGCAATGATGCGGCATGACCTCCTCGGCGCCCAGTTGGTCGCCGGCCGATGCAGGTGGTGGTGGTGGAGGTGGTGTCGCGAGCGGCGGTGGTGGAGGTAGCACCTCCACCGGCGGCACGGGCCCGCGCGCCGGTACGGCGCCCGCGATGCCGGGCGGCGGCAGCCGCGGCGGTGGCATCACGCTCGACTTCCGGCGCGGCAAGACCGCCAAGGAGCTGCTCGCGATCGACTGGGTCTACCCGATGTGGAAGCCGGCCGACGGCGGTCCCGCCGAGGCCGGACGCACGGCCGCGGTCCAGGTCGAACACGCGCTGCCGCTCGAGCAGGCCTACGCGCTGGTCGCCGGCGGCGACCGCCGGCCGCTGTTGATCCTGCGCGAATGCGAGCTGTGCAAGGGCACCGACCACGCGCTGCTGAGCCGCACGCTCGACAACGAGCAGACCGTGCTGCTCACGCACTGGTTCCGCTGCGTGAAGCTGCCGACGAACGTGCTGAAGCAGGACCACGCGTTCTTCAACCTGTTCCAGCGCGAGAAGGACGGGGAGCGCATCCCGCACCTGTTCTTCGCCGATCCCGACGGCAGCCACAAGCAGGAGCTGCCCGGCGACCAGTCGCAGACCGTGCTGTGGAACACGATGTTCGACTACCTCGACCGCTGCTACGCGAAGAGCGCCAAGGAAGCGATCAAGGAGCTGCGCCAGTTGTTGGGCCAGTACGACAAGCTCGACGAACAGGAACTGCAGCTCAAGGGCCGCATGGCGCGCGAGGGCGAGAAGAACGGTCCCAGTTCGCCGAAGCTCAAGAAGCTCGAGGCGGACCTGGCCAAGATCGGCAAGGAGCGCGACCGGCTCGGCGCGCGAGAGAAGGAACTGCGCGATCTCGCGCTCGAGCACATGCCGCTCGCCGGCGAGGCGAAGGCCGCCGAGAGGCCCGCCGAGGGCTCGTCGAAGTAGCCCGCGCCGCGGACCGAGTACGCGGCGGCCGCCGAGCCAGGTGGCCGCCGCACGACGAGACCCATGCGTTTGCCCGTCCTGCGTTGCCTGCTGTTCGTGGCGCTGCTGCCGCTCGGCATCGCGCCGGCCCAGGACCCGCCCAAAGACGACGACGAGGTCAAGAAGCTCGGTCCCGTCGATCCCTACACCGAGGGCGATCCGGCGTCGATGGCGGCCGCCGGCGTGGTCGGCTACGGACCGTTCGCGTGGGCCGACTTCCACTCGACGACCGACGTCGACCGCGCGCTCGGCGAGGGCCGCGTGCTGTGGCTCGAGACCGCGCACTTCAAGATCGGCTTCAACCTGCGTTCGACCGACTGGCCGAAGTCGAACGAGGCGCGCAAGCTGCTGCAGGAGGAGCTCAAGCAGCTGCGGCAGGTGGTGCCCAAGGTCGCCGCGAAGCCCAAGCGGCTCGATCCGTGGCTGCTGCTGCACCTGTACGCGCGGCGCTGCGAGAACGCCTACACCGAGTTCCTGCACCTGATCGGCGCCACCGATGCGGACTTCCCGGCGCGCGGCAAGCTGCCGCGCGAGGGTGCGTTCCTCGGCCTGCCCGACAAGTTCCTCGTGCTGCTGTTCCAGAAGCGGTCGGACATGGCGCGCTACATGGATCGCTTCTGCGGCCGCAAGGACGATCGATCGGTGCGCTACTACCACCTGAAGAGCTACCAGATGCTGTTCTGCGTCGCGGCCGACGCGCTCGAGGGCTTCGACGAATCGGGCGTGCACAGCCACGTGCTCGACGGCGTGTGGCACAACCTCATGAGCGGCTACCAGGGCTACAGCTTCCCGCTGCCGCTGTGGTTCAGCGAGGGCCTGTCCCACTACTTCTCGCGCAAGGTGCCGACTTCCGCGCTCAGCGTGATGGTCAAGGACGACGAGGCGGTCGACCAGGACCAGCAGAACAACTGGCCGGTGCGCGTCCGGCGGCGCGCGCAGCACCCCGAGTACTGCATCCCGTTCGAGACGCTGGCGGCGATCTCGAAGTGGGAGGACTGTGGCTACCACGCCCACACGCAGTTCTGGTCGCGCATCGACTACCTGATGCAGCTCGACCCCGAGAAGGTCGGCCTGATGCTGCGGCAGATGAAGAACGTGGACTCGCTGAACGACTGGGAGGGGCAGGGTGCGCAGATCCGCGTCATGGCGCAGAAGCTGCTCGTCGAGCTGTTCGAGATGGACGCGGCGACGTTCGACGAGCGCTGGCGCGACTGGGTGCTCAAGACCTATCCCAAGAAGTAGCTCGCGGCTGGCCGGCCGCGGGCGCGAACCCGAAGTCGGCCGGCCACGGCGCTTCGACCTCGATGCGTTGGCCCGATGCCGGATCGTCGAACGCGAGCCGGTGCGCGTGCAGCAGGTGCCGCCCCGCGGCGAGGCCCGGCGCGGTGTCGACCGGCTGGCCCATCTGGTGGCGAATGAAGCGCCGTTCGTCGCCGCCGTAGAGCAGATCGCCGACGATCGCGTGGCCTGTGTGCGCGAGGTGCACGCGGATCTGGTGCCGGCGTCCGGTCAGCGGCACCGCCCGCACGAGGCAACGGTCGCCGGCGCGCGCCAGCACCTCGACGTGCGTCGCGGCGGGCACGCCCGACGCGAGCACCGCCATCTTGCGCGGCACGCGGCTCTGCAAGTCGGGACCGATCGGTGCGTCGATGTCGAACACAGAGCACGCGGGCGTTCCCAACACGACGGCCAGGTAGCTCTTGGCGACGCGCCGCGCGCGGAACGCGAGGTCGAAGCAGCGGGCGGTGAACGGATCCGACGTGAGCAGCAGGCAACCGCTCGTGCCGCGGTCGAGGCGGTGGGCCGGCGCCTGACCCAGCATCGTCACGATGTCGGGGCCGGGCCGGCGCGAGCCCGGCGTGCTCGCGACGCCGGCCGGCTTGTCGACGACGGTCCAGCCTCGGCCGGCCACCAGCACGGGCACGATCACGTGCGCCGTGTCGCCGCGGGGTCGCGCCGCGATCGTCACGACGTCGCCGACGGCGGGCCGGCGCGACGCCTTGGGTTCGGCGCCCGAGCGCAGGTGCACCCTCGTCGCGATCGCCTGCTGGATCGAGGCGCGCGACATGCGCGGCATCATGCGCTGCAGGAAGCGGTCGAGCCGCATGCCGCGGTAGGCCTCGGTCACGGCGAAGGACTGGGCAGCATGCATGGTCGCGCGTTCGCAGCAGCTTGCCCGCAGCCGGTGTCCGCCGCCACCGGTGCGGCCGAAACGCGGGGCCGCGTCAGCGTTCGACGATCAGGCGCACCGCGGCCGATCGTGCGCCGAGCGCCGGCTCCGCCTCGCCTTCACGCTGCTCGTAGAACCAGTAGACGACCGTGATCTCGGGCGCGACGCGCAGCGTCCAGTCGAGGTGGTTGGCGACGTCCTTCGGCAACGTGATCGGGGCCGACGGCCGCACCTCGAACGAGACCCCCGACGACGGCAGCAGCAGCCCCATGCGCAGATGCGTGCCCGGCGCGGTGGCCGGCGCCTCGATCGTGCGTGCGAACGAGGCCCGCGACAGCCGCGCGTTCGCCGGTGCCGGTGCGGGCAGGCGGTCGGGGTCCGGCGACAGCTGCACGCGCGCCGCCGTGAGGTCCACGGCCACCGCGTCGGCCGCTTCGGGTTCGAGGCGCAGGCCCGTCACGCCGCCGATCGCGAGGCCGGTCAGCAGCAGGAAGTCGTCGCCGACCTGCACCCGCGCGACGCCGTCGATTACCCGGTGGGCATGGCCGGGCGGCGCCGTGCCGCCGTCGCCGAACATCCAGCGCAGCCGCACCGCGCGGGCCCGCGGCGCGGTGACGACGACGGTCTCGATGCGCAGCGGCGACACGGGCGCGGGCAAGCGTACGACGCCCTGCGCATCGGGTCGCAGTTCGTCCGCGGGTGGGTCGGTCGGTCCGAGCGCCTGGGCCGCGGGAATCGTCGTCGCCGTGCCGTCGCTGTTCAGGCTCAGCAGCGTTGTGCGCGCTTCGACCGCGATGCGCAGCGGCAGGCCGTGGAACTGTTCTCGCCGGGAGACATAGACGGGCGAGGTGAGGTGGGTCAGCGGCAGCAGGCGGCTGGGTCCGCTGCTGCGGCTGTGCAGGATCGCGAACAGCGAATTGGACTGCAGCGCGACCACACCGTGCATGGTCTCCGGCACGAGCACGGGGCTGAGCAGGCCGCCCGGCGGCAGCGCGCGATGGGCGGCGAGCAACGATTCGACCACGGCCCCGGACTCCGCCGCGGCGGCCCGGTAGTCGCCGCCGCGCTGCAGCGTGCGGCGCGCCGACAGCACGAACAGCAGCACGATCGCCGCGCCGAGCGGGATCGCCGCACGGCGCCACGACGTCGCCTCGACGAGCCAGCCGACCAGCAGCGCCGCGGCGAAGACCGCCGGATAGAGCAGGCGCGAACTCGTGTAGCTCCCGTCGACGAAGTGGTACGTGCCGAACGCCAGGTAGGCCGCGAGCAGCGCACCGGTCAGCAGCAGGCGCCAGGCGAAGCGCCGCGCGGCGAACGCCGCGGCGGCGAGCACGGCGGCGCCGGCGCCGGCCGCCGCGTACGGCGACAGTCCCACGCCGGGCAGCAGCACGAGCCCCGTCTTCGTCGCGAGGGAATCGACGAGGTGGCCGACGCTGTTGTCGAGACCCTCGAACAGGGCCGGCGGGAACAGGCAGCCGGCGATCGTGCGCGCCACCACGGCGAGCGCGAGCACGGGGCCACTGCGCCACAGGTGGTCGCGCACGAACTCGCGCCAGTCGCGCGGGCCAAGCGCCCGATCGAGCAGCGGCAGCACGAGCACCGCCACGGCGCCGTTCTCCTTGCCGGCCACCGCGATCCACAGGCCGAGCATCCACCACAGGCTCGCGCCGCGCCGCCCGTCGCGATGGCGACAGACGCCGAGGCACGCGATCAGCGTGCCGGCCACGGCGACGACCTCGTTGACGGACGAGAACCAGAGCACCGGTTCGACCATGGCCGGGTGCAGGATCACGAACGCGCCGGCGACGACCATGGCGCGCGGCGCGAGCCCGAGCCGGCGCAGCAGCACGACGAACATGCCGACGTCGAGCGCGTGCAGGCTCACGTTGAGCAGGTTCCAGTGGTCGGGCCACGCGCCGAACATCTGCATCCACGCCGCCATGAGCAGCGACGTGGCAGGCCGGTAGTAGCCCCAGTCGCCGAACAGCCACGGCGTCCAGTGGTCGGCCAGGATCGTGGCCCAATCGAGGTGGTGCCGCGTGTCGGGATCGTCGAACAGGCTCAGCAGCAGCCAGTCGTCCGCGAGCATCATGTTCACGCGCAACGCCAGGTAGAGCGCCGCCGCCGCGACCGCAGCGACGACTGCGATGCAGCGGCCGGAGTCAGCGCGAGGCCGGATGGCGGGAGTCATGCAGAGTCCAGTGCGCGCGGCGCAGCGACGTCGAATGGCCGCCGCGAGCATGCGCACGCTAGCGCATGCCGCAGCGGCGCGGCAGCGCGCGCGGCCTTGTCGAGGAGTCCGAACGTGTAGTTGCGAACGGGGGCTTGCGAGCGCGCGCCGAAGTTGTAGAGTGCACGCAGTCGGTGACAGTTCGCTGTCCGACGACTCCACAGTTGCTTCCACGGAGGACGCGATGACGGATCTACCACCGGGCCGGTCATAGCCCGCCGCGGTTCGCGCCGCGCGGGAACCCCGGGACTCGCGACCGCGGGTCCTTCAGCGAAGCCCTCGCACCGCCCTAAAGAGTCGTCGATCCGACGATGATGCCAACAGGCAAACCTGTGGTTGCGAGGGCTCGATTCCTGTACGGCCCGCGGCGTCCCGACCGGCACGCGCGTGCGCGAATCGAAGCAGCCCGGGCAGCAGATCGTTGAGGCACGTGCGCCGATCCGTTCTCCTCTGCGCATGCCCGCACCCACGCAGCCGATCGAGAACCATGGTGTCGTCGGCGACATGCGCACGGTGGCGCTCGTCGGCATGGACGGAGCCGTCGACTTCCTGTGCTGGCCCCGCTTCGACTCGCCGACGGTGTTCGCTTCGCTGCTCGACCCCGACAAGGGGGGCAGCTTCCGGATCGCGCCGGTCCTGCCCGGAGCCCGCGAGAAGCAGCTCTACCTGCCGGACACCAACATCCTGCTGACTCGCTTCCTGTCCGAGCACGGGGTCGCCGAGATCTCGGACTTCATGGCCATCTCGGACGACGGTCCGATGCCGCAGGCGCTCGTGCGCCGCGTCAAATGCGTGCGCGGCACGGTCGATTTCCAGGTCAGCTGTGCGCCGCGCTTCGACTACGGCCGCGCCGCGCACACGGTGCAGCGCGGTGATGGCGAGGCGGTGTTCACGTCCGAGACCCCGGGTCGGCTGGCGCTGCGGCTGCGCACGCCGGTGCCGTTCCGCGTGCGGGACGGTGCCGTGCACGCGCGCTTCACGCTCGCGGCCGGCGAGAGTGCGGCGTTCGTGCTCGAGGACGCGCTGGCCTTCGACGCGTCCCCGACGGGCGCGCCCGACTTCGTCGCCGAGTCGTTCAAGGCCACGCACAACTTCTGGCACGGCTGGATCGGTCGCTGCAAGTACCGCGGTCGCTGGCAGGAGATGGTGCGCCGTTCGGCTTTGGTGCTCAAGCTGCTGACCTCGCGCGAGTACGGTTCGGTCGTCGCCGCGGCGACGTTCGGGCTGCCCGAGCAGATCGGCGGCGAGCGCAACTGGGACTACCGCTACACGTGGATCCGCGACGCCTCGTTCACGGTCTACGCGCTCATGCGCCTGGGCTACGGCGAGGAGGCGGCGGCGTTCATGCGCTGGATCGAGGCGCGCTGCGACGAACTCGGCCCCGACGGCTCGCTGCAGATCATGTACGGCATCGACGGCCGGCACGAGCTGCCCGAGCAGATGCTCGGCCACCTCTCGGGCTATCGCGGTTCGGTGCCGGTGCGCGTCGGCAACGCCGCGTTCGATCAGCTGCAGCTCGACATCTACGGCGAGCTCATGGACTCGGTGTACCTGCACAACAAGTACGGCGAGCCCGTGCACCACGACCTCTGGGTCAACCTCGTGCGCCTCGTCGACTACGTCTGCGAGAACTGGCAGAAGCCCGACGAGGGCATCTGGGAGGTGCGCGGCGGCCGCCAGGACTTTCTCTACTCGCGGCTCATGTGCTGGGTCGCGGTCGACCGCGCGATCCGCCTCGCCAACAAGCGTTCGTTCCCGGGGCCGATGGATCGCTGGCAGCGCGTGCGCAACGACATCTACCACGAGATCTTCGACCGGTTCTGGGACCCGGAGCGCAAGGCCTTCGTGCAGCACCTGGGCAGCAAGAGCATGGACGCGTCGGTGCTCATGATGCCGCTCGTCAAGTTCATCAGTCCTTCGGACCCGCGCTGGCTGTCGACGCTCGCGGCCGTCGACGAGGACCTCGTCGACGACTCGCTGGTCTACCGCTACCGCATCGGCGAAGGCGCGTCCGACGGGCTCAGGGGCGACGAGGGCACGTTCTGCATCTGCTCGTTCTGGTACGTCGAGAGCCTGGCGCGCTCGGGCGACCTGCAGCAGGCGCGGTTCATCTTCGAGAAGACGCTCGGCTACGCGAGCCACCTCGGGCTCTATGCGGAGGAGCTGGGTCCGTCGGGCGAGCACCTCGGCAACTTCCCGCAGGCGTTCACGCACCTCGCGTTGATCTCGGCGGCGCACTATCTGGATCGGGCGTTGTCGGCTTCGGGTGAACGCGGCTGAGCGGGGTGGGCCCCGAGCTCGGACCCTGGCGCACGCGGTGGCCAGCAGAACGGACTTCTCGAGCGTGCTCACTTGCGCGATGTGATCGCCTCGGCGCTGCTCGCGTGGATCCGCTCCAGCACCCGCTCGACATCGCCGCACGTCCGCGCACGCCGCGTGTCGCAGCACAGCACGAACTCCACGTTGCGCGCGCGCGCCGACGGGCGGGTCGGACTCGTGCGGTAGCGCTTGTAGCTGCGGCAGAACACGGTCAACGCGCCACGTTCACCCGCCGTCGCGACCAGCACTTCGACCGGGATCGTCCCGTCGGTGCTGTAGCTCGTCAGCACGAAGGGCGCGTCGAAGCGCGCGAGCAGCCGCTCGTAGGCGGCGTGCGCCCGACTGCGGTGGTTCCACGCGCTGCGGCGGGCCGGCCAGTCGGTCCGGATCGCGGCCTTGCTGCCGCGCGTCGTCGGGCACGGCAGCACGGGCTCGTCCCAGAGCACGAGCGAGTTGAGCACGTGGTAGTTGCTCGCGTACGGATGCTGGTTGTACGGCGGGTCGAGGTAGACCAGGTCGGCCGGCTGCTCGAGTGTCGTGGGCAGCAGCTCGGCATCGAGCGCGAGCACACGCTGCGGGCGGCCCGTCGCGAGGAAGCGCGCGGGTGAGAGGCGCAGGTCGGCGAGGATGCGGTGCAGGGCCGTGCCGTTGCTGCCGCCCCAGCCGGCGTGGAAGCCTTTGAAGACGCCGCTCGTGTTGGCGAGCCAGCAGGCCTGGTACAGAAGCGGCGCGAGCAGGCAGCACGCCGCGGCGTCGTCGAGCTGGTCATCGTGTTGCCATTCGGCGATGCGGGAACGGATCGCATCGAGCCGCCGGCCCGTCGCGCGCCGGTAGAACAGCCGTTCGCGCGAGGCATCGGGCGCCGTGTCGTCGGCCGGGCACAGGTTGTTCGTCACCCAGCCCTCGCGGTCGGGCGTGGCGTTGAGCGCTTCGAGCGCCTGCTCGTAGCCGCCGAGCGTCGCACACGGCGGCGCTTCGTCGCAGGCGATGGCGGCCGTGTTGAGCACGCGCGCGTACGGTTCCCAGTCGTTGCTGACGACCGCGAAGCCGCGCTGCTTGGCGTAGCGCGACACGACACCGCTGCCGGCGAAGGCGTCGACGAACGTGCTGTGCGCAGGGTCGAGACCCGTGCTGTCGATCGCGGCGCCGATCAGGTCGAGCAGGTGCCGCTTGCTGCCGAGGTACGGCACGAGCTGGCTGAAGACGTACGCGTCGGTGTGGCGCGCCGTGTGCTGGCGGGGGTCGTATCGCAAGGTCCGGGGACCGAGTCTACGACCTGGCTCCCGCGCTCGACACGCGGCACGACGTCGAAAGCGGACTTTACACATAGACGTCCATATGTAAAGTGCGCTTTTCGATGATCGACAGGCCCATCTGGACCAAGAGGCTCACGAACGCGTGGCAACGGGCCCCTATCGTCTGGCTCGCGGGTCCGCGTCGCGTCGGCAAGACCGTGCTGGCGCAAAGCCTGCCCGACACGGAGTTCCTCGACTGCGATCTGCCGAGTTCGGCCGAGCGCTTGCGCGACCCGGAGTCGTACTTCCGTTCCGTGAAGCGCCGTTGCGTGGTGCTGGACGAAGTGCACCAGCTACCCGATCCGAGCCGGCTGCTGAAGATCGGCGCCGACAAGTTCCCACAGCTGAAGATCCTGGCCACTGGCTCGTCGACACTCGCTGCCACACACAAGTTTCGCGACAGCCTCACCGGCCGCAAGCGCATCGTGCAGCTGGTTCCCGTGCTGCACGAGGAGCTGGCTGCATTCGGGATCACGGACATCCGCGACCGCCTGCTGCGTGGTGGCTTGCCGCCAGCGCTGCTGGCCACGGCTCCCGACCCCGGCTTCTACGCCGAATGGCAGGACTCGTACTTCGCCCGCGATGTCCAGGAGCTCTTCCGGCTCGCGAAGCGCGGCGCATTCTTGCGCATGCTCGGACTGCTGCTGCGCCAGAGTGGCGGCATGCTCGAAGTCTCGCGGCTTGCCGGCGACTGCGAAGTCAGCCGACCGACGGCGATGAACTGGCTCGAGGTGTTCGAGATCACCCACGTGATCCACGTCGTGCGACCGTTCGCGAAGGGCGGCCGCCGCGAGATCGTCGCACAACCGAAGGTCTACGGCTTCGACACCGGCATGGTGTGTCATGCACGCGGTTGGGACCGTTTGCGCGGCGAGGATCTCGGCATACTCTGGGAACACCTCGTGCTCGACTCACTGCTGGCCGCCGATCCGCCGAAGATCCACTTCTGGCGCGACAAACAACAGAACGAGGTCGACTTCGTGGTCCCGTGCGGTCGCGACGCCGTCTTCGCGATCGAGTGCAAGTGGCGGCCGCAGGATTTCTCGACGGGGGGGCTGGCGGCGTTCCGCGCGTCCTACCCGCGCGGCCGCAACTTCGTGGTCAGTCCCATCGAGGGCCGCGGCTACACACGCAGCCAGGACGGCATCGAGCTGACGATCCTGGGCCCCGAGGAGTTGCGTTCGACGCTCGCTCCATGAGCGTGAGATTGCGTCGCACACGGTTCACGCGGCAGCCGCAGTCGTCGCAGCCCTCGAGTCCGCACACAGGCGGTCAGTGACCGCCTTCCTCGAGTTCGACGGGCTCGCCGGCGCCGCGCACCGTGTCTGGCTCCCGCGCCGACGATTGCGGTCTCGATACATGCCGCGAAGCCTTTGCGGCCCCGGCCCGGCGGGCAGCCGGCTAGCATGCGGCCCGCCCATGCGAGCCCTCCGCCCCCTGTGTTTCCTGTCCCTCGTCCTGCCCGCGCTCGCGCCCAGCGCATCGCCGCAGGTGCCGAGCCCGAAGGACTTCCTCGGCCACGAGGTCGGTGCCGACTACCAGCTCTGCAACTACACCGACCTCGTGCGGTACTTCCAGGCGATCGAGCAGAAGAGCGATCGCATGCGACTCGTCGACATCGGCGCTTCGAGCTACGGCCAGCGCATGCTGATGGCGGTGATCAGCTCGCCGCAGAACCTCGCCCGGATCGAACGGCTGCGCGCGATCTGCCAGCAGCTCAGCAAGGGGCGCGGCGTCGACGCCGCGCAGGCCGCCGCGTTCGCCGAGGAGGGGCGCTCGTTCGTCTGGATCGACGCGGGCCTGCACGCGAGCGAGGCGATCGCGGGCCAGAACATCATCGAACTCGTCTGGCAGATGAACTCGCGCAACGACGACGAGGTGAGGCGCATCCTCGACGAGGTCGTGCTGCTCGCGTGCCCCGTCAACCCCGACGGGCTCGAGCTGATCGCCAACGCGTACCGCGCGACGCGCAGCATGTCGATCCCGGTGCTCTACCAGCGCTACATCGGGCACGACAACAACCGCGACTTCTACATCTGCAACCAGGTCGAGGCGCAGAACGTCAACCGCGTCTTCTACACCGACTGGTGCCCGCAGATCGTCTACAACCACCATCAGTCGGCGCCGTCGGGCACGATCATCTTCACGCCGCCGTTCCGCGATCCGTTCAACTACTACACGGATCCGATGGTCATCCGCGGCATCGAGATCGTCAGCGCGCACATGAACCAGCGCTTCGCGGCCGAGGGCAAACCCGGCGTGATCTCGCGCAGCGGCGCGCCCTACTCGGGCTGGTGGAACGGCGGCCTGCGCTCGACGAACTACTTCCACAACGTGATCGGCATCCTCACGGAATCGTTCGGCCGGCCCGAGCCGACGCCGATCCGGCAGACGTTGAACCGCCGCCTGCCGTACGGCGACTATCCCGATCCCGTGCCGAGCCAGACCTGGCACGCGCGGCAGACCGTCGAGTACCTGCAGACCGCGAACTTCGCCATCCTCGACTACGCGGCCCGCTACCGCCGCGAACTGCTGCAGCAGATCTGGACGATGGCTTCGCGCGCCATCGAACGCGGCAGCCGCGACAACTGGACGCCGACGCCGCTGCTCGTCTCGGCGGCCGAACGCCGCGAGGAGCCCGAGTCCGTGTTCACGGACCCGATGCTGCGCGATCCGCGCGTCTACGTGCTGCGCAGCGACCAGCCCGACTGGAGCGCGGCGCAGCGGCTCGTGCGGGCGCTGCGCCGCTGCGGCGTCGAGGTGCTGCGGGCCACGGCGCCGTTCGAACTCGGGGGTGGTTCGATGCCGGCCGGCTCGTTCGTGGTCAAGACCGACCAGGCCTACCGCGCGCACGTGCTCGACATGTTCGAGGCGCAGCATCACCCCGACGACATCAAGGACGGCAAGCCGGTGCCGCCCTACGACGCCGCCGGTTGGACGCTGGCGATGCAGATGGACGTGCAGGTCGAGCGCGGCTTCGACGCGCTGGACGGACCGTTCGAGGTCGTCGAGGGCCCGGACGCGTTCGAGCCGCGCCTGCTCGCCGCGCCGCGCGCCGGCTGGCAGCTCGATCCGCGCGACAGCCACACGGTGGTCGCCGTGAACCGGCTGCTCGCGGCCGACGTGCCCGTCGAGTGGTCGCCGCGCGGCCACTTCTGGGTGCCCGCCGGTGGGCGCGCGATGCCCGTGCTGCGCGATGCGGCGATGCAGCTCGGGGTGGCGGCGGTGGCGCGCGAGACCGACACGCGCGAAGCGCGCGAGCGTGTGCACGCGCCGCGGCTCGGCCTGTTCGACGTCTACGGCGGCCACATGGCGACGGGTTGGGATCAGTGGATCCTGAGGGAGTTCGAGTTCCCGACCCAGCAGGTCTTCGGCGACCGCATCGAGGCCGGCAACCTCGGCCGCGACTTCGACGTGCTCGTGTTCCACACGGGCCTGCCCGGCCAGCGCGACCTCACGCGCGCGGCCCAGCGCCGCGACCCGGCCAACTTCGAGAAGCTCGCCGGAGCGCTGCCGCCGTTCGAGGACTGGAGCAACCTCGAGGCGCGCGCGACGGCACTGACCGGCGAGAAGGCGCTGCCGGCCCTGCGCGAGTTCGTCGAGCAGGGCGGCACGCTGATCGCTCTCGGCGGCGAGTGCGACAAGGTCATCCGCCACTTCGATCTGCCGATCGAGGTCGGCACGCACGTGCCCACCGAGGACGGCGAACGGCGCACGACGCGCGAGGAGTACTACGTGCCCGGCTCCCTGCTCGCGCTCGAGGTCGACACCTCGCACCCGATCGCGCGCGGCACCTCGCACGAGCTGGCGGCGATGGTCAACAACGGTTCGGTCATCATGGAGGTGACCGACCCGAAGGCGCCCATCGACGTCGTCGCGCGCTACCGCGGCATGGACACGCTCGTCAGCGGCTGGGCCATCGGCGAGGACTACCTGATCGGCAAGGCGGCCGTGCTGTGCGCCCACGTCGGCAAGGGTCGCGTGCTGTTGTACGGCGCCGACGTCACCTACCGCGGCCAACCGGTGGGCACGTTCAAGCTGCTGTTCGAGGGCATCCTGACGTCGGGGCGCGCGCGCTGAGCGGCGGTCGCGGCGCGCAGGCAGGTACTGTTCAGCCGATGCCCCGACCCGTCATGGCGCCCGACAGCCGGCGCCGTGCCAGCCCACGTTCGCGGGCCCAAGAACCTGCCGGCCGAGACCGCGACCGCGCGGCCCGAGCGCGTCGAGATCACGTTCCACGTCGGCGACGCGCCGCTCAAGGAGTGGGTCACGGAGCTGGCAGAGGCAGCCAAGTTGAACATGTTCATCGAGCGACCGGCCATCGATGCCGACGGAATCCGAGTGGCGAAGCTCAGCCCAATGACCGCAGCAGAGTTGTCGAACCTCCGCCACTGAGAACCGGCTTGGCGAGAAGCGGAGTACCTGGGCAAGCTCGATGCCGAGTTGATTCCGCACGGTGTCGAAGAAGATCTGAAGGACTTGTGACGCTCCGGCGAGCTGCCTTTCAGCGTTCGTCACCAGCCTGCCTCGGCCGCGCTTCCTCCTCGTAGCGGAACACCTCGTCGAGCGGCCTCTCGAACACGGCGGCGATCTTGAACGCGAGTTCGAGCGTGGGCGAGTACTTGGCCGCCTCGATCGCGTGCACGGTCTGGCGCGTGACGCCGATGCGATCCGCC
>DASUFY010000332.1:0-15871 GCA_036274315.1 Planctomycetota bacterium | reverse complement strand
CGCGCGGCGCGCCGCGCTGCAGGCACTTCGCGAACGTCTCGGCATCGACGTTGGCGCCGCAGACGATCAGGCCGATGCGTTGCCCGGCGAACCGTTCCCGTCCCTGCAGCATCGCCGCGGTCGTCGCCGCACCGGCCGGTTCGACGGCGAGCTTCGCGTCGGCGAACAAGAGCCACATCGCGCGGCACAGCTCGTCGTCGTCGACCTTGACCAGCTCGTCGACGAAGCGCTTGCACAGCGCGAACGAGTACGGCATCGCCATCGGCGCGCCGAGACTGTCGGCGATCGTCGTCACGGCCTCGATGCGCTGCGGGCTGCCCGCGGCGAAGCTCCGGTGCATCGAGTCGGCGCCCGTCGGTTCGACGCCGATGACGCGGCAGCGCGGCTGCAGTTGCTTCACCGCGCACGCGACGCCGGCCGCGAGGCCGCCGCCGCCGATCGGCACGAACAGCACGTCGAGCTGGCCCGTCTGGCGCAGGAACTCCATGCCGAGCGTCGCCGCACCGAGCACCATGCCCTGGCCCTCGAACGGGTGCACGAAGTAGCGGCCCTCGTCCTGTTCGAGCTGCCTCGTCGTCGCGAACGCGGTGGCGATGTCGGGCGTCAGCACGACCTCGGCGCCGAGCACGCGGCTGGCTTCGACGCGCGCCGGGTTGGCGTTCGCCGGCATGACGACCTTGGCGTGCGTGCCGAGCGATCGTGCGGCGAACGCGACGGCCATCGCGTGGTTGCCGGCGCTGACCGCCGTGACGCCGCGCGCGAGCTGCTCGGGCGACAGGCGGCGCATCGTCAGCAGGGCGCCGCGCACCTTGAACGAGCCGCCGTGCTGGAACAGCTCGAGCTTCAGGGAGACCGTCGAACCGGCGGGCTTCTGCGCATCGACGCGGTGTCCCTGCCAGATCCACGCCGGCGTCTCGCGCACGAGCGTGCCGAGCTCGCGCCGCGCGAGCTGGATCGCGGCGACGGTGGGTGGTTCGGCGGTGAGTTCGGTGGGGGACAAGGTGCGCTACCAGCGATGGAATGCGGGGTGCCCTTCCTTGACCGCGACGAACAGGCCGTCGCACGTCGCGCAGACACGGCCGCCCGCCTCGAGCGTGCCGCTGATGCGCGCGCGATCGGCCGACGACTCGACGACCTTGGCGCGCAGCAGCACGGGTCCGTCGGTCGGCGTCGGCCGCCGCATCTTGATCGTGTACTCGGCGGTCACCGTGCACGGCGGTGTCTCGGCGCCGCCTTGCTGCATCAGGTGCCACGCCGCGGTCCAGTTGCAGTGGCAGTCGAGCAGCGCGCCGACGATGCCGCCGTTCAACATACCCGGGAACGCCTCGTGCATCTTCGCCGGTTGCCACGTGCAGACGACCTCGTCGCCCTGCGCGAAGCTGCGGATGCGCAGACCGTCGCGGTTGGCCGGCCCGCAGCCGAAGCAGGCGTTGTTCGGGGCGTAGCGTTCCTGCAGGCTCTGGTCCATGCGCGCAGCTTAGGGCTTCGTCGGTCCGCGTGGCAGAGCTTCGGCCGATGGCTCGGACGGCGGAACGGGCGCGATCAACCGCGCAGGTGCTGCGCGAGGCGCGCCCCGATGTCCATCAGCAAGCCCGTCTCGGCCTCGCTGAAGTCGTAGGCCGTGGGCTTGGCGATGCCGAGCACGCCGCACAGCTTCTCGGCGGCGAGCATCGGCGCGGCCAGCGAGCCCTCCATCTGCGTGAGCCTGGCGCCGGGGCGCACGACGCCGCTCGCATCGGTCTGCAGGTTGCACACCTGCACGGGCTCGCGGCGTTCAGCTGCGATGCCGGCCATGCCCTTGCCGATCGGGATGACCTGGACCTTGTCGAGCACGGGCGGCGGCAGACCGCGTTGTGCGGCGAGATGCAGCATGCCATCCGTGTCGTCGAGCAGGTGCACGGTGCCGACCGGGCAGTCGAAGTGGCGCATGATGCGGTCGAGCACCGTGTGCCAGGCTGGTGTCGGTGCCTCGGCGAGATGGCCGTCGATCGCGGCGAGCAGCGCATGGGGGGTGGAGCTCATGGGCGCGCATGCTAGCCGATCGCGGCCGGCGCGGTGTCGACTCAGGCGCCGCGCACGGCGCTCACCACGCGCGCGACCATGGCCGCGTCCGTGCGGCGCAGTGCGTATTCGTTCGGTGGGGCGGCGGACCCCATCGGCACACCCTCGCGCCGGAACTGCATGCCGCTGTCGCCCCATCGCGTCGCGGACAGGTGCACTTCCCGCACCCCGGTCGCGGCGACGAGCGCCGCCACGTTGCCGTCGCGCAGCCCCGCGCCGGCCATGACGACGAGGCGCTGCTGCGCCTGCGCCACGTGCGCCTTGATGCGCGGTGCACCGACGATGGCCGAGGCGCTCTGGCCCGACGTGAGCACGCGCGCGACTCCGAGCGAGACCAGGCTCTCGAGCGCCGCGGCGGGATCGATACAGAGATCGAACGCGCGGTGGAACGTGCAGGACGCCGGCCCCGCGGCGGCGATCAGCTCGCGCAGCCGCGCCTCGTCGACGTGGCCCGACGGCAGCAGCACGCCCGTGACGATGCCAGCGATGCCGACTTCGACGAGGTGTTGCACGTCGCGCGCCATGACCGCGAACTCGAGCGCATCGTAGAGGAAGTCGCCGCCGCGCGGGCGCACCATGACGACGACCGGCACCGCGACCGCGGCGCGCACCGCCTCGACCAGGCCGAGGCTCGGCGTGAGTCCGCCTTCGAGCAGGCCCTGGCACACTTCGAGCCGGTCGGCGCCGGCTTCGGCAGCCGCGACCGCGCCTTCGACGGAGTCGACGGCGATCTCGACGAGCACCCGTGCATTGGCGGATCCCGGCATGACGGTCTATGGTGAGCCCATGCGCGCGCAATTGCTGCACCTTTCCGGGCCAGACCGCGGCCGCACGCTGACCTACCAGGGTCGCGTCGTCACGGTCGGTGCAGCGCCGACGTGCGATGCCGTGCTGTCCGCGCCCGGTGTGGCCGAGAAGCACGCGCAGATCGAGTTCGTCGAGGAGGAGTGCCAGTTCCATCTGCGGCGCCGGCAGGGGCAGGTGTTCGTCAACGGCACCGAGGTCGAGGAGGTGATCCTGCAGGACGGCGACCGGCTCGAGTTCGGCGCCGGCGGGCCCGTGGCGCGCTTCCGCATCTACGTGCCCAACGGCGCCGTGTGCAAACCCGTGCGCCGCATGCTCGCCGACGCGCGCGACGTCGCCAGCGTCAGCGGCGGGGCCGCGGCCACGCAGACGCTGACGCGCGACCTGCTGACGCAGGCCACGACCCGCCTCAAGATCGGTGTGCCGCTGGCGCTCGTCGCGGGCGCGTTCCTGGCCGGCTGGTTCGGCGGGTGGATGGGCAGCCAGCCCGACGAAGCCGAACGCGCGCGCCGGGCCGAGGTCGTGACGCGCCAGGAACTCGAACAGCTCAAGAAGCAGCAGCCCGTCGACACGGTCACGCGCGCCGAACTGGAGACCGTGCGGCAGGCGCAGCAGCAGCAGCACGAGGAACTCGCGCGGCTGGCGCGCGCCAATGCGATCGTGCTGCGCATCCAGAGGGAATGGAGCCGCGGCGTCTGCCTGCTGCACGGGATCTTCCGCCTGCGCATGCCCGACAAGACGTGGTTCGAACTCGGCGGCACGGAGCCGTTCGAGGTCGAGTACACGGGTTCGGGCTTCCGCGTCACCGAGGCGGGCCACATCGTGACCAACCGGCACGTCGTTGCGCCGTGGCTCGAGATGCAAGGCCTCTCGCGGCTGATCGAGCGCGGTGCGACGCCCGAGTTCACGCACCTGACCGCGACGTTCCCGGGCCATGCTCCGCTCGACGTGCCGCCGGCCAGCATCCTGCGGCGCCAGGACGATCTCGACGTCGCGGTCGTGCAGGTCGACGGCTCGCAGCTCGAGGGCGTGCCGATCCTGCCGCTGCATGCGCAGACGGTCGACGCCGAGGACCAGCGCGCGATCGTCGTCGGCTACCCGACCGGGCTGGCGGCGTTGCTCGCGCGCGCCGACAACGACGTCGTCGAGGAGCTGCGGCAGCGGTCGGCGACGATGACCGAGGCGATCGCCGTGCTGGCCGCCAAGGGCGACATCACGCCGATCATCACCCAGGGTGTCATCAGCAACCGGCAGGAACGGGTCATGGTCTACGACGCGACAACGACGCACGGCGGCTCGGGCGGGCCCGTGTTCGACAGCAACGGCGAGGTCGTCGCCGTCAACTTCGCGATCCTGCCCGACTTCACGGGCGCCAACTTCGGCGTGCCCATCCGCTTCGCCAGCGAACTGCTGCCGAAGTGAGACGCCCCGCCCGAGAGGCGGCGTGAGCCGCTCCGCCGAGCCACCCCGCCGCGCGGGAAACGAGGAAACCCGGGCGCATTCGCGGCGCGAATCTGCGACACTGCCGCAGTGCGCGGCCGGTCAGCCGCGCACGGGATCCCGCCCGGGGTCCCCGGACGGCACCATGGATCGAACGGCACTCGGGAGGCAGGCGCAGGCGGCCGGCGGGCTCGGACCGCGCGGGCGTGGCCTGTTCACGCGGTTGCTCGACGGCCTGCGCGGCGCGCAGGGTCCGCGGCAGGAGGCCGTGTCGATCGCGGTTGCGAGCGGCAAGGGCGGCACCGGCAAGTCGTTCCTCGCGACCTCGCTGGCCGTGCTGCTGCATCGCGCCGGCCGCCGCACGGTGCTCGTCGACTGCGACTTCGGTCTGGCCTGCGACCACCTGTTGCTCGGCGTCAAGCCGACGCTGACGCTGCAACAGCTGCTCGCCGGCCAGTGCACGCTCGACCAGGCGCTCTGCACGTCGCCGTGCGGGCCGCGCCTCCTGCCCGGCGCCTCGGGCGTGCGGCGCATGGCCAACCCGAGCGACAAGGAACTGCTCGCCTTCGCGCGCGAGCTCGGCGACCTGGCGCTGCGCGAAGACGTGCTCCTGCTCGACCTCGGCGCCGGCATCTCGCCGGCGACGGTGCTGACGATGCTCGGTGCCGACTGGATCGTGCTCGTGACGCAGCCCGAGATCGCCGCGCTCGTCGACGCCTACGCCATCGTCAAGTGCACGGCGCAGCTCAACGAACACGCGCGCTTCCTGGTCGTCGTCAACCGCGTCGGCACGCCCGGCCGCGGCGAGCTGGCGTTCCAGCGCCTGACCGAGGTGGCGCGCCAGCACGTCGGCGTCGAGCTGCACTATCTCGGCGAGATCGCCGAGGACGGTTCGGTCATGCAGCAGCGCCTGGGCCAGCTGCCGCTCGTGGCCTCGGAGCCCGACGCGCCGATGTCGGTCAGTTTGCGCGCCATGGCGCAGCGCCTGCAGGAACTGTGTGGCGGTCTGCGGGCGCGCCAGGTGGCCGGCGACCAGAACATCGAGGCGCGCTTCCGCCAGCACCGGCTGTTCTTGTGAGCACGAGCCACCACGCCACAGAGGCGGCGTGGCTCGGGTTTGCCGGAAGCCGTCGCAACACGGGCAGCCGCCACGGGCGAGGCAACGCATCCAGCCCGCTGCGACGTCTCTGTCGGCGGCCACCCCGCCACGGAGGCGGCGTGGCTACGTGCTGACGCGGTTGCGCCCCGCGGCCTTGGCGCGGTAGAGCGCTTCGTCGGCCTGGCGCGTCAACTGTTCGGCCAGGTCCCCGTCGAGCGGGTACACCGCGACGCCGATCGAGATCGTCGGCGCCGCCAGCACCGTGCCGCGCGTGATCGGCTCGTCGGCGACCGCCGCGCGCATCGTCTCGCCGAGCGCGAGGGCCCCTTCGCGGTCGCAGTCGGGCACGAACGCCGAGAACTCGTCGCCGCCGAAGCGGCTGACCACGCCGCCGGCCTTCTGCACGATGGTGCCGAGCCGCTTGCCCACGGTCGCGATCGTGTGCGCGCCGAGCAGGTGGCCGTGCGTGTCGTTGATGCGCTTGAGGCCGTCCATGTCCATCATGAACACGGCCATCGGGCGGTTGCGGCGCGTGCAGAACGCGAGGTTGTCGGCGAATCGCACCTGGAAGACGCGCTGCACGGGCAGGCCCGTGAGGTCGTCGATGTTCATCAGGTGGTCGACCTGGCGATGGAACTCCTCCTCGAGCTCGTCGTGGTAGCAGAACTTGAGCACGGTCTCGCCGACGTGCACGCGGTCGCCGTCGCGCAGCGCGAGCGTCGTGATGCGCTGACCGGCGATGTAGGTGCCGTTCGTCGACGACAGGTCGACCACCTGCCACGTGTCGGGCTGCGGGCCGCGTTCGATGCGGCAGTGCACGCTCGAGATCTGCGCGTCGCCGGGCACGACGAGGTCGGCGCGATCGGGCCGGCGCCCGATCACGAGCGAGTTCTCGTTGAGCAGGTAGCGGCGGCCGACCTGCTCACCTCGCAGCACGACGAGCACAGGCAGGCGCGGCGGCGGGGCTGCTTTGCCCTGCCCCTCGTTCGGCACGGAGAAGACCGTGCGGTTGAAATCGGTGTCGCCGGATTCGGACATCGGAAGCCAGATCGAGCCTGGGGATACTACCCGCGGACCGCGGCCGCTGCAGTGGTTCGGGCGAGCAGGGCGAACAGGCCGGCGCCGGCGAGCGCTGCGCCGAGCAGGCACATGGCGGCCTTCGGCAGGTCGCCGAAGATCACCGCGCCGATGCCGGGCAGCGTCAGCCAGATGACCGTGGTACCGAGCACTGCGCAGGCCAGATTGCGCGCGAGGCTGCGGTCGGGTCGCACGTCGGGCGCGGCCGCCGCGACCGGGCCCCAGCCGGGTCCGTCGGGACGGACCTTGCGATAGAACGCCACCAGATGTTCGCGCGGTTCGGGGCGCGTCAGGTACGTCGCCGCGAGCCAGACGACGAGCGAGCTGCCGGCGACGATGAGGCTCGTGTACTCGCCGGCGATGCCGAACGGGAACAGCGTGACGACGCCGAACATGACCAGCGAGGCCGACATCGCCGCGATCTCGCTCCACGCGTTCACGCGCCACCAGAACCATCGCAGCAGGAACACCGAACCCAGCCCGCCGCCCAAGGCCGCCAGCACCGCCCACGCCTCGTCGGGCGAGACGCGGTAGTGGGCCATGATCCACGACGAGACGGCGCCGAGCGTCAGCACGAGCACGGACGCGACGCGCGACGCCCGCACGAGCTGGCGATCGCCGGCCGAAGGCGCGACGAAGCGCTTGTACAGGTCGTTGACGACGTAGCTCGCGCCCCAGTTCATCTGCGTGCTGATCGTCGACATGTAGGCGGCGAAGAACGTGACGAGCAGCAGCCCGCGCAAGCCGACGGGGGCCAGCTCGCGGATCAGCATCGGGAAGCCCGAGCCGGCCGGTGGCAGCTTCTCGGCGGCATCGGCCAGCGCCCAGGTGCGCAGCTCGGGGTGCAGCGCCAGCGCCGCGAAGGCCACGAGGATCCAGGGCCACGGGCGCACGCAGTAGTGCGCCAGCTGGAACAGCAGCGTCGCCTTGACCGCGTCGCGTTCGTTGCGGCACGAGGCCATGCGCTGCACGATGTAGCCGCCGCCGCCCGGTTCGGCGCCCGGGTACCAGGTCGCCCACCACTGGCCCAGCACGAGCGCCAGGAACACTCCGAGCGGCATCCACGCGGCCCCGCTGAAGTCGGGCACGAAGTCGAACAGCTGCGTGCCGCCGAAGTTCGCGGTGGCGCGTTCCTGCATCGCATCGATGCCGCCGACGTGGTCGACGGCCAGCCAGGCCAGCGCGATGCAGCCGACCATCGCCAGCGTGAACTGCAGCGCGTCGGTGACGGCGACGCCCCACATGCCCGAGATCACGCTGTACGAACCGGTCGCAAGCAACAGCCCTGCGATCAGCAGCAGGTCCGTGCTGCTGTCCTGCGGCAGGTCGACGAGCACCGTGTTGCGCAACACGGTCAGCATGGCCTGCGTCACCCAGCCGATGACGAACGAGTTGACGACGACGGCGACGTAGACGGCGCGAAAGCCGCGCAGGAACGCGGCCGGCCGGCCTGCATAACGCATCTCGATGAGCTCGACGTCGGTCAGCACCTCGGCGCGCCGCCACAGCTTCGCGAACACGAACACGGTCAACATGCCGCCGAACGCGAACGCCCACCAGAACCAGTTGCCGGCCAGGCCGTTCCTGGCGATGAGGCCGGTGACGACGAGCGGCGTGTCGGCCGCGAACGTCGTCGCGACCATCGACGTGCCGGCGAGCCACCACGGCAGCGATCGACCCGACGCAAAGTAATCGGCGAGGCTCTTGCCGGCGCGGGCCTTGAACCACAGACCGACGCCGAGTGCGACTGCGAAGTAGCCGACGATGATCGTCCAGTCGAGGGCGTGCAGTTCCATGGGGGGCGGATGTGACAACGGCTGCAGCGGTGGCGCCACGGGCATTCGCATTCTCGGCCGCGCCCGGTCGCTTGACCGCTGCCCGGGCGGCGGTATCAGGAGGGCATGGACCTCGTCGAGGTGCGCTTCGCGGCCGCGGGCAAGACCGTCTTCGTGCAACCCGGCACGACGCTGCTGGCGGCCGCGGGCATGGCCGGCGTCGACATCCTCACGGGCTGCACGCGCGGCATGTGCGGCACGGACGCGGCGCGCCTGCTGCTCGATCCGGCCACGGCGCTCGAACCGCCGGCGCCGCACGAGCAGGGCACGCTCGAACGCATGGGGTTCGCCGCGGATTGTCGCCTGCTCTGTTCGGCCCGTGTCAGGGCCGGCGTCGTCGCCGTGCTCGGCGACCCGCTCGGCGGCTGACTTCGCGGGCTCGGTGCTTGTGCCGATGCGCCGGGGCCGGCAATGTTGGCGGCGTGACTGCCTCGCCCGGTGCCAGCGAACCCGTCAGCGAACCGAGGCGACGTCTGCGCGATGGACTCGGCTTCTTCGGCAACTTCCTGCGCAATCCGGGCAGCATCGGCGCGGTCCTGCCGAGTTCGCGTTACCTCGCGCGCGCGCTCGTCGGCCGGCTCGACCTGACCCCGGGCGAACTCGTGCTCGAGTACGGTCCGGGCACGGGGCCGGTCACCGCGGTCATGCTCGAAGCCCTGCCGAGGCACGCGCGCTACCTCGGCATCGAACTCGAGCCGCGCTTCCACAGCCTGCTCGTCGAGCGCTATCCGCAGTACGACTTCCACCTCGGTTCGGCCGCCGACGTGCGCACGATCCTGGCCGAGCGCGGCCTGCCGCTGCCGTCGCGCATCGTGTCGGGCCTGCCGTTCGCGAGCCTGCCAGCGGTCGCGCAGGACGCGATCGTCGATGGGATCGTGCACTGCCTCAGGGGTACGAGCGCCGACTTCCGCACGTTCCAGTACGTGCACGCCTACGGTCTGCGCGCGGCGCGGCGATTTCGCGCGATCATGGCCGAACGCTTCGACGGCTTCGAACGCATCGGTCCGGTCGTGCGCAACGTGCCGCCCGCGTTCGTGCTGCGCTACTGGGGCGTCAAGTAGCGGCGGTCTGGCTCGCGGAGCCGAGGCATTCTCGCCACTCGAACGTGCGGATGACGCGGTCGCCGGGCAGCGGCTTTCAGCGGCGAGCACCGAGCTTGCGCCGCAGCATCCGGACGGAGTCGACGTACGGCGGATCGAACGTGGGGTCGCGTGCGGCCTCCGCTTCGAGCCACGCGAGCACGGAGGGTGGCGCGGGTTCGGACAGCAGCTCCATCATCTCGACCAGATTCCACAGCGTCACGGGAGGAACGTTCACGTCGAGGTTCGGGCCCCACGACCGCCACCCCGCCTGCGCGCCCTGGTCGAATCCCCCGGCAAGGCCAACGAGTACTTCGATGTCCGACATGCGACACAGCCGCAGCTCGCGCATCGCGACGGCGGCATCGATGCGCTGTTGCCAGGCGAGCCCGTCGTCGGCGAGCCGAGTAGCGAGTTCTCCGTGCAGACTGGCCGGCAGGGTGCGGCGGCGGTTCCCGAGGCCGTTGATGCACCAGAGTCGGACTTCGTGATCGTCGTTCCACAGCCCGCGCACGAGTTCGGCCACCGCATGCTCGTCGCTGGCCAGCCACTGCGCAGCGTGCCGGCGCACGCGCGGGTCCCGGTGCTCGAGGAACGCCGCGAGTCGCTCGCGTGACGAGGAGTCAGCGGATCCTCCCGGGGCCATCCAGACCGTGAGACCGAGGTCCCCTCTCTCGATTGCCGCGGGCAGTTCCGCCGGTGCGACGCTGACGAGCGCGCGGTTCACCGCCGATCGCGCGTCCCCTTCGATCGTGACCATGCGCAGCTCGGGCGCCAACGCCTGCAGCTCCCGGGGGAAGCAGGCCACGACTCCGGCGGCACCCGCGATCCGTGCCGGATCGCCGCTCGCCAGCTCGAAGCGCAGATGCTCCGTCAGACCAGGGGCGAGCTCGCACAGGGGGCGACTTGCGAAGCTGCGTACCACCCGTACCCGATCGCCAACCGGTGCGGCCAGCACGTCCGCCGCGAAGCGCGCATCGAGGACCTCGCTGAGGTACTCGTAGTTCGACCACGGCCTGACCCGGAGTCGCGCGCGACACCTGCCGTCGACCATCGTGTCGTCGGCGAGGATCATGGCGAGCAGTGCATCGCTGCGCATGCCACAGGAGCACAGTACGAAGCCCACGCCGGTCGCGATCGCGGGGTTTCCCGCGTGTACCAGGGCGAGCATCTGCCGGGCGACCTCGGGCGACACGTTCTCGTCGGCGTGTTGCCTCAGCCCCTCGAGCAGCAGCGGGGCCTCGTCGTCGAGGGTGCCGTCGAGCAGCGTGGCGAAGCTGGTGACGGCGGCGGCCCGCGCGGCGCCGTCGCACGCACACTGCGCCAGCGCCGCGCGTGCGAGAGTCCGCGTCGGCTCGGTCGCGGATCGGCAGGCCTCGATCAGCACGCTCGCTGCTTCGAGCCCGGTGGCGCCCGGCGGCTGCACCAAGACGCCGAGCGCTTCACTGGCGCACTCCGGGTCCGCGAGCAGGCGGCGCGCAGCGAACACGTCGTCGCCGTCCCGGCGACCGTCGCCACCGAGCACCAACAGGGCCATGCGGCGCACGGTGGGCGTCCCACCATGCGCAGCTGCCGCGAGCAGGGCCTCGTGTCCCGATGCACCGCAGGCAGCAAGACAGCGAAGCAGCGCGAACGTTCGCCGGCTGGTCGTCCATGGCGGCGCTCCCGACCCCAGCCGCGCCTGCAATGCGGGGACCGCGCGATCGCCGAAGCGCGCGAGCAGCGACAGCAGGAGATCGGCCTCGGGTCGGCAGTTCTCCGCCAGCGCCCGCTCGAGGCAAGCGTCGAACGCCGTAGGCGACGGCTGACCGGGGACCGCGAGCAGCACGGTGGCCGCCAACGCGCGCGGCGAGAAGGCGACGAGGAGGTCGTCGCGACCCGCGGGCACGAGCACCTCGTGCGGCCTCTCGAGGTACTGACTCTTCACGACCTGCGTTGCGTGGTTGCTCGAGAAGTCGGCGGTGATCTGCGGCGTCGGCATTTCGAACAGATCGGGCTCCGGCGCCGCCGCTGCCCACAATGCATCGATGGCCTCGCCTGTCAGGTTCGCGGCGGCTTCGATCAACGCGGCGGCGCTGGCGTTGCGTTGCCGCCAGTCGTCCGCCTGGAGCGCGGCCACCAGCTGCAACGGTTCCTGGGCCACCGCGGCCGCGATGCAGAGTGTGAGCGTGCCCCCGGGACGGAGTCGACCGATCCTCGACGACACGCTTGCCATGGCATGACGATGCCGCGCCACTCGGCTTCATGCCAGTGCGCCGCACCTGCCGGCCCTGCCCGCTGATGGTGGCGCGGCGTCGGTCAGGCGGAATCGGCGGCGCGTTCGATACGGTCGCAGAAAGCCGACAGATCGTCGAGCTGCGTGCTCGCGATCTCGTGGATGCGCTGCCAGTCGAGCACGCCGTAGCGGTGGGCGATGAGGTTGCGCAGGCCGGAGGCTGCGGCGAGCCGCTCGGCGAGGTCCTGCGGCACCACCTGGCGGGCGCCGAGGGCGAGGAACACGTCGCGGTACGCCGCCGGCACGTCGAGCCTCGCATCGGCCAGCCAGTGCGTCGCGATGGACAGGCAGTGTTGCAGGGCGACGAACAGGTTCAGCACGACGACCTCGCGCGTCGTGCGTTCGCGAACGAACGACGCGACGTCTGCGGGCAGCACTTCGCGGATGCGCGCAATGGCGTCCCGAACGTCGGCCAGCGCCTTCGCGAGCAGCGCCCTATCGACCATTCGGGTTCCCGTTCCCGGCCCTCGCGAACAGTGCCTCGATCGGCTGCCAGTCGAGGTATTCGAGCACGGCCTTCGCCTTGCGACCGACGAGAGCCTCGTGGTCGCGGTCCAGGACGACGACCCCGTCGCGGAACACGCGGTAGGCCAGCCCGGGCGGCGCTTCGCCGAGCAGCGTCAGGTCGACGGCCCGGCCGGTCGCCGACTCGAGGCGGCTGATCAGCGCACCGAGCTCGAGCGCCGACAAGGGCTGCGCGAGGCCGATGGCAACGTCGAGGTCGCTGCCGGCGTGATCCGTACCGCGCGCGCTGGAGCCGAACACCAGCGCGTACGACACCCGCGCGTCGGTCTCCAACACCTTGGTCACGGTTTCGAACACGGACGCAGTCTACGCGACGAGCGCGAGGCGGGCGAGCAGCGTCAGGGCGTTCGACGGCGCGGGACTGCCATCGTCGCACGGTTCGTATGCATGGACCTGGGCCTCGAGCCGCGCTCCGAGCCGGATCGGGTTCGCGTTCCAGGCCTCGCCGTCACCGCGCCGGCCCGTCTGGCCCGCGCTCGCGCGTCGGGTTCGCGGCGTAGGCGGCCGAACCGCCGCGAGGGATCGTCAGGCTGCGCCAGCGATCGCCGGCGAACGTGCGCGCGAGTTGCACGATCTGCCCCGTGTGGTAGGCGACGTGCGCGACCGAACGCAGCAGCGCGTCGAGCACCGTCAGCGGCTGCCTGCGGATCGTGATCGAGCGCGCGAACACCTCGGGCCCCGCGCCGTCGACATCCACGAGCGCGGCATCGACGATGCGCCACGCCTCGGCCCAGGCCGCGAGCAGCGCTTTGCGATCGAGACCCGGATCCTCGAACTCCGCATCGCGCTGCCGCCACTCCTTCTCGCCGTCGCTCGTGAGGAAGTCCGTGAAGCGCGAGCGCAGGTTGCCGATCAGGTGGCCCATCGTGATCGCGATCGAATTGCCGTCGGGGCAGGGTCGGCGCGTCAGGTCCGCGTCGCCGACCTGCTCGACCGCGAGTTCGACGAGGCGGCGGTAGCGCTGGTACTCGGTGCGGATCGGAGCAGTCAGGTCCATGTGGTCCTCACATCGGCGGCAGCGCGCGCCGCGCGCGCCGGTCGTCTTCGATCGCCTCCGTGCGCGCCGCGAGGCGATCGAGCTTGTCCTCGAGCACGCGCAGGCGTTCCTGCGTCGCCCGCGCGTGATAGAACGCGGCCATCGCGACCCACGCGAGGCCGAGCACGAACGTCACGATGCCGATCTGCGGCGACGACCAGCCCGGCAGGTGCGTCTTGGCGAGGTTCTCGAGGAACAGCGAGCCGATCAGCAGCGCCGCCATGCGCAGGTGGAAGTTCGTGTCGTTCGGAAAGCGCATGCGCGCAGTGTCGCTCGCCGGGTTGCACCGCGCGAGTGCGATCCGGCGCGGGAGCCCGAGCTCGCAACCGGCAGGTCGCTGGCGGTGCCCTCGACGCCATCGTTGGCGGGTGTCGACAGGCACCGGCCTCGGTGAGTCAGGCTCGACACCAAGGAGCTTCCTTGCAGATTGTGCATCGCGTGCACAGAATGCAAGGACGCCGGATGTCGCCCGCAAGGCGCATGCTGGGAGGCATTCGCACTCGGGGAAGTGCTGCGCGTGATGGGGGATCGCGACGCTTCACTGCTGGAACACGCAGGCCGGCGCGGAACTCGACCTGTTGATCTTCCACGGCAGCAAGCGCCTCGGCTTCGAGTTCAAGTACCCGACTCGCCGGTCCTGACGAAGTCCTTGCACGTGGCGCGCGAGGATCTCCGCCTCGACCGCGCGTTCGTCGTGCATCCCGGTGACGACAGCTACCCGCTCGCCGATTGGGCCGAGGTGGTGGCATTGCGAGAGCTGCGCGCGCGGCTGGCCGGACTGGGGTTCGTGTGAGCGCGCTCGTCGAAGTCGTCGAGCCCCGGGTGTGCCCTTCGGCGCCGCATGGTCCAATGAGACCCTACGCGTGGGCTCTGACGGGAAGCTGGAAGGTCGGAACCGCTCCCGGCACAATTTGGTCTTGTGAACAAGACCAAGTATTTCGATATTTGGGTCCATGGACCAGTCCAAAAGTCCAGACGACGCGCTGCTCGAACGACTGGTTGCAGAGCAGCATGACCGGCCGCTGCCCGTCGTCGTTCCTCGGGAAGTCCGCCTTCCCGAGGTCGAGGGCAAGGCCGACGCGCTGATCGGGATGCGGCGCAGCGGGAAGACGTACTGTCTGCTCGGCGCGATCCAAGCCCTGCTCGCCCGCGGAGTGCTTCGCTCGCGGATCCTCTACCTGAACCTCGAAGACGATCGGCTGGGAGCCGCCGACCTCACGACGCTCGATCGCGCGCTCGAGGTGTTCTACCGGCGCGACCCCAAAGCCCGTTCGGAAGGCAGCTGGATCTTCCTCGACGAAGTGCAGGCAGTCGATGGTTGGGAACGGTTCGCGCGTCGGGTCCTGGACACCGAGCAGGTCCGGCTCTTCGTCACGGGCTCGTCCGCCCGCCAGCTCTCGACCGAAGTGGCCACGGCCTTCCGCGGCCGCAGCGTGACCGTCGAGGTGCTTCCCTACGGGCCACGCGAGGCGGCAACGGCGGACGGACTCGACTGGGACGTGAAGTCCTGGCCGCCCGGAGCCGCGCACCGCTCGCGGTTGGATGCGTTCGTTCTCGACTACCTCCAGCACGGCGGATTCCCGGCGGTGCGCTCGGCGGATCCCTACGACCGCGTCCAGATGCTCCAGGAGTATGTCGACCTCGTCGTGCTTCGCGATGTCGCCGAACGCCACTCGGCGACCAACCTCGAGGCGCTTCGTCACCTGGTGGCGGCGTTGTTCTCTGCAAATGCCAACGGCTTCAGCGTGAGCCGGCTCCACGGCGCCCTCTCGAGCCAGGGCCTCGCTGTCGGCAAGGCGACGCTGCTGGCCTACCTCGCACACCTGGTGGACGCCTACCTCGGCTTCCTCGTCCCACTGCGCACCCGCTCGGCCCGGCAACGCGCGGTGAATGCCCGCAAGGTCTACGCCGTCGACCCCGGGCTCGCGGCGGCGATGTACGGCGCCGGAGCGACGAACCGTGGCGCCCAGCTCGAGAACGCGGTCTACCTCGAGCTTCGGCGCCGCTACGGACGCCTGTCCGAGTCCGTCATCACCTGGGTCAAGACGCCGTCGGGTGCGGAGGTCGACTTCGCGATCGACGATCCCGTGCGCGTCGGCGCCCCCCGGCTCGTCCAGGTCTGCTCGACCTTCGACGCTCCGGCAACGCGACGACGCGAGGTCTCGGCACTGTCCGAGGCGATGCAGGAGCTCGGCTCGAGCTCGGGCACGATCGTGACCCTGACCGACGAGGGTAGCCTCGAGGTGGATGCCGGCACGATCCGCATCGTTCCGGCACGCGAGTGGTTCTTCCGATCCGACGTGTGGGCCGAGTCCGAGGCGTGAGCCGATGGCCCCGGCGTGCGCGCGGCGGCCGCCCGGAGTCCGCACCCGCGCTGCGAGCATGGACATCATGGCGCGTCCGAAGGCTGGTCGCTCGCGACACCGGATCGCTTTGCAACGAGCGCTGACGGCCTCGAGGGCGGTAGCATGCGGCGACGAACATGAACACCGCGATTCGTCCGTCGCTGATCGCCCTCTCCGCCGTCCTCGCGTGCGCCGGATGCGCCTCGTCCGAGCCGTCCGTGCCCGGCGCCGCGACGTACGATCGCGCGTTCGATGCGGCGCTCGCCGCGGCGGGCGACGTCGGCATCGAGGTTCG
>DASUFY010000331.1:0-4144 GCA_036274315.1 Planctomycetota bacterium | reverse complement strand
AAAGAGAAGGACGTCGCCGTTCGGGAGGCCAGCGATAGCGAATCCGGCAATCGCGTTGGGAGCCGTCCCTCCCCAGGAAGCGTTACTCCATTGCGTCCCCGACCACTCCAATAGTGAAGTCCCGTCCCATATAACGGCGGTGCCCGTAGTGTCCGAAAACTGCGCTGGCGCCATTCGGCCATCCTACACCGCCGGCGACAGGCGTTCCCGCAACTGGCCACGCGCCACCCGGCCGCACCCGCGACAGAGTTCTCCCCCACAGCGACCCTGCAAGACCGGGACTCGCCGACACTCAGGCCGTCAGGCCACGCGACGGTAGCTGCGCAGCAAGCCGCCGAGCCGCTCGGACTCGATCACCGGTCCGCACTCCGCGGCGACCGCTCCGCCCGCCGGCGGCTCGATTCGCTCGTTGCCGAGCCCCTGATGCGGGCGTTCTTGATGGAAGTGCGCACCGTATTCGCGAAGCGCGCGGCGCAGCGAGTTCTCGCCGAACAGGATCATCCGGTCCAGGCACTCCGACTTCACCGACCGCACCCACCGCTCGGCGATCGCGTTCATGTTCGGCGCCTGGAATGCGGTCCGAACTACTCGGATCCCTCCGCGTTCGAGGACCTCGCGGAACCGCTCGGTGAACTTCGTGTCGAGGTCGGCGATCAGGAAGCGCTTCTTGCGCAGGAATCCGTCGACCGGGTCGATCAGGTTGCGCGCGACCTGCGACATGAACGCATCGTCGGGGTTGGCCGTGATGCCGACGATCTGCACGGCGCGCGTCGCGTGGTGCACGACGAACAGCACGTAGTGCGTCACCAGCCCGCGCGCGGTCCACACCTCGGCGGTGAAGAAGTCGATCGCAGCGATCGCATCGGCATGAACCTTCAGGAACGTGCGCCACGACGTGGGCCGATTCGGACTCGGCGAGATGCCGTTCGCTTTCAGCGTCTTCGTGATCGTCGACCGCGCGACCCGATGCCCGACCTTCCGCAACTCGCCCTGGATCCGGCAGTAGCCCCAGCCGTTGTTGTCTCGTGCCATGCGAACAATGAGCTCACGGATCACCCGCAACACCGGCGGCCGGCCAACACGGCTGCCCGACGTGGTCCACTTCGCCGCGATCAGCTGGCGGTGCCACCGCAAGATCGTGTCCGGCGTCACGATGGTCGCCACCTGTCCTAGGACCTTGCGCCCGAGCGCCCGGCCGAGCACGGCGAGACGGCGGCGCTGGTCGCCCGTGAGGCGCACCCGACGACCTTCGAGCTGCCGTCGCAAGACCCGATTCTCTTCGACGAGGTAGGCGACGACGCGGGCCTGGTCACGGTTGACGAAGCCGGCGAACGCGAACAACAGGAAGCGGAGCGGCGAGAGGTCGGGCACGGCGGGGTCATCGCAGAGTGCGTCCGAACGCGCAACGCTCAAACGCTTCCCTCCGAGGATGTGCTCACGCCGACTTCACTCCGGCCTCTTCATCGACGGCCCCCTGCCCCGCACGGCGCTCCACACCGCAAGCACGAAGATCCGATGCTCGTCCACGGGAACATAGTAGAGGTGGTAGCGCGTCGAGCGGAGCAGTACGCGACGCAGGCCCGGGATCGTCGCGTGGCGACGTCGGCGGCCGATTCGCGGCCGCGATCCGATGAGGGCGAGCGCTGCGGCCAGTTCTTGCACGAACAGCTCGGGCGCGGCGGTCCGATGCTCCCGCCACCACGAGTCGACCTCCCGAATCTGCGCCTCGGCAGTCGGGACGACGATTACCTCCATCAGGGTCGCCTGAGGTCGTCGAGCACCGCACCCGCCGGTCGCCCTTCGCCGTTCTGCGCCTGCTGCCAAGCCGCGACGAGGGAAGCGTCCCGGGCCTTGCGCTCCGCATCGTCGAGGTCATCGCCCTCGTCATCCATGACGAGGTCGATCACCGTGCCCTCCGGCAAGGACGTCGGCTCGTCGACGATCAGGCGACCGTTCTGGACCCTGGCGCGAACTCCACTCATGGACGGGATCATACATCGCCGCTGCCTCGTCAGGAGCGTCGCCTCGTCGAGCGACATTCCGACGAGTTCGCATCCCCGTCCGGACCGAGGAGCCAGTTCCGCGGCGAGCAGCGGACGTTCCCGCCCCGCAGTGCAGAGCTGCGGGGCGGTGGCGTGTACGGGGTGAGGGTGCGGAAGCGCGGGGCGGTGCGGCGCTTCGGCGGGGTGCGCGAGGGGCGGTGGCGGAGTTCGCGAGAGCGTGGGGTGTGGGTCCCCCACGCCGGAACGGGGTCGGTTGGACCGGCACCAGTCCGGGTACGCGGCACGTCCTACCGGACGCGGCACCTCAAGAACACCAAGGACGAAGGCGCTCAGCCCCTCGAGCAGAGTGCCAGAGTTTCCGGAATCAGCGGGCCAGACTTTCCGGAACCCACGACAATTCCACCAACGAAGATGGATTCATCTTGGAAACATGGGCGAGGCCGTCAGGAGCATGGGTTCTGTCTGGGTCAATTGTCCTGCCGGCGAACTCCACTGGTATCTCGTTCCCTGGCGGATTCGGAATTGGGCCCAACTACAAGTTCCGCGTGAAGGCGTTCAAACGCAGCCGGGGACTCCTCTTGGAGCAACTGGGGGCATTAGTCGGCAAACCTGCGCGGCGCGCTGCAGGAGGCGATGCAGCTCAGGGCGCTGTCGGAACGGCCGCGCGCTACCGTCGCCGCAAAGCTGCCGGCTGGCTCTTGGTGCTGGCGAGCGCCGAGCGGTCGACATCGACGTCGAGCCCTTCGGCATGCTGATCGGTGAAGTCGTGCTGGTCGCCGGGGGTGAGGCTGCCGCGACGCACGATGTGCAGCGCGATGCGGTCCACGGCCGGCAGCTCGAGGCTCAAGGACGGCCGCAACTCGGGCGGCCCCGAGTAGAAGAACACACTCACGCGCTCGGCCCTGACCGTGAGTCGGGCCACGCCGCCCTTGATCAGCAGTTCGTCCACACACAGTCGGTAGATCCCATCCCCCGGGTGCTCGCCCCAATGCACCGCCAACCGCCAGCCGCCGGCGCGATGCTCAGCCAGAATCGCCGGCTCCTCCGGCGACGGCCCGGCCGGTGCAACCAGCTCGACTTCACGGCGTGAGGGCGCCGAATCTGGCGCGACCCGCACGACCAGCGCAGGCGTGTTGACCTGCACGAAGTCCTTCGCCGTACCGGCGCGGGGCCGCGCGCCGACGACATCCACGACGACGCGAGCGGTCTTCGGCGCACAGAGGAACACCGATGGCTGCCAGGTGCGCGTCGCCCCGTCGCCGGCTGCCGGTTCGCTTCTCGCCCCCAACGGCAGGTGCGTGCGGACCGTGATTCGAAGCACGTCGACGTCGACCTCAACCACCGCCTTCTCGAGGCTCACTTCCGGGCAGCCGCCCCGGAAGTCGGCATCCAAGATCCGCTCGCCCCAACACACGGCCAGCACCTGCAGGTTTGCGAAATCAACGTGCAGTTCAGACTTGTTCTCACCGAAGGCCGCCACCGCGTACTTGGTCGCCGCTGCGTCGTCCGTGATCACGTCGATGCGCGCGTCGGGCCAGCGCGGCACGTAGAGCGGCAGCACCGGTGGGTTGATCGTGAGCAAGTCGATCGGGTCGGGCTTGTCTTGGGCGGCAAGTGCGACGTTCAGGACGACTACCAGCCCTCGGCGGCCGATGAGGGAGCGCATGGGAATGCGACGATGCGGCTCTGCCCAAACTCCTCAGCGGAGCCGACGCTCGCCCATCGGTGAGGAGCGGGGACGAGCGTCCCCACGTACCGCATTTCCGAACCTATGTGACCGCATTTGTGGCGCCCGACAGCAAGACCGTTCCTCCCGCGCTCCGCCAGGGAAGGCCGAGGGTTTCACCAGTCGATTACATCCGCGAGACCGCGATCAATTCGGGAAGGTGGACAACCGGGACCTGTCGCCATGCCTTGGGCCAGACTGGCTGAACCATGACTAGGAAGACCTACACGATTGTTCTCGAGCACGGCGATCGACCGAACCAGTGGATCGCCTACGTGAAGGAGATCCCCCAGTGCCACACGTTCGGGCGGGGCCTGGCCCAGACGCGCGCTCGCATCCGCGAAGCTCTCGCCCTTTGGGAGGGAGACGCGGCCGAGAAGGCTGACCTCCAGGAGGTTCTGCCCCTTTCCAAGGC
>DASUFY010000330.1:0-25107 GCA_036274315.1 Planctomycetota bacterium | reverse complement strand
GCAGCGGCAGCTGGCCGACTTCGTGCGCTGCGTGCGCGAGCGCGCGGTGCCGATCGTGACCGGAGCCGATGGGGTCGCTGCGGTCGCCGCGGCCGAGCAGGTGATGGCGGCGATCGCGCGCAATCGTTGGGACTGAGCGGGACCGGGCCTGCCCGTCAATGCCTGCCCGTCAGCAGCCGCTGCTGCTCGAGGAACTGCGCGAGCGCCTTCGCCACCACGACATGGCCGGCCTCCGTCAGGTGCCAGACGTCGTAGAAGCCCGCGCGCGTCAGCATGAAGACCTCCTCCTTGGGGTACTGCCGCAGCGCCGGCAGCAGATCGAGGCACGGCACGCCCTCGGCCGCGAAGCACTCGGCGAGGTCGGTCTGCGGCAGGAACGGGTAGTCCGCATCGATCTGGTAGGAGAGCGGCAGGATGGCCACCGCGAAGCGTGCGCCGTCCGCTTCGACGGCGGTTCGCAGCTGCCGGTAGATCGCGTCGAGCCAGCGGCGCTCCGCGGAGTCGCGGCTGAGCAGCACCTCGATGCTGATCGTGTCGTCGCCGGTGAGCAGCGTCGGCACGTTCGGCCGGTTGGCATCGTTGCCAGCTGGCTCGCCGGTCGCGAGCGCGGGTTGCCGACCCCATCCCGACGTGCGCGCGCGCACGAACCGGTAGAGGGCGAAGTTGTCGGCGAACGTGCGGTGCCGCAGCGTCAGCGCGTCCAGGTCGAGCTTGGTGGCCGCCTGGATGCGTGGCAGGATCACGTCGCGGTCGTACTGCTCGTTGGGGATCGCCTCCTCGGGAACCGCGAGCAGCTGCCCCGCCGTCGCGCCCCAGTGCAGCCGCGGGTTGACGACGTCGTTGAGGCACAAGGCGATCACGACGAGGTCCGGCTCGAGCTGCCTGCCGTGCACGAGGTAGGCCTGCAGCTCGTTGTAGGCCGTGTAGCCCGTCACGCCCGCGTTGACCACCTCGATGGACCTGCTGCCCGCGCGCAGCAGCTGCTGCAGCTGGAACGGGAACGCGGCCTCGCGGCTGACCGCGTGACCGTAGGCGACCGAGTCGCCGAGCATGAGGATGCGGAACACGCCGGCGGGCTTCGGTACCGCGACCAGCTCGCTGCGGAACCCCTGCGCGCTGACCTCCGGGTGCGCCGGGTTGAGCACGTAGAGTTCGGGTGAATCGGTGAGCACGTGCAGCGGCGGCGGGGCACCGGGCTCGGTCGATGCGGTCCAGGCGTCGCGCCGGCGCGGTTCGGGCGCGAGGTTCAGGACGCGCAGCGCGACCTCGGCGAACGCGAGGCACAGCAACGTCGCGGTCGCGGCCAGTGCGATCTTCTGGAGCGGTCTCTTCACTGTCGTCGGCCGCCGCAGCACCAGCCAGAGGTTGCAAGAGTCGAGCCGCGTCCCGGACCACCGGGTGTCGACCATCGCAGGATCGCACGCTCTGCCATGGGCGGTCAAGGCGCGGCATGGTGGTAGCGCCCGAGCCGGTTCGGGCTACACTGGTGGCATCCTTCGGGATGCTCCGCTCTGCGGTTCTCGTGTCTGCACGCGGGCCAAAAAGTTGAACCGATGACCATTCACCGGGCGCCGACCCCAGGGGCCAGGCGGGAGTTGGAGACGGTGCCGATCCAGGCGCCGCCGGCCGTTTCCCAAATGTCCCAGGGGGCGCCCACCTGAACCCAAGGGTTCAACCGGCCTCCGTCCACGGTTCTCGCGGAGCGGAGCCTCTCGATTTCCTGCTGCCGTACGTTACCTTGGCGCGCCTGGGCTGGTGGCCGGCTGGTGCCGGTGGCCGCCCCGCAGCGACGTGTCTGGTCAGGGCCCGTCGTTGGTTGTCGGCGCGCGCCGCGCGCCGGAGGCGGTTTGCGCCGAGTGCGCATGGAGGTGGTGTATGCGGCAGTTCGTACTTGGACTTCTCGTGGCAGGGCTCCTGTGGTGGGCCTACGGACCGAAGTCGGCGGGGGCGACCGATGGTGCGGGCGGGGCACCGCCGGCCAACGCCGCTGGCACCGTGCCGCTCGACCAGATCCTGCCCGGCGAGGTCGCGCCCAAGGCGCCGAGCGCCGCGGGTCCGCTCGCGAGCAATGCGCCGGCCCAGGCCGCGGCGCTCGCACCCGCCGACCTCGACGAGCTGCTGGCCCACGTCGCGCAGCGGGAGCCCGCGGCGGTGGCGGCCGGTTGGTCGCTGCTGCTGCAGGCGCGGCTCGGCCAGCAGCGCAACCGGCTCGCCGCGGCCCTCGAACCGCCCGGCAACGACTTCCCGGCGCTGTTGTCGGCGCTCGGGGACGACAACAGCTTCCTGCATTCGGCCGAGGGCCGGGCCGCCGCGACCAAGGCGCTCACCGCCGCGATGGCGCTGCCCGATGCCGAGGCGGTGCCCGCGGGTTCGCGCCTCATCGGTGTGTGCCTCAAGGGGCGCATCGAGCGCGGCGATCGCGAGCAGCGTGCGTTCGTCGACGAGGCGTACCGCCAGCACATGATCCGCGTCGAACGCTGGCTCTGCGATCCGGCCAACGTCACCGGTGCGCGCACCTACACGGTCGTGTCGGGCGACTCGCTGGCGCGCATCGCGAGCAGGTTCCGGCGCGAGAAGGTGCTCGTCGAGGACGGCACGCTCGCCGTGCTCAACCGCATCCACAATCCGAATGCGCTGCAGGTCGACCAGAAGATCAAGGTGCCCGTCGACCCGATCTACGCCGTCGTCGAGAAGCGCAGCTTCTCGATGGCCGTCTACGTCGGCGACCAGCTGCTGCGGCTGTACTGGATCGGGCACGGCACCGACGACCGCACGCCGGTCACCGAGTTCACCGTGGCCGAGAAGCAGCCGCGGCCGCAGTGGACGGCGCCCGATGGCCAGGTCTATCCGTACGGACACCCGGGCAACATCCTCGGCGAGTACTTCATCAAGTTCCGCCACGACAGCTACACGGGCTTCGGTGCGCACGGCACGCCGATGCCGGAGACGATCGGCACGATGTCGTCGGCCGGCTGCATCCGCATGTTCGCGGCCGACATCGAGGACCTGTTCAAGATCCTGCCGCGCGGCGCCAAGGTGATCGTGCGCGCGTCGGAGTCGCTGCGGTAGCGGCGGCTCGGTCGCGGCGGGTCAGTGTTTGCCGCCGTAGGCGAGCACGGCGTAGACGGGGCCGGTCCCGGCCTCGATGCAGAGCGTCGCGTCGTCGTGCGGCATCGGCAGGCAGAACACGGCGTCGTCGCGCACGGCCGTAGTCGTGTCGCCGACCCTGCACGTGGCGCCGTGCGGCGCGCGCGCGAACACCAGCAGCTCGTCGGCGCGGGGGCGACCGGGCACGTCGGCGAGGCGCAGCGTCGCGCCGGCCGGCACGACGGCTTCGTCGAGGCTCAGCGTCGCCGCCTTGTAGTCGGACGCGAGCACGCGATCGACCGCGACGGGGCCGATCTGCAGGCGCTGCATGCGCCGCGGTGGCAGCGATTCGGGCGAGTGGGGGAACATCTCGGCCGGCAGCCATTCGCCGGTCTTCGGATCGAACGCCTTGCCGCTGCCGGCCAGCGGCAACAGCGGCTTGTGGCTGAGGCCCTCGCGGCCCGCGGGCGGCTCTTCGACGGCCGGTTGGCGCGCGGCGACCAGCAGGATCTCGCCGCTGCCGTTCTGGGCGCGAAAGCGCGTGTTCCTGGGCAGGAACACCGCCATCGGCCGGCCGGCGAACGGGCTCGTGCGTGCACCGCGCGCCGGCCAGGCGGTCTCGCCGCCGATCAGATCGAACGTGCCCGACAGCAAGAGCGCCGCGGTCTCGACGTCGGCCGTCGTCAGCGTGTCGGGATCGACCGGACGCCACAGCTGCACCGTGGCGAACCAGCGCGAGCCGGGCCACTCGGCACGGCGCAGGCGCTCGTCGCCGGTCCAGGGGGCGGCCTTCACTTGACCATCTCGATGGCGGCGTCGAGCAGCACCTTCTGGGCCAGTTCCCTGGCGCGGTACTCGCGCAACCGTTCGACGAGCTGCGGGTCGCTGGGCGTGGGATCGACGTCGAGCACCTTGACGAGGAAGCAGCCCTCGCTCGCGCGCACGGGCTGTGAGACCTCGTCGGCGCCGAGCGCGAACGCCGCGTCGAGCACCTCCCGCGGCAGCTTGTCCGAACCGCGCCGGTGCCAGCCGGCGTCGCCGCCCTGCGCCTTGGTGTCGGGATCGTCGCTCTCGATGCGCGCGACGTTCTCGAACGTCTCCTTGGCCAGCCGCTCGCGCACGGTCGCGAGCCGCTTCATCGCGGCGCGGAAGTCCAACGTCACGATCGCGTTCGGCTTCTCGAACGCGCGCAGGAAGACGATGCCGAGGCGGCGCCGCGGGCCGACGACGTCGAGCACGGCCTGCCGGCTCCTCTGCAGCTCGGCGGCGAGGTCGGCGTCGGGGTACATCACGAGGGCCAGCTTGTCGAGCAGCGCCTGGGAGCGGAACACACGCTGTTCGCGCAGTGCTGCCACCGTGAGTCCCTCCGCCTGCAGCATCTGTTCGAGCGAGATGCCGCGGTAGCGCGGGTCGTTGGCCGCGGCCTCGCGGCGGCGCTGGATCGCGGCGTCGAGGTCGGCGGCCGCGAGCTGCACACCCTTCTGGCGCGCGAGCGCTTCGATCGACTGCAGGTAGACCACCTGGCGGATGAAGCGATCGCGTTCTTCGTCCTCGCTGGTGCGCAGCAGCAACAGGCCGAGGTCGATCAGCGGCACGTTCGTGTCCTCGACGCGCACCGCGGTGCCGGCCGGCAGCTGGTCCGGATCGGTGACGACCTTGCGCTTGCGCCGCGCCTCCTGCAGCCACAGCTTGAGCATGTCGCCGCTGACCGCCTCCTTGGGGCCGAGCGCGAGTTCGTGGCGCACGAGGCGCTCCTGGGCGATCTGCACGGCGAGGTAGTCGAACAGCTCGGCCTGGCTCGTGTTGCGCACCGCGGCGAAGTCTTCGGGCCGGTGGCCGGCCGCTTGCAGTTGCTTCTGCAGCTCGTCCCAGTAGGCGCGCACCTCGGCCTCTCTCGGCATCAGGCCCGCCCGCGTCGCCGCCTGGCGCGTCAACAGCGTGTCGACCAGCGCGTCGCACGCCTGCTTGCCGCGATCGCGGCGGCGCAGGTGGAAGGCCATCTCGAGCGCGACGTCGCTCTTGGTCACGGTGCGCGGTTTGCCCTCGAGCTGGTAGTGGGCGAGCACGTCCCCGGGGTCCTGGCGCGCCGGCGGCGGCGCGGCGGCGCGAACCGTGGGCGTGGCCAGCATTGCGAGCGTCAGCGAGGCGAGCGGGTTCATCGGGCGGAACACGATAGCAGATGGGCGGCGCGGCGACGCTACGACGTTCACCCGGCAGCCGGCGGCAGCCTAGCCGAAGCGACCCTCGATGTAGTCGGCGGTCTCCTGGTGCCGGGGGGAGACGAACATGGCCTCGGTCTCGGTGTGTTCGATGACGCGCCCCATGAGCATGAAGACGCATTCGTCGCTGGCGCGCCGCGCCTGGGCCATGTTGTGCGTGACGATCAGGATCGAATAGTGGCCGCGCAGGTCCCAGATCAGGTCCTCGACGGCCGCCGTGGCCTCGGCGTCGAGCGCGGAGCACGGTTCGTCCATGAGCAGCACGGTCGGCCTGGTCGGCAGCAGCCGCGCGATGCACAGCTTCTGCTGCTGTTCGAGCGACAGTTCGGTGGCGCGCGCCTGCAGGCGGTCCTGCACGGTGTCCCAGAGCAGCACCTCGCGCAGCGCGGACTCGACCATGTCGTCCTCGTCGGCGCGGCTCGTGTGCGTCTCGCGGTGCAGGCGGTGGCCGAACAGCACGTTGTCGCGGATCGACAGCGGCAGCGGGTTGGGCCGCTGGAAGACCATGCCGACGTGCCGGCTCACCTGGATGCGCGACGCGCCGTCGCCATGGATGTCCTCGCCGAGCACCTTGATCGAGCCGGTGGTCGTCACGTAGCCGAGGCGCTCGTTGATGCGGTTGCAGGAGCGCAGCAGCGTCGACTTGCCGCAGCCCGACGGCCCGATCAGCGCGGTGACGATGCCCGCCTGGACCTCGAGATCGATCTCGTAGAGGGCCTGGAACTTGCCGTACCAGAGGTTGAGCTCGCGCACCTCGATGGCGGGCGTGCCCGGCAGCGGTGGCGGCAGCGACGGGTCGGCGGCGCCGGCCGGCGGGCGCGGGCCGCCGGGGCGTGCGGGGGTCTCAGCCAAAGCGTCCCTCCAGGTAGTCGATGGTGCGCTGGTCCTTGGCGTGACCGGAGAACAGGTCTTCGGTGCGCGCGATCTCCACACACCTGCCGCCGAGGAAGAAGGCGGTGCGGTCGGCGAGGCGCCGGGCCTGCTGCACGAGGTTGGTGACGAGCACGATCGTGAGCTCGCGACGCAGTTCCTTGAGCACCTCCTCGATGCGCATCGTCGTCACGGGATCGACGGCGATCGAGAACTCGTCGAGCAACAGCAGCTGTGGATCCTGGGACAGCGCGCGCGCGATCGTCAGGCGCTGCTGCTGGCCGCCGCTGAGCAGCGAGCCGAGGTTGCGCAGGCGGTCCTTGACCTCGTCCCACAGGGCGGCGCGGCGCAGGCAGCGTTCGACGATCTCGTCGAGCTCGGCGCGCTTGCGCGTGCCCGCGAGCCGCGGCGCCAGGGCCACGTTGTCGTAGACCGACAGCGGCAGGCCGACCGGCAACGGGAACACCACGCCGATGTGCCGCCGCAGTGCATAGAGGTTCCTGACCTCCTGCACGTTGCGGCCGGCGAACGTGACGCGACCCTGCACGCGCATGTTCGGCACGAACTCGTCCATGCGATTCAGGGCGCGCAGGAACGAGGTCTTGCCCGAATTCGCGGGTCCGATGATGCCGAAGATCTCGTTGGGCTGCACCTCGAGGTTCGTGTCCTCGAGCGCGATCGTGTCGCCGTAGCGGATCGTCAGGCCCTGCACCGAGATCAGGGCGGGCGCCGCCGCGGGCACGGCGCCGACTCCGTCCGCCGCGTCGCTGGCGGCGGTCACCACTTCTTCCTCCCGCGCAGGTGCATGCGGAACGCGATCGCGAGCGCGTTCATCGCGAGCACGACGAGGATCAGCGTCAGCGCGACCGCGAACGGCAGCTGCTTGTGGGCGTCGTCGAGGTTGACCTGGGTCGAGACGTTGTAGAGGTGCAGCGACAGCGCCATCGTCTGGTCGAACATGCTCTGCGGCAGGAACGGCACGAAGAACGCAGCACCCGTGAACATGATCGGCGCGGTCTCGCCGACGGCGCGCGAGACGACGAGGATCACGCCGGTCAGGATGCCGCTGCCGGAGTTGGGCAGGACGAGGCGCCAGATCGTCTGCCAGCGCGTGGCGCCGAGGCTCCAGCACGCGTCGCGGAACGAACGCGGCACCGCCTGCAGCGACTCGCGCGTCGCGACGATGACGACCGGCAGCGTCATCACGGCGAGCGTGCAGCTGGCCGCCAGGATCGACGTGCCGAACCGCAGGAAGTAGACGAAGGCGCCGACGCCGAACAGCGCGTGCACGATCGACGGCACGCCGGCGAGGTTGACGATCGCGAGGTTGATCGTGCGCGTGAGCATGGTGTCGCGCGCGTACTCGCTGAGGTAGATCGCGGCGGCCACACCGAGCGGCACGGCCAGCGCCAGCGCGCCGGCCGTCAGGAAGACCGTGCCGATCAGCGCCGGGAAGATGCCACCCTCGGTCATGCCGTTGCGCGGCATCTCGAAGAAGAAGTCGAACGACAGCGTCGAACCGCCCTCGTAGGTCAGCTTGCCGAGGATCGCGATGACCGGCAGGATCAGCAGCACCGTCATCGCGAGGAAGAGCAGGCGCACGAGGCTCTGCACGCCGAGGCTGCGCACTTCGTGGGCGGTGGCCTGGAAGCTCGATGGCGCCGGGGCGTCGGCCTTGTCGGCGGGAGGCGTCACGCGGTCCGCCTCGAGCCGCGCACGATGCGATCGGCCAACAGGTTGATCGCGAACGTGATCAGGAAGAGCAGCATGCCGAGCGTGAACAGCACCTGGTAGTGGTCGCTGCCCGCGCTGGTCTCGCCGAGTTCGGCCGCGATCGTCGCCGTCAGCGCGCGCACGGGGTCGCACAGGCTCGTCGGCAGCTTGATCGCGTGGCCGCTGGCCATGAGCACGGCCATCGTCTCGCCGACGGCGCGTCCGACCCCGAGCAGCACCGCGGCCGAGAGGCCCGGGCGGGCGTGCGGAAGCACCACGCGCCGCACGACCTGCCAGCGCGTCGCGCCGAGCGCTTCGGCCGCCTCGCGGTAGGCCTCGGGCACCGCCTTGAGCGCGTCCTCGGCGATCGTCGTCATGATCGGCGCCGCCATGAGGCCGAGGATGATCGAGGCGTTGAGCAGGTTGGTGCCGACGCCCGAGGCCGGATGCAGGTAGTGCTGGATCATCGGGCTCAGCAGGTGCAGGCCGATGACGCCCCAGACGACGGACGGCACGGCGGCGAGCAGTTCGATGAGGATCTTCAGCCACTCGCGTTGGCGGCCGCGGGCGAACTCGCCGATGTAGATCGCCGCGCCGAACGAGAACGGCACGGCGATCGCCATCGCCAGCGCCGTGATCGACAACGTGCCGACGATGAGCGCCAGCGCGCCGTAGGTCGGCGGGTGGCCGGTCGGGCGCCAGGCGATCGAGGTGAAGAACTCCACCCAGTCGAGCCGTTGGAACGTGAACTCGAGACCCTGGGCGGTGATGAAGACGAAGATGCCGACGATGAAGATGATCGCCGAGACGCCGCCTGCGAACACGAGCATGCGCGCGACCCAGTCGATCCACCACGACGCGTCGCGATGGTCGAGCTCCGCGGAGATCGTCTCTCGTTGCGAGGCCATGCTCAGCTCGCTTGTTCGCCGCGCAGCTGTTCGAGCAGCTCCCGCACGCGCGGCGTGAGCTCCCGATAGACCGATTCGGGACCGGCCGTGGTGTCGACGTCCCACACCAGCACGGTCGTGTGGAACGGCACCTTGGGCAGCCGATCGCGCGTCTCGCGCGCGAGCCCGACGATCAGGTGGTACTCGTCGAGCTGGTCCTGCAGGGCCGTGATCGAGGTCGGCCACGCCTTGCTGAGGTCGATGCCGACGGTCTGGCCGAAGCGCTGGTAGGCCGGGTCCAGCTCGTCGGCGGGCTGCCAGCCGGCGCTGCGGTAGCGCCCGCTCTGCGGGAAGGCCTTGCGCGTGAAGTGCTCGGCGAGCTGGCTCGCACCGCTGTTGGTCGCGTCGACGAACAGGATGTGGAACGTCTTCTCGCCCTTCGTCTTGCCGGTCGCGACGAAGCTCGTCTCCTCGCAGATGTTCTTGGCCTGGTGGATGACACGCTCGAGCCGATTGAACGTCGCCATCAGCGAGAACAGGTCGTTGATGGGGCGGCTGTGCGCCTCGCCTTCCTTGACGAGGTCCGCGAACACCTTGTCGAAGTACTGCGCGAACTGGGACGCCGCCACGAGCGTCGCCTGGGCCAGGCTGACGTCCTTGGCCTGGAAGCTCTTGAGCGAGTCGTTGAGCATGCGCCGCGCGTGCTCGGACATCATCTCGACGTCGCGGCCGACCAGGGCCGGGGGCTGCGTCGACAGCTGCGCCACGGTGCGCGAGATCGTCGCGGCGTAGTCGCCGATGCGTTCGAGCGCGATGCTGAGCCGCATCACGGCCGAGACGTAGCGCAGGTGCCCGGCACTGGGCAGGTGCCTCGCGACGAACGCATGGCACAACCGGTCGAGCTCGCGTGTCTGGCGATTGATCGTGTAGTCGCCGATCACGGTCGCCGCGGCCAGGTCCTTGTCGAGCTTCATGACCGACGTGACGGCGTCGTCGATCGCCTTCGTGATCGCGAGCCCGACGATGCCGACCAGGTCCTTGATCCAGGCCAGGTCCTTTTGGAGACGTTCTTCGTAGTGCGTCATCGGGAAGCCTGCAGTGGTGGGTGGGCGACCGGTTGCGCCTCGCGCCGGGGCATGCCGGTTGCCCGGCGACCGCCGCGCGCGCCCGGCTTCGCGAGCCGGTGCGGCGCCGCGTGTGTGCAGTGTACGGTCCGCCCGGTCAGATCTTGCGCAGCGGCGGGTAGCCGAGATCGAACAGGATGCGCTGGCCGTCGTCGCCGGTGATCCACTCGAGGTACTCCTTGGTGGCACCCGTCGGCGGGCCGCTCGTGTACATGAACAGCGGGCGCGAGATCGGGTAGGTCTTGTCGAGCACCGTGTCGATCGACGGCGCGACGGCCGGCTGGCCCTCCTTGGCGCTGACCGGCAGCATCTTCACGTCGACACCCTTGCCGTAGGCGAGACCGCTGTAGCCGATCGCCTGCTGCGTCTTCACGACCTGGTCGACCACGTCCTTGCTGCCGTTCATGTCGAGCGTGCCGAGCCGGAAGTTGGCCTTGTGGCCGCCGAGCACGCTCTCCTTGAAGTACTCGTAGGTGCCGCTGTTGGCCTGGCGCGAGATGACGACGATCTTGTCGCGCCCCTCGGGCATCTTGACGCCGAGCTGGGACCACTGCGTGATCGTGCCGCCGTCGACGTAGATCTGCTTGAGCTGCTCGATCGTGATCGACGCGATCGGGTTGTCCTTGTGCACGAAGATCGCGATGCCGTCGAAGCCGACCTGATGTTGCACGGGGTCGTGCTTGCGCGACCTGGCGTCGGCGATCTCCTGGTCGGTCATCGCGCGGCTGCAGTTGGCGATGTCGACGGTGCCGTTGATGATGCCGGCGACCCCGACGCTGCTGCCGCCGCCCGTCACCGAGACCCCGATGTCCGGGCGCGCTTCGTGGAACTTCTCGGCCCAGACCTGGGCGACCTCGAGCATCGTGTCGGAACCCTTGTTCTGCAGCACGGTTCGATTCGACTTGCCGCACGCGGTGAACGCGGCTCCCAAGGCGAGGCACAAGGAAGCGAACAGGGTGGACTTCAGCATGATGGATCTCTTCTCGTCGGGATGGATGGAGTGCAAGAAGGATGCAAAGGAAAGATCAAGGTGCGTCGAGGGGACTGTGAAGGGACTGTGAAGAAGTGGTGTGGACTCCGGGTGCCTCGGCGGCCAGCGGCGGCAGACCGTCGGGGCCCGGCACCTCGCCAGGCGGCCGGTGGCGGAAGCGGCGGCTCTGCCAGAACCACTGTTCGGGCGCCTCGACGACGGCCTGCGTCAGCGCCGCGTTGATGCGCGTCGTGATCGCGACCAGGTCGGCCTCGCGGTCGGCCGTGGCCTCGTGCTCGATGACGTCGAAGACGCGCAGCCGGTAGCGCATGCGACCCGTGCGCAGCACGGCGACGACGGCGATCGGCGCGCCCGAGGTCAGGTGCAGCAGCGCGGGGGTGGCGACCGTGCGCGCCGGCGTGCCGAGGAACGGCGCCACGACCGAGCTGTGTTTGCCGCCGCCGTCGCTGAGCAGCCCGATCACCTGCCGCTCGGCGAGCAGCTTCTTGAGCGTCCACATGACGTTCTTGCGCGCGACGACCGTCTGGCCCGAGCCCGACCGCAGCTTCGCGATGAGCCGGTTGAGGGCCGGTAGCGGGCTCGGCCGGAACACCGAGTGGAGCGGCAGGCCGAGCAGGCCCGCGGCGTAGCCGGACACGTCCCAGACGCCCATGTGGCCGGTCGCGAAGATGAGGCCCTGGCCGCGCCGGTAGAGCGAGGCGATGCGCTCGTACTCGCTCATGTCGCAGTGCTGCGGCAGGTTCGTCGCGTCGATGCGGCGCATGCGGCAGAAGTCGATCAGCAACCAGGCGATGTGCCGCGACCAGCGCCACAGGTGGCGGCGCGGCGGCGTCGGACCGAGCGGCGCGCCGGCGCGGAAGGCGATCGCGAGGTTGCGCCAGTAGCCCTTGCTGCGCTTGCCGCGCGGGTCGTGGCAGCGCCACCACAGATACCAGGGCACGGCGAGGGCATCGCCGGCGGCGTAGGCCAGGCCGGTCGGCAGCGCGCCGACGGTCCAGATCGCCGCGGCCAGCAGGCCGACGGCGAGCCGTTGCCACAACGCCTCGCGCCGTGCCGGTCGATCGGTGTCGTCGTCGCTGCTCATGCGCGCCGTGCAGCATCGCCGTTCGCCGGCGCACGGACCACAGGGAAGCCGCGAGGCGCGGCGATCCCATCTGGCCGGGGAGCCGGCCAGGGCGCGCCGGTGCGGCGGTTGCCCGCGCCTCGTCGCCGCGGAAAAAGCTCGCGCGGCTGGCCCGCGACCGGCAGGATCGCGGCATGAATGTGAATGAACTGATGAGCCGCGAGCCGCGCGCGGTACGAATCGTGGATCGCCTCGACGCGGCGGCCCGGGTACTGTGGGAACACGATTGTGGCATCGCACCCGTCGTCGACGGCGACAACCTGCTCGTCGGCGTGCTGACCGACCGCGACCTGTGCATGGCCGCGTACACGCAGGGTCGTGCCATCTACGAGATCCCCGTCGCGACCGTGATGGCGCGGTCCGTGCGCACGTGCCGCCCCGACGATCCGCTCGCGGCGGCGATGTCGACCATGCAGCAGGCCCAGGTGCACCGGCTGCCCGTCGTCGACGCGCGCGGCGTGCTGATCGGCATGCTGTCGACGAACGACCTCGTGCGCGCCGCCCAGAGCCGACCGGCGGCCGTCGACGGGCAGAGCGTGCTGCGCCTGCTGGCGGCGATCGCCGCGCCGCGCCGCGCCGCGGCCCCGGTGGTCCGGGCCGTGATCGCTGCCCCCGCGACCCAGCCCGCGGTCGCCGCGGCGGCAGCGTCTGCGCCGGCCGCACCCGCCACGGCGATCGCCGGCAGCGACGCTGCCAGGCCCGCCAAAGCCGGCAAGAGCAAGGCCAGGCCGAAGGGTCGCAAGGCCTGACCCGCGGTGGGCCGGCCATGCCCGCATCGACCACGAAGTCGACGGCCTTCACGCTGACGCGGGCACCGGACCGCGGCTCGCACCTGCGCCTGGCGGGGCATCTGTCGCTCGACGAAGGGGCGGCCCTCTGGCGGCAATTCGAGGCGGCGCTGCGCGAGATCGGTGCCGGCGACGTGAACGTCGACGTCGCCGGGGTCGAGAGCCTCGATGGCGGCGCGGCGGCGCTGCTGGCGGCGGGTGTCGCGCAGCACCGGGTCCGCGGCGGCGACGTGTCGTTCGTCGGCGCGGGCCGCGAGACCGCGCGGCTGCTCGCGCTGTACGACTGCGCGCGCGGCGGACCCTGCGAGCGGCCGTGGCCTCGCCAGCCGGGCCTGTTGACCGACATCGGCTCGTTCACCTACGTCGCGGTGGACACCACGCGGGCGATCCTCGCGTTCATCGGCGACCTCGTCGTCGGCGTGGTGCAGGCCGCGCGCAGCCCGCGCACCGTGCACTTCGCCGACCTCGGTTCGCTGATCGAACGCGCGGGCGCCGACGGCATCCCGATCGTGCTGCTGATCAACTTCCTGATCGGTGCGATCCTCGGGCTGCAGGGTGCGATCCAGCTGCATCGCTTCGGCGGCGACCCGTTCCTGGCCAACCTCGTCGGCCTGTCGGTCGTGCGCGAACTCGGGCCCTTGATGACGGCGATCCTCGTCACGGGTCGTTCGGGTGCCGCCTACGCGGCCGAACTCGGCACGATGACCGTCAACGAGGAGATCGACGCGCTGCGCACGCTCGGCCAGGATCCGCAGCGCTTCCTGGTCTTCCCGCGCGTGGTGGCCCTGGTCTTCGTCGTGCCGATCCTGACCGTGCTCGGCGACCTCGTCGGCAGCCTCGGTGGACTCGCCATCGCGGTCACCTACCTCGAGCAGCCGAGCACCGTCTATCTGCAGGCGCTGCAGCGCGCCGTCCACCTCGGCGACGTGGCGACGGGGCTGCTCAAGAGCGTCGCCTTCGCGGTCGCGATCGCGCTGATCGCCTGCCAGCGCGGTCTCGCGACGCGCGGCGGGGCGGCCGGCGTCGGGCGATCGACGACGTCGGCCGTCGTCGTCGTGCTGTTCATGCTGGTCGCGCTCGACGCGGTCTTCACCTGGGTCTTCTCGCTGCTGGGGTGGTGAATGGCGAAGGTCCTCCAGGTGCGCGATCTCGCGATCGGCTACGACGGCGACGTGCTGCTCGAGGAGATCGCGTTCGACGTGCAGCGCGGCGAGGTCTACGCGATCCTCGGTGGTTCGGGCTGCGGCAAGTCGACGCTGCTGCGCACGCTGATCGGCCTGCAGCCACCGCTGCACGGCCGGGTGCACTTCACGGGCATCGGCCCACCGGCGCGGGCCATGACGCCGCCGGCGTTCGGCGTGCTGTTCCAGTCCTCGGCGCTGTTCGGTTCGTCGACGCTGCTGCAGAACGTGCTGCTGCCGCTGCGCAAGTGGACGGACCTGCCCGTGGACGCCGCGATCGCGGTCGCGATGGGGCGCCTGCGCCTCGTCGGGCTCGAGCCGTTCGCGCACCACCTGCCGGCCGAGGTGTCGGGCGGCATGCGCAAGCGGGCGGCCATCGCCCGCGCGCTCGCGCTCGACGCGCCGATCCTGTTCTTCGACGAACCCTCGGCGGGCCTCGATCCGATCACGTCGGCCGAACTCGACGAACTGATCGTGACGCTCTCGCGCACCCTCATGGTTACCATCGTGCTCGTGACCCACGAGCTGCCCAGCATCATGCGCACGGCCGACCAGTGCATCATGCTCGACCGTGCCGCCGGCGGTGTGATCGCGCGCGGCGCCCCGCGCGACCTCGCCGAACGTTCGGTCGACGCGCGCGTGCAGGCCTTCTTCCGGCGCCAGCCGCTCGCGAGGACGCCGTGACGGCGCCGGCCAACCGCTGGAAGCTCGGCCTGTTCGTGGTCGCCGGCGGGGCCGCGACGCTGACCGGGTTGACGTGGATCGGCATGCGCGAGCTGCGGCGCGCCTACCACACCGTGTACGCGTACTTCGACGAGGCGTTGACGGGTCTCGAGGAGGGCTCGCCCGTCAAGTTCCGCGGCGTCACGATCGGCATCGTGCAGGAGATCACCGTCGCGCCCGACAAGAAGCACCTCGAGGTCGCGGCCTCGCTCTACGACGAGAAGATGCGCCGGCTCGGCCTCGACGTCGAACGCATCGACGAGGACAGCCCGCCGCCCGAGAACCTGCGGGCCCAGGTCGTCATGTCGTGGGTGACGAGCACGGCCTTCGTGCAGGTCGACTTCTTCCCCGATCCGCCGTCGGGGCCGCAGCAGCTGCCGTTCCCGGTCAAGATCAACACGATGCGCACGGTGCCGAGCACGGCCAAGAGCCTCGAGGATGCGAGCCGCGAGGTGCTGCGCGAACTGCCGCTGATGGCCATCTCGGCGCGCGAGCTCATCGATCAGCTGCGATCGGACGTGCAGGCGGCGCACCTGCCGGACCTCGCGCGGCGCGTGCAGGAGTCGCTGCGGGGCATCGACCAGTTGCTCGTCGACCTGCAGCACCTGGGCACCGTCGGCAGCGCGACGGCGGCGATGGATGCCGTGCGCGACGCGGCGGCGTCGCTGCGCGACGAGAACGGCCCGTTGAGCTCGGCCCTGAAGGAACTGCAGGCGCTGGCGGCGAGCGTGCGCACGCAACTCGACGCGGCGCTGCTGCCGGCGACCGCGGGCAGCGTGCGCGGGGCCGCCGACTCGCTGGGGGGACTCGGCACGGACCTGCGCGCCGAGCTGGCGAAGCTGCACACGACGCTGGCCGCGGTCGAGCGCCTGGCCCAGCTGCTCGAACGCGATCCGGGCGCGCTGCTGTACGGCCGCGGGGCTTCGCGGCCTTCGCCGCTCGAGGTGGACAAACGATGAAGCATCGACGTCTCGCGACGCCGCGGCGGCAGCGCGGCTGCCGATCGGTCTGGTGGTCGTTGGTGGCCTGCGCGTGTTTCTCCGCGGCGCCACCAGCGCCGCCCGTGCGCTACTTCGATCCGTTGCCGCCGGCGTCGCCCGCGGCGGGGCAGCTGCCGGCCGCGATCGAGCTGCGCGTCACCGCAGCACCGCACCTCGGCCGCGAATTCGTCGTGCGCACGGCCGCGCGCGAGATCCAGATCGACGACGCTCACAGCTGGTTCGTCGAGCCGCGCCTGCTCGTCGCGACTGCGCTCGAGCGGCGCCTGCGGTCGCGCGAGCGCAGCGACGGCGCAACCGTCGTGGGCATCGACGTCGAGGCCTTCGAACTCGACGTGACCGAAACACCGCGCGCGCACGTGCGGCTGCGCCTCGACGGCGTCGGGGCCTCGCAGCCCGTCGAAGCGTGGGCGCCCGCGAGCGACCGTTCACCGGCCGCGTTCGCGGCGGCGATGGCCGAAGCGCTCGACCGGGCGGGATCGCAGGTGCAGGCCGTGCTGTCGGCGTCGCTGCCGGCGCAGCGGCGACCCTGACGCGGCGCGCGCGTCAGTCTGCGAGCAGCGTCTGCAGCACGGCCGGCAGGCTGCCGGCGCGCGGCCGCGGCAGCGCCAGCAGCATCGTGCGCCGCCAGATCGACAGCGCCTGCGTGCGGTCGGCCGTGCTCGTGTTGGGCGCCTCGAGGCAGGCCAGCACCTGGCGCACGGCCTCGGGATGGCGCGCGGCGACGAGCGCCTGCCAGCGCGCCGGATGCTGGCGCAGATCGACGGGGCCGTCCAGCAGGCGCGACAACGCGGGTGGTTCGGGCGCGTCGCGCAGCAGGGCGATGGCAAGCGTACCCAGCGATTCGTCGACGGTCGTGGCGCGGAACAGGTCGCGCAGGATCGGCGAGGCGCGCTCGGGCGCGCTGCGCGCGAGCAGCGTCGCGGCGGCCGTGCGCAGCGGCATCGGCGCCGATTCGTCGGCGGCCAGATGCGCGCACGCGTCGCCGAGCTCGGTCGACAGCGGCGCATCGTAGTTCTGCAGCAATGCCGCCTTGCGGACCGGATCGCTCTCGTCGAGCACCCGTTGCTCGAGCGCGCGGCGCATGCTGGCTCCGCCGATGCCGAGCACCGAGCGCATGGCCTGCCCGCTCTCGATCGGCGAGGAGCTGCGCAGCGCCTTGGCCGCGATCTCCAATGCGGGCAGGTGGCGCAGGCGCGTCAGCACGGCCAGGGCCAGCGCACGTTGCTCGGGTTGGCTGCCGTGCAGCGCGGTGCGCTCGAGCAGCGGCACGAGTTCGCTGTCGCACGCCGAGGCATTGGGGCCGAGCCAGGTCAACAGCGCGGCGCGTTCCTCGTCGCTGCCGCGTTCGAGCACGCGGCGCAGCGCCTTGGCGTCGAACGTGCGGTCGACGGGCAGCAGCAGCGCCAGCAGCTGGGCCCGGACCTCGGGATCGCGCAGCGACTCGTCGTCGAACAGGCGCCGCAGCGCGGTGGTCTGCGAACCCTGCTCGTGCCGGCGCAGGCCCAGCAGCAGCGCGAGCAGCGTGTCGCGTTGCCGCTTGAGGCTGCCCTCGAGGAAGCTCGTCAGGATCCGGCTCGTCATCGCCGGAGCGTGTTCGGGCGGCAGCATGCCGAGCGCGAACGCGGCAGTGATGCCCAAAGGCTGAGTGCGCGTCTGGTAGTCGCAGAGCAGGTCGTCGAGCACCGCGGTGACGCCGGGCGTTGCCTGCAGGCCCAACGCGAGGATGCCGCGTTCGCGCGCCTCGACGTCGTCGTCGCGCGCGAGGTGCAGGATCGCCGAGTGGTGGATCGGATCGGCCTGCGCCGCGACGATGAGCCCCGCCTCGCCGCGCACGACCGGGTCGGCGTCAGCCAGCAGGCGCACCGCGTCGCGCGCGACGAGGCGCTGCAGCCCGTCGCTGTCGGCCTGCGCGTGCGCGAAACCGCACAGCGCGGCGGCCCACAGGGCGCGACGAGCGGAGGCGCCGCGGGGAAGCGCTCGGGATCTGCGCCTCGCCGGCGTCGGGTGCGACGCTTGCGGGTGGGGTGCGGTGGCGTTCACAACTGCGGTCTTGGTATGATTGTATGGCGGTCGGAACGCTCTTGGAAAGCGCCTGGACGATTTGGCTCGGCCAGGTGGCACCATCGGGCGCTGCCGCATTCCAGGCAAAGGCCGTTCCGCGATCATGATGCGCATAGCTGTGCTCGATGCCTGGTCCGGAGTCGCCGGCGACATGTGGGTCGGGGCGCTGCTCGATGCGGGCGTGCCGCTGGCGCCGTTGGCGGCGGCGGTCCGGTCGCTGCAGCTGCCCGGCGTCTCGATCCGCGCCACCCGGGTGCTGCGCGCGGGACTCGCCGGCACGCAGTTCCACGTCGACGGGCCCGGTTCGGCAGCGCCCGGTTCCGCCGGCGGCGAACCGGTCTTCGCGCCCGTCCCGCGCGGCGAGCACGCCGGCGTGCTCCTGCCGGGCAAGGGGGCGCACGGCCACCGCGGGCTCGCCGAGATCGAGGCGATCGTGCAGCGCGCCGACCTGCCGGCCGCCGTCGTCACGGACTGCCTGTCGACGTACCGGGCGATCGGCGCCGTGGAGGCCGCAGCGCACGGCTGTGCCATCGACGAGGTGCACTTCCACGAGGTCGGCGCCGAGGACACGATCGTCGACGTCGTCTGCGCGTGCCTCGGCACGCACCTGCTCGGCGTCGAACGCCTCTACGCCAACGGCATCGCGGTCGGTTCGGGCACGGTGCGCACGGCGCACGGGCTGCTGCCCGTGCCGGCGCCGGCGACGGCCGCGCTGCTGCGCGGCATCCCGGTGCGCAGCGGCGGTCTCGCCGGCGAGCGCACCACGCCGACCGGCGCGGCGCTGCTGCGCACGCTCGTCGCCGAGTTCGACGCGTCGATCGCGTTCACGGCCGAGGCGATCGGCTACGGCGCCGGCACGCGCGACGATCCGGCGGTGCCGAACCTGCTGCGCCTCACCGTGGGCGCCGCCGTGGAGCGCAGTGCCGCGACCGAACTCGTCGAACTGCAATGCCAGCTCGACACGGCCACCGGCGAACAGGTCGGCTGGTTGCTCGACGAACTGCTGCGCCGCGGCGCGCTCGACGCGTTCGCGACGCCGCTGCACATGAAGAAGGGACGGCCCGGGCTGCTGCTCACGGCGCTGTGCGACGAGGCGCGCGCCGGCCCGCTGACGGAGCTGCTGCTCGAGGAGTCGTCGTCGCTCGGCGTGCGGCGGCATCGCGTGCAGCGCGCCGTGCTCGAACGCTGGCAGGAGACGCGCGAGACGCCGCTCGGTCCGGTCGAGTTCAAGGTCGCGCGGCTGCCGAGCGGCGTCGCCGTGGCCCGGCCCGAGGACCGTGAGCTGCGGCGCCTGTGCGAGGCGCTCGGGCTCGGGCGAGCCGAGGTGCTGCGGCGCCTGCTCAGCTGAGGCGCGGCCCGCTGCGGCGGTCGCATCAGCGCGGAGAGGCCGCGGCGAGGCGTGCGGTCAGTTCCTGCAGCATCGCGCCACAGCGCCGCCGTTCGCCGGCGTCCGCGAGCCAGGCTCGCTGCAGGCAGCCGCGCGCTTCGTCGGCGTGACCCTGGCGCAGCGCCAGCGCCGCGAGTTCGAGCCACGGCTGCGGCAGGTCGGGTGCCAGCGCCGCGGCGGTGCGCAGGTGCTGCCGCGCGCGCTCCAGGTGACCGCGCCGTTCGTGCAGCATCGCGGCGCAGAGCTGCAGCCGCACCGAGCGCGGCGAACTCTCGACCTCGGCGAGCACGAGCGTCGCGTCGTCGGCGAACACGAAGTTGCGCGGCAGCGCCGTCGCGACCGAGGCCACGCACCACAGGCCGAGCACCGTGTGGAACACGAGCATGGTGCGGCTCGCGCGAACACGTGCCGCCCACGCGGCGAGCAGGGCCAACGCGAGGCTCGGCGTCACGAACGAACGTTCGGCGAAGTACGTGAAGCTCGGGAACAGCACGTTGCTCGTCATGAGCGAGAAGCCGAAGAAGCACGCCGCCGCGAGGCACACGAACGGCCGCCGGCGGCGGTTGCGCAGGCCGAGCACGACGGCGGCAGCCAGCACCGCCGCCGCGCCGATCGCGGCCGGCAGCCAGGCGTCGTGCATCGAGGTCACGACCGGCAGCTGGGAGGGTCCGTAGTCGACCGAGAGGTGCAGCGGCAGCAGCGTCAGCAGCAGGCCGTAGCCGAGCACGAGCACGCCGCTGGCGACGCGCGCCGGAGCCGGCAGACCGAGCAGCGGGTTCTCGAGCAGACCGACCGCCGCATCGGGTCCACCGGGCAGGTTGGCGAGCATGTGCGCCCGCAGCAGCAGGTAGATCGTCGCGGGCACGGCCGCGGTGGCCGCGAGCACCACCACGTCGCCGCGCAGCGACGTCCAGCTGCGGCCGCGGTGCAGGGCCGGCACGAGCACGCACAGCGGCGCGAAGGCCACCCAGGCGAGGCCGCTCTCCTTGCTGGCCGCGGCCGCGAACAGCAGCAGCGCCGCGAACGGGGCGCAGGCCACGAAGCGTCGCCGGCCGGCGGCGTGCCCGGCCTGCAGCACGAGGCACGCGCCGAGGCCGAACGCGAGCGCGAGCAGTTCGGCGCCACCGACGAGGTTGGCGACCGCCTCGCTGTGGATCGCGTGCAGGCCGTAGACGAGGCTGCCGAGCGCGGCGGGCCGAGTGCTTGCGCCGAGCCGCCGCAGCCAGAGCCAGCACAGGCCGACGGTGGCGGTGTGCAACAGCACGTTGGCCAGGTGGGCGGCGACCGCCGAGTCGCCGCACAGCGCATGGCGCAGCGCGAACCACAGCGTGGTCAGCGGGCGATAGGCCTGGCTGCCCGGGTCGTGGTGCGGCCACCAGTTGCTGGCGAAGTAGTCACCGAGCGGGCGCAGGTGCGCGACCAGCGGGTGCCCGTGCGGCCCGTCACCCATGGCGGCGAAGCGGTCGTCCCACGTGAAGTCGTTGCCGATCGACGGTGCGTACAGCACGAAGCTCAGCAGCAGGATGCCGAACACGACCAGCGCGCGGCGTTCGCGGCGTGCCCGGCGTGGGGCACTGCCGGGCGCAGGGCCGGTCGGCGCGTCGTCGGGCGGCGCGGTGGTCTCCGTGGGGGCGGGCACTTGCCCAGCACATCGACGCGATGCGAACGGGAGTTGAGCCACCGCGGGCCGAGGCCGGCCCAGCACCTGCGCCCGGCACCGGCCGCGGCCGGTGTTCAGGCCCGGCCGAGGAACTCGCCCGTGTCCGTGTTGACCTTGACCTTCTCGCCGATCTTGATGTGGGCCGGCACCTTGATCTCGATGCCCGTGTTGCACCGGGCCGGCTTCTGCACGTTGCTGACGGTGTCGCCGCGCGCGGCGTCCTCGGTCTGCACGACCTCGACGACGACGACCGGCGGCAGCTGCACGGTCAACGCCTCCCCCTCGCAGAACACGACGGTGACGTTGCTGTTCTCGGTGATGTACTGCATGGCGTCGCCGATCACCTCGGCGCTCAGCACGAACTGCTCGAAGTTCTCGTTGTCCATGAACGTGTAGCCCAGCGAGTCCTTGAACAGGTACTGCGAGTCGCGCGAGTCCAGGTACACCAGGTCGAGCTGGTCGCTGGTCTTCATGCGCACTTCCTTCTGGCGGCCGTTCTTCAGGTGCTTGAGGTTCAGGTGGTGGATCGCCCGCAGGTTGCCCGGCGTGAGGTGGTCGTACCTCGTGATCTGGTAGAGGTCATTCTCGTAGCGGATGACCATGCCCTTCTTGGCTTCGGTGACGCGGATCGCCATGGACTTGGAGTGGTGCGGAGTTCGGTCTCTGGGTTTGGCCGGCGACCGTCGATCGCCGACACGCGGGCGAGCAGGATAGCGCGCGACGAAGTGCTCCGCGAGGGTTGCCTCGGCCCGGCGCGCATCCTCCAATGGCACGCCATGGACCGCACACCCCCCGCTGTCGACCGTCGCACGTTCCTGGGCCTCTCGATGGGCGCGCTCGGCGCCGCGTGGCTGCCCGACCGCGTCTGGCCGCGCCGGGAGCCGCTGTTCCAGATCAGCCTCGCGGAGTGGTCCTTCCACCGCGCGCTGCGCAGCAACCAGATGGACAACCTGACGTTCCCCAAGAAGGCGCACTGGTACGGCTTCGAGGGCGTCGAGTACGTGAACTCGTTCTGGAAGGACAAGGCGCGCGACGCCAAGTACACGGCCGAGCTCAAGAAGATCTGCGCGGGCGAAGGTGTCAGGAGCGTGCTCATCATGTGCGACGGCGAGGGCGCGCTCGGCGACGCCGACGAGAAGGAGCGCACGAAGGCCATCGAGAACCACCACCAATGGGTCGATGCGGCCGCCGTGCTCGGCTGCCACTCGATCCGCGTCAACGCCCAGAGCTCCGGCAGCTGGGAAGAGCAGCAGAAGCTGGCCGCCGACGGCCTGCGCCGGCTCTGCGAGTACGGCGACAAGTTCGGCATCGACGTCATCGTCGAGAACCACGGTGGTCTGTCGTCGAACGGCAAGTGGCTGCGCGGCACGCTCGAGATGGTCAAGCACCCGCGCTGCGGCGCGCTGCCCGACTTCGGCAACTTCAAGGTCAGTGCGACCGAGGAGTACGACCGCTACCAGGGCACCGACGAACTGATGCCGTTCGCGCGCGGGGTCAGCGCCAAGTCGCACGACTTCGACGAGGACGGCAACGAGACACACACGGACTACGAGCGCATGCTCGACATCGTCGTGACCAAGTACGGCTACCGCGGCTTCATCGGCGTCGAGTACGAAGGCGAGAAGCTCTCCGAAGAGGAGGGCATCATCGCGACCAAGCGCCTGCTCGAACGCGTGCGCGAGTCGATGCAGACGAAGCTCGACGCGGCCGCCAAGGCCGCCGCCGCGAAGCAGGAAGGCAAGTGAACGACCGGCTGCGACAGCTCCAGACCTACCCGATGGAGCAGCTCGGGTCGTGGCACCGCCAGCTGCTCGCCGACGGCGTGCGCGTGTTCGACTTCGGTACGGGCGACCCGCGCGAGCCGACGCCCGCGCTGCTGCGCGACGCGATGCGCGAGGGCATCTCGCAAGTCAGCCAGTACCCGCCGACGGCCGGCACGCCGGCGCTGCGCCAGGCGGCGGCGGCCTACTGCCAGCGGCGCTTCGGCGTCGCGCTCGACGCCGACACCGAGGTGATGGCGACGTACGGCAGCAAGGAGGCGCTGTTCCACCTGCCGATGACGTTCGTGCAGGTGCCGAGCGACAAGGACCTCGTCATCTACGGCGAACCCGCCTACCCGGTCTACGAGATCGGCGCGCTGTTCGCAGAGGCGTGGACCTACCCGATGCAGCTGTCGCTGCAGAACGGTTACGCGATGGATCCCGACCTGCTGCCCGAGGCCGTGCTGCGGCGCGCCTCGGTCGTGTTCCTCAACTACCCGCACAACCCGACCGGCTTCTGCCTGGCCGACGCGCTGTACGAACGGTGGGTGGCCGTGCGCGAGGAGTACGGCTTCGTGCTCGTCAGCGACGAGTGCTACGTCGACCTGCACTACGAAGGGCTGCGCCCGCGCAGCGTGCTCGAGTTCGGCCGGAAGGGCTGTCTCGCCGTGCACTCGCTGAGCAAACGTTCGGGCATGACGGGCTACCGGTCGGGTTTCGTCGCCGGCGACGCCGGCTTGATCGCGACCTACCGGCGCTTCCGTTCGAGCATGGGCACAGCACCGCAGGAGTTCGTGCAGGCCGCGGCGTGTGTGGCGTGGGCCGACGGCGCGCACGTCGAGCAGCGCGTTGCGGTGTTCGCCGCCAAACGCAAGGTGCTGCTCGAGCTGTGCCGGCAGCGCGGCCTGCGCGTGCACGGCAGCAAGGCGGGGCTCTACCTGTGGGTCGAGGTGCCCGAGGGCGAACGCGACGTCGACTACGCGGCGCGCTGCCGCGAGGCCGGGATCCTCGTCGCGCCGGGCAGCTTCTTCGGCAAGGGCCAGGAGCGCTTCGTGCGCCTGGCGCTCGTGCCGACGCTCGACGAGTGCAAGGCGGCCGCGGCGGTCTGGCCGAAGTAGCGCACGTTCGCGCCGGCGCGGATTGCGTTCAGCTGCGCGGCCCGGTCTCGAGCGGCAGCCCACAGCCCATCCAGTAGGCGAGTCCCCCGCGCAGGTTGGTCAGCCTCGTGAAGCCTGCCTGCGCCAGCAACTCGCAGGCGTAGACGCTGCGGCGGCCGTGTTCACAGTGCACGAGCCAGTTCTCGTGTGGGTCGAGCTCGTGCAGGCGCGCGGCGAGTTCCTGCACGGGCAGCAGCTGGGAGTTGGGCAGACGATGGCTGCGGAACTCGGCGGCGGTGCGAACATCGAGCAGGCGCAGCGTCGGGTCGTCCTGCAGCGCCTGCTGCACCTCTTCGGGGTCGAGGTCGCGGTAGTTCATCGACCGGGCATGGGAACCGTTGCGTGTGGTCGCGTCAACGGCGGCGGGCATGGCCGACACGAATGGCGAGCCAGCGGGTGCGTGAGGTAGACTGACGCCGATGGACCGCGAAGTGAACAAGGCGCACTCCTTCCAGGAGGCCGAGCAGTGGGACCGGCAGCAGCAATGGGCGATGACGCCCGAGCAGCGCCACGAGATCGCCAAGGTGCTGCGCGACCGCTTCTACGGGGCCGACGCGCCCGACGTCCGCGAGTCCGAGCGTTCCAAGTGAAGGCCGAACTGTTCTCGAAGGATGCGCAGGAGTTCCTGTGCCAGCTCGCGAAGCACGCCGTGCGCTACGTGCTGATCGGCGGAATCGCGGTGATCCATCATGGCTACGCCCGATTGACCGGCGACGTCGACTTCCTGTACGACCGCAGTCCCCAGAACGTACAGCGGCTGTGGGCTGCCCTCCTCGAGTTCTGGCAGGGGTCGGTGCCGTCGGTTGGCAATGCGGCAGAACTCGAAGATCCGGATCTCGTGCTGCAGTTTGGCCGACCGCCCAACCGGATCGACCTGATCGCGAGCCTGCGTGCCGTGTCGTTCGCGGACGCCTGGCAGAACCGGATTGGCGAGCAGATCACCGTGAACGGTGCCAGCGTGCCGATCTGGATCCTGGGCCTTGCCGACCTGCGGCGGGCGAAACGCGACGCCGGACGACCCAAGGATCTCGACGACCTCGACCACCTGCCGTCGTGAGCGCCACGTCGCGACGAGGTTGCGCCTGAGCCCGCGTTTCCAGAAGCTGTGCGCGTCATGCCACCACATCGCTCTGCCGCGCGTGGGCCACGCGCCGAGCCTGCCGGCACGAACGGCATGCCGCTGCTGGCCCCGCTCGGCGCGGTGCTCGTCGCGGCGCTGATCGCATGGTGGGGTGTCTGGCGGTTCGACTTCGTCTTCGACGACGGCCCGGCGATCCAGGACAACGCGGCGCTGGCGGCCGGCGACTGGTGGCGCGCGGCGTTCGGCACGGTGCACACGCCGCTCGCGAACCGGCCGTTGGCGTGCCTCTCGCTC
>DASUFY010000329.1:0-5167 GCA_036274315.1 Planctomycetota bacterium | reverse complement strand
CCGACACCCGCGAGCAGCAGGCTCGCCAACGCGATGACCGGCACGGTCCGCGGGCACACACGCGACTCCATGTCCGACAGCATAACCACGCGCATCGCATGCGGCGCCGCGCCGAGGAACCGCGGCCCGACCGCGGACTCGGGTGGTTCCCTTTGGACGCCTGCGACGTCGACGGTATAGGATCCGCCCGAGAGATGGTCTCGGCGCCCGAGACCACAGGAACACGACCATGCCGACAGCCACCCCTTCGACGTCTTTCTGCTCCACGGCCGCCCTCGCGGCGGTTTCCCTCCTGGCCGGCTGCGTGAGCCCCGTGCCCCAGGCGACCGGCTTCGCGAGCCAGCCGACGGTCGCGCCGCTGACCGCGACCGCGCTCGCGTCGTCGCCGAGCACCGAGACGGCGCCGCTGCAGCAGGGCCCCGGCCTCTCGCAGATCCACCCGCGCTTCATGGCCACGCTGGGTCTCGCGTTCGGCAACACGGACTTCGAGACCAACGCCGGTCCGACCGCCACGCCGCCGTCCAATGCGACGAGCGCGAGCGGCTACGCGGGTCGCCTGCGCGCCGAGTACTTCTTCCAGAACGACGTCGGCATCTTCTTCCACGGCATGCTCGGCACGACCGACGACATCCTGCAGGACCTCGGCTTCGCCGACTCGTCGCTGGACACGCAGTCGGCGTTCCTGGCCCTGTCCTACCGCGCGACGGTCAGCAACCAGTTCCGCATGCCGGTGCGCTTCGGCCCGTTCCTCGAGGCATCGCAGGTGAAGTCGACGCCGGTCGGCGCGCTGGCCTACGCGGCGGGCGACCTCGATCGCACGCACATCGGCGTGCGGCTGGCCGTGGAACCCGAGTACATCATCATGCAGCACGCGTCCGGCGACCGCCTGGCCGAGCTGTCCGCGTTCGCCGAGGTCGCCTGCGGCGCCGGTCCCGCGACGAGCGAGGACGACGTCGACAAGGAGACCGGCTACGCGTTCACGTTCGGCTGGGAGGTCGGCATGCGCTACAAGCTGCCGAACGGCCTGCTCACCGGCCTCTCGGTCATGCAGCAGAAGAACAACTACGGCGCGACCGACTCCTATCGTCGGGTCGTGTTCAACGGCCTCGACCAGGACTTCACGGCGGTGGTCATCAGCCTCGGCATCCGCATCTGAGCAAGGTCGTCCAGCGGCGCTCCGCGCCGATGGTCGAACTCGCTCAGGACCTCCCACCGCTCCGGCAGGCGCCTGACGGCGCCCTTGGAGCGGGAGAGACCGGTTCTGAGCTGGTTTGCCCAAGGGACGGGGTTGCCCAAGGACGCCGAGCGCCGCTGGACGAACTCGCTCAGGACCTCCTAGCGCTCCGGCAGGCGGCGTCGCTCAGGGTTCGAAGACGACCCGGAAGCCAAAGCAGGGCACGTTGTTCTTGGCCTTGTAGCTGGTCGCGCCGCCCGGCTCCTTGCGGATCGGCCAGCTGTCGTCGTAGACGCGCTCGGGTCGCAGCCACTCGACGCGCCCCTGGCCGACGCCGAGGTTGCGGATCTTCGGATTCGCCGCCTTGACGAGCGCGTCCCATTGATCCGGAGTGGGCAGCCTCAGTTGGCCGTGCCCGGGCGCTCGCAGCCAGGCGTCGATGTCGGGGCCGCTGAGGCCGCCCTGCGCGGTGTCGGCGCCACGGCCGTTCCACTGCTTCTCGGTCGTCTCGCGCGTCGCCACGTAGAACGCCGGCTTGCCGGAGCCGAAGCCGATCGCGACCAGTTCGATGCCCGTGGCCTCGTGCACGATGACCTCGGCATAGCCGTTCGACTCGGCGCTGCCGGCCTTGGCGACGAAGCCCGGCAACGGCACGAGCGTGCTCGAGGTGCTCGGACCCGTGTTCGGACCCGCACTGCGGATCGAGACCTCGAGCTGCACCGTCGCCTCACCGCGGTTGCCGGCCCGGTCCACGGTCGCAACCGCCAGCGAGCGCGTCTTCTGACCCGCCGGCAGCTCGAGGCTCCACGTGCCGGTGTCGCCGTTGTCCGCCGGGGCGGTCACGGTCGCGGCCTTGCCGTCGACGGTCACTACCTCGCAGCCGCCGGCATCCTGCCACGTGCCCTCGATGAGGACGTTCTCGCCGGCCCGCGCCTTGACGGTCCGCACCTTCGGCTTCAGCACCGGCTTCACCGTGTCGAGCTGCACCTCGATCACGCGCGGGTCCGAACGCACGTCGTCCTCCGCGAGCGCGAGCTGCAGCGAGACGGCCTTGCCTTCCTCGAGGAACTTGCCGAGCCGGCATTGCAGCGCCGTGCCGTCGCGCTCGACGTCGGCGACGGGCGCGTCGCCGATCGACAGCGCGGCGGCTGTCGCCGAGGTCTCGACGCGCAGCCGCACGTCGCGCGTGCGCACGAACACGGTGCCGCCCTGCACCGGTTTCGCGGTGGTGCCTTCGAGCAGCGTGAGGCCCTGGAACTCGGGCTTGCCGACCTCGATCGTGACGCTGGCCGGCGACGACAGGCCCGCGAGGTTCTTCGCGACGATCTCGATCGTGTTCGAGCCCGCCTGCAACGTCAGCTCGGCCGCGAACTGCGTCGCATCGTCGGGCTGCGCTGCGAGCGGCACCGGTTGTCCCCCGACCGTCGCCACCACCGAACGCGTCCACTGGTCGGTGCGCACCGCGAACCGGTAGCGCGGCGCCGCGACGCGCAGCCGCGGCCGCGGCGGCTGCAGCACGTCGAGCTGCGGCGGCGCCGTGAGGCGCACGACCTGCACGGTCGCCGTGCTCGGCTGACGCGGCTCCTTCCTGGCCTCGATCGTGACCTCGCTCGGTCCTTCGGTGGCGACGGGGACCGTACACCCGAACGAACCGTCGGCCTGCCACTCGACGTCGGTGACCGGCTGGTCGCCGACGAACAGCTCGGCGCGTTCGTCGAGCTGGCCCTGCAGGCGGATCGCCGTCGAGTTCGTGACGTTGACGCCGTCGACGGGTGCCGCGGCGGCCGGCGCGCGCACGAAGCGCAGCGCGCTCGTGTCGATGAACTGCACGCGCCACGGCTGGAGCGCGATGTTCTGCCCGCGCCTCAACGTGACGTCGACCGTCACCTCGCCATTCGTCAGCCGGCGCTTCGCGGTGAACTCACCGGACTCCGAAAGAACGACCTTCTCGCCCGCGAGCCGCAGCTCGCGCACGCGCTGATCGTTCAGCCTGCCGATGAACGGGATCTCCTCGGCGCTGGGCACGCGTTCGCTCGACGGCGAGCGGCGGATCAGCGCCTCGTCGAGCACCTTGGCGAAGCTGGCGACGAGCGCCGCGCGCTGCCTGGTCACGTCCTCCGACTTGACCTCGCCGAGGCTCGCGTCGAACTGATCGAGCGCCGCCGCGTAGTCGCCGAGGCCCTCGAGCCGGCCGGCCTCGAGCGCGTACAGCCGACCCAGACGCTCCGGGCGGCCTTCGATGTCGGGATTGGCGTCGTACGCCATCTGCGCGGCCACGATCGCCTGCGCGAACTTGCCGTCGCGCTCGAGGCGGTCGGCGGTCCACAGCGGATTCGACGACGGATCGAACCACTCTCGCACGCCGGGCACGAAGAAGAACACGCCTGTCCCGCTCGCGACGAACAGCAGCAGCAGCAACACGAAGAGGCGCCAGCGCCCTGGCGTAGGCGGCGGCTCCGGCTCAACGCCGGGCCGCTGCTGCGCGACCGTGAGCATCGTCTCGGGCGGCTTGCGCTGCTTCTTGCTGGGCACCTGGGCCGGCTTCTTGCGCACCTTGGCGGTGACCTTCACCGGGATCGGCTCGGCGGTCTCGGGCGCGGGCTTCGATCCGAGGCGCGACGCCGCCTTGGTGTCGAGCTGCTGCTTGATGCGCTCGAGGGTCTCGAGCGGCGGCGGCGACAGCAGCGTGCGCAGCGACGTCGTGCCGGCCTCGCTGTCCGACAGCGCCGAGCGCCGCGTCTCGAGCGCCTCGATCGCGCGTGCGAACTGCACGGCGTCCGGGTACCGATCCTCGACCTGCCGGGCCGTCGCCTTCGTGAGCAGCTCGGCGACGTCGCCGGGCACGTCGAGCCGCGCGGCGAGCACGTCGGGGAACGGCCTGTTGAGCACCATCGTCATGATGCGCGGTGCCGATTCGCCGACGATGGCCTCGCGGCCCACCAGCAGGAACCACAGCGTGGCGCCGAGCGCCCAGACGTCGGCGGCGGGCGTCACGTCGGTCGTGCTCTCCCACTGCTCGGGCGGCATGTACTGCATCGTGCCCATGACCTGGTTGGGCGACGACAGCATCGAGAGTCCGTCCTCGACGAACGTCGGCTTGGCCAGACCGAGGTCGGCGAGCTTCACCTGGCCGCTCGTCGAGACCAGGATGTTGTCGGGCTTGATGTCGCGGTGCACGATGCCCTTGCGGTGCGCTTCGCCGAGCCCGAGCGCGGCGCCGTAGACGATCTCGAGCGCCTCGCTGACCTTGAGGCGGCCCTTGCGGTCGACGCGCTGGCGAGCCGTCTCGCCCTGCACGAACTCCATGATCATGTAATGGAGCCCCTTGTCCTCGAGCGCGTCGTAGACCCGGATGACGTTCTGGTGGTTGATCGCGGCGGCCGACATCGCCTCGCGACGGAACCGCTTGATGAACTGCTCGTCGACGAGGTCGGGCCGCAGGCACTTGATCGCGACGTCGATGCCGAGGTTGAGGTGGCGCCCGCGGTAGACCGCACCCATGCCGCCCTGACCGATCTTCGAGTAGACGACGCAAGGCGGAAGCACCTTGTAGCCCTCGACCTCCGTCACCTTCTCGAGCAGTGCGTCTTCTTTCATCACCGGGCGTCTTTGGCCCAACCACCGCGAGTAGACGGGTCGGCGCCGGGGCGCGCAAGCCGCTGCAACGCGGTCCGGCCACGAACGTGGCACTTCGAGCGCGCTGCGACCACGGCCCCGCCTCCGCGACGGGCAGGCCAACGGGATTCGTGCCCGGCTCCATCGACCAAGGGGCCGCGCTGGCTGCACGGCGGCCCCGCGTGTGCACCTGTGCACGGTGCCACCGGCGCTCGCGGCCCCGACCGATCGCGAATGGGGAATCGCCAGCGGGGTCGCCGCGCCGTGGACCCACCCCACGTGCGCGCCTATCGTCCCGAGCGACCATGGACCACAGCACCCTGCGCACGACGCCGCTCGAGAGTTTCCCGCCGCCCGAGCGCTGGGACGACTGGGAAG
>DASUFY010000328.1:0-11799 GCA_036274315.1 Planctomycetota bacterium | reverse complement strand
GCTCGAGCTCGGGACCGACCGTGAACCGCGCGCGCAAGACCGCTCCCGACGGCGCGCGCGCCTCGGCCTCGAAGTCGCCGAGCGGCACGAGGAACCGGCCGATCGTCACGCGGTCGCTCTCGCGCGGGAACAGCTGCTTCGCCGCGACGAGGTGGCCGTCGGTCCGGCGGCGCACCGTCACCTCGACGACGGTCCCGAGCGGCACGACATCGGCAGGCAGGCACAGGTGTCGACGCCGTCCCACCTCGACCGGCATCGTGATCCGGAGCGGTTCGGTCGCGCCCAGTTCGACCTCGCGCGGCTCGACGAGCAGTTCGTCGGCGGGCCAGCCCGCGACGGTGTAGCGACCCGGTGCGAGCCCGCTCGCGATCACCTCGCCATCGACGATCTCGAGATCGCACCTTGCGGGCCGGTTCGTGCCCGCGGGCAACAGGCACGGGGTGGGTGGTCGCACCTGCCACGGTGAGCCATCGGGACGCAGGAAGCGCACGCGCAGCTCGGCCGCGGGTCGCAGCACGACGTCACCGAGACCGAGCGACTGGCGTGGGGCGAGCGTGACCTCGAGCCGTTCGGACAGGCGGCCCGTCGCTCCGCAGACGATCTCGTGCGCGCCGGCGTCGAGACCGGTCCACTCGAACTCGCCCGACTCATTGTCGCCGAACAGGCCGCTCGGAACACCCTGGTCGAGCGCGCCATGGGCGCGCGCTACCGGGACGCCGCGTTCGTCGACGACGCGCAGGTGCACGGCCGCCGAGGGCATCGCCGCTGCGGGCACCACGAGGTGCACGGGCTCGTTCGACGGCAGAATGGTCTGCTCGCAGACCGCGGTTCCGTGGGCACGGTGCACGCAGAGCCGCACGCTCGCCGCGGGCAGCGCCCAGAACACGAACGCACCCTCGCCATCGGTCGGCGTCTCGACGCTCGCACGCGCGTCGACGAAGGCGGTGACGGACCACCCGGGGAGGCCGTGCCCCTCGACGTCGGTGACCTTGCCGCGCAGCGGCGCGCCTTCGTCGAGCGTGAGTTCGCAGCGCACGACATCGGTGGTCGGCGCCGCATGCGCCTGCGTCGTGCTCGCCGTCGAACCCGGTCGCGCCGCCGTGATCGTGAACGGGCGCGCCGGCACGCTCCCGAAGCGGAACGAACCGTCGGCGGCGGTCGTCTGCGCCTCGGCAATCGCCGCGCCGGCGATCGTCACGCGGATGCCACCGCTGCCCGTGCCGTCCCGAGCCCGCACGCGGCCGCAGACGACGCAACCGTCGCCGAGCTCGAGCCGGACCTCGGCATGGGCACCGGCGCCGACATCCGCCTGCGCCACGGCGCGCAGGCGCGGCGGCGCCTGGGCCCGGCAGACGTAGCTGCCCGGTGCGAGCCCCGCGGCGAGGAAGCGACCGTCCCGGTCCGACGTCGCGATCGTCGCGAGCCGCGATGCGACGCGCGTGCCATCGAGCAGGCGTCGTTCCTCGCGGTCCGCCATCTCGACGGCCACGTCGATGCCGGCGAGCGGCTGCCCGCGCGCATCGACGACGAAGCCGCCGATGCTCGCCGGTTCGCGGCCGAGGGTCAGCACGACTTCGGGCTCGTCGCCGCTCCGCTGGCACGGATGGGACCACGATGCCGCATGGCCCGCCTTCTGCGCGGTGACCCGGTCCTCGCCCGCGCCGTACGGACACGAGAAGCGCCCGTCGGCGTCGCTGTGCGCGGCGCAACGCAGCCACCGGCCGACCGGCGCCGTACCGTGGATCAGCGCGCCGACCCAGATCTCGGCACCTTCGACGGGCGCACCATCGTCGTCGAGCACGCGACCGTGCACGCAGCCCGAGATGCCCGAGACGATCTCGATCGTCGCATCGCCGCCCGAAGTGACCTCCGCCGACTGCGGGTTGCCGAGCCGTTGCCCGCCGAGCAGCGCGTGGGCGTACCAGGTGCCGACCGGCACGGGCGCGAACCGGACCACACCGGCCGCGTCGGTGCGGCCGGACAAGCCCGTTCCTTCATCGGCGAGGGCGTGCGCTTCGCCGGGCCACGCTTCGATCGCGACGTCGGCCATCGACCGTGCCGAGCCACTGTCCGCGACCCACCAGCCGTGCTCTCCGCGCGCGAACACCGCACCGCGCACGACCACACGCAGGGTTCCGGTGGCCGAGGCCGGCGGCGCGACCGCCGTGCGTTCCATCGCCGGCTCTTTGCGGTCGCTGCGCGTCGTGCCGGCGACCCGGTCGGCGGCGGCACCGGCGGCGAGCGGCGCGGGCATGGGGCGGCTGACTTCCGCCGCGGGTGCGGCGCTGCAGGCCTCGCGCCACCACGAGCAGCAGCAGACGCCGAGCACGAACAGGATCACGGTGACGACCTTCTTCATGAGCAGGCTCCCGACGATGGCCGTCGCCGCGCCGGCGGCGGCCGCTTGCGACCGCGCACTCGCGAGCACCGCGCGGCGCACCGCGGCGAGCCCTCGCGATGGCAGACCCGCGATCAGACCTGCGAGCAGGCCGGCGGGCATCAGGCCGCGCAGCGCGGCGAGGCCGCGGTGCAGCCGCATGCGCACCGTGCCCGGCGGCACGCCGAGCACCTCCGCGATCTCCGCGGGTTGCAGCCCGTGCTGCAGCTGCAGCAGCAGCACCTGGCGCTGCTCCGCCGGCAACGACTCGATGTTCGTGCGCAGGCGGGCGACGAGGTCGCGCCGTTCGGCGGCGGCCGCCGGATCGTCACCGCCCGACACCTGGTCCGGCACTGGCACCGCAGCCCGCCGATGCTCGCGCCGTCGCAGGTTGCCGGCCTCGCCCGAGAGGATGCCCGCGAGCCACGGACCGACCGGTTGCCGCGCGTCGAACGCCGTGGACTTCTGCATCGCGACGACGAAGGTCGCCTGCAGCGCGTCCTCGGCGTCCGCTCCGTTGCCGCACACGTGGAGCGCCAGCGCGAGCAGCCGCGGGCCCAGCGCGTCGAACACCCGACCCAGCGCGCCGAGGTCGCCGTGCTCGCGGAACGACACGAAGTCGGCGGTCGCCGGGTCCATGCACCCACTGTCGTCCCGAGGGGTGGGGTCCGTCACCGGTTTCGCCACGACAAGTGGTCGCGACCGCCGAACGGCGTCGATGACAGTGACGGCCGGGCTCGTCGCCGCGGGCCGTGCTACCATCGGAGCCGAGGAACCCGATGAGGAACGAACTCACGATCGCGATCTGGCCCATGCTGTTCCTTTCCCCGGTTGCCGCGCAGTCGGTCGCCGCGGCGGTCACCGCGCTGACGCCGATCGCCGTGCACGTCGCGTCGGGCACGCAGACCGCGTCCAACGTGCAGCCCGCGGGTCCGCTTCCGGCGCAGGGCATCGTGCAGGCGAGCCTCGGCAGCCCCGGCGCGCAGATCGACGCGTTCGCGCGCTGGAGCACCGAGCTCGGCCCGGCGTCGACGAGGGTCTGGCTCGACAACGTGCTCACGTCGACGCTCGGACCGTCGTCTTCGGCGGCGTTGCCGCAGCACGAGTACCTGGTCTCGTTCACGGCTTCGCCGCCCGGGATCCCGTACTACCTCGAGCTGTTCCGCAACAGTTCGTGGGCACCAGGGGCGCCGCTGCCGCTGCTCGCCATCGACTTCGACAACGACGGTTCGCTCGACTGGGCCAACCTGCCGCTCGGCACGACGACCACGCTGCCGATGGTGCTCGGGTCGCAGCCGAAGCTCGTGCGCGTCGTCGCGACCGCCCAGCTGTCCGGATCGGGCACGACGCTGACCACGTTCGGCATCGCGGTGCGCCCGCACAACCAGGTCGCGTCGACGCAGATCGCGAACGCGTGCACGACCCTGTACGGCGACCTGACGCCGCCGGTCGAGGTGTTCGCGGACCGCGGCATCGACATCGCCGCGGATGGGGCGGGCGGCAACGGCGTCGCGGTCCTGCACGTGATCGGCCTGACGCCGGGCTCGCTCGCGCTGCCACCGCAGCAGGGCGTGCCGTGCCTGCTGATCCCGTCGCCGGACTACGTGCTGCTCGCGGCCGGTGGCCCCCTGCACGTGCCGCTGCCGGCGGCGCTGCGGCCGCTGACGTTCTACGTGCAGGGCGTGGGGGTCGGCGTGCCCCTGTTCCCGACGCAGAGCCCGTTCGCGACCACCACGGCCTACGGCGTGGCTGCGTTCTGACGTGGCTCGCTACTTCGCCGTGCCCGACGGGGCCTCGGCGGCCGGCGACGAGTGCCAGTGGAAGATGTGCCACTTGTCGTTCTTGTCCGCGGTGACGAGCGCCGTCACCCAGTAGGTCGCAGACTCGGACTTGCCCTCGGCGCTCATCATCGACTGGGTCAGCGAGAACGTCGCGTAGCCGAGCGCCGGCGAGTCGCAGGCCGCGTGCAGATCGCCGATCTTCGAGGTCATCTTCGCCGACGACTTGGTGATGGCGTCCATCAGACCATCGAGGTACTTGTGCGTCGCTTCGACACCCTTGATGGCGACGGGCTTGCCCTCGAGGTCGTTGTCCCAACACAGCACGGGTTCCTTGGCGTCCTTCGCGATGGCGGCCTTGACCGCTTCGCGATCGCCGCTGTCGACCGCCTTGAACAGGCCGCGCAGCATCTCCTCGATCGCCGCCGGACCGGGCGGCGCCTTGGGCGCGAAGGCGAACGCGGCGAGCGGGACGAGGGCGGCGACAAGACCGAGCGTGACGAGCTTCTTCATGTGCATTGCAGGTTGAGGAAAGCAGGCGAGGCCCGCGCACGGGCTTCGCCGGACACCTGCGAAGGCTACCCGCTCGCCCCGCCGGCGTCGGTCCGCCATCGCCATGATCCGGGCTCGCGCCCTGTGCGTGCCGCAACGTGCTGCGCGTGTTTTGACGCGTCCCTGACGCCGTTGCGCTACTTCGTCGCGTCGAGCTCGCGAACGATCTCGTCGCGGCGCGCGAAGGCGGCCGGCAGCAGTTCGTCGATCGCGGCCCGCACGCGCTCGATCTGCGCCTGCCGCGACGGCGCGGGCAGGTGCGTCACCGTGCGTGCCAGCAGCAGCAGCACCGACGGCGTCAGGCGGTTCTTGGCGCCGCCGTGGCGCCGCACGAGCTCGAGACACTCGAAGCCGATCGGCACCGCTTCGGCTTCGCGGTGCTGCAGCTGCAGGATGGTGCCGAGGTTCAGCAGCGGCAGGCCGAGCAGCGGGTTGTCGGCGCCGCCGGCCGCGCGCCGGATGTCGACGGCACGCTGCAGTTGTCCGGCGGCGGCCGGCAGCTCCCCGCGCCGCGCGAGCACCACGCCGAGTTCGCCGGTGACCTCGCCGAAGAACATGTGCCCGGGCGGGTAGTACCTGGCGAGGCTGGCCAGCACGTCGCGCAGTTCGCGTTCCGCTTCGTCGAACCGGCCCAGCGCGTCGAGGGCCCAGCCGAGCACGAACCGGGCGCGGCAATCGCCGGCGCCGCCGAACGCCTGCCAGGTCGCGATCGCCCGGCGCGCCGCCTGTTCACCCTCGGCGTGCTTGCCCGCGTACATGAGCACCTCGCCGAGCGTGGTCTCGGCGATCGCCAGCGTGCGCGAGCCGGACAGCGCCTGCGCGCCCGTCGCCAGGGCGACCGCCTCGCGCGCGTTGCGCTCGGCGTCGGCGAGCTCGTTCCGCTGCGCCTGTGCGCTCGCGAGGTAGCACATCGGCAGCACCACGGCGGCGACCCGGCGTTCACCGAGCTGGCGCTTCATGGCCAGCGAACGTCGGGCCAGCTGCTCGGCGCGGTCGAGGTTGCCGAGCTGGCTCTCGATGCGCGCCAGGTTCGTGAGCACGCCGGCGAAGTCGAGATGACCTTCCGGGTACAGCTGCTCGAACATCGCCACGGCGCGGGTGGCGGCCGCTTCGGCGCGCGGCAGGTCGCCGACCTCGATCGACAGGCTGCTCTCGAGGCTGGCCGCGCGCGCGAGCTGCATGTGCGGCGCCCGATAGGTCGCCTCCAGCGCCGGCGCGACGAGCTCGTACTGCTGCAGCGCCTCGGCGTACCGATCGAGCTGCAACAGCGCCGACGCGAGCTCCTCGCGCAGCAGCGCGAGGGTCGGATGGTTCGCGTCGAACACGCGTTCGGCCAGCGCGATCGCGGCGCGCAGCCGCTGCTCCGCCGCCGCCAGCTTCTCGTTCTCGATCTCGGCGGCGGCGAGATCGAGTTCGAGGTTGAGTCGCGTCGTGTGGTCGGCGGGCAGCGCCGCCGCGCGCGCGGCCACCTCGGTCAGCAGCGCGAGCGCCGCGGCCGGGTCCACGCGCGCGCGCAGGAAGCCCGCGTACGAACGTTCGGCGCCGATCAGCTCCGCGTCCGCGGGCGGCAGCAGCTGCCGCAGCGCCGCGAGGCCCTGCTTGTAGTGTCGATCGGCTTCGTCCGTCCGGCCCAGGCGCCAGGCGCAGTAGGCGAGGCGGATCTGACCGAGCGCGTGCTGGCGCGCATCGGTGCCCGCGAAGCCGTCGACGCGGCGCGTGATCGCTTCGGCTTCGGCCTCGCGCCCCTGCAGGTTCGCGATCACGGCCTGTAGCACCAACGTGGACCGCAGCGCATCGCCGTCCTGGTGCAGCACCTGCTCCCGCAGCTGCAGGCTCTCGGCGACCAGTTCGCGCGCCGGTTCGATCAGGCCGAGGCTGACGTAGACCTGGCCCAGGGTGTCGAGCAGCTCGGCGCGCACTTCGGGTTCGTCGGCGAGCTCGCTGCGCAGGCGCTGCAGACCGCGGTCGAGGATGGTGCGCGCGGTGACGGTGTTGCCGCGCGCCTGGTCCGGGTCGACCTCGTTGAACAGCTCCTGCAGGAAGCGCACGACACGCTGCGACGTCTGCGCCTTGCGCATCGCCGCCCGCTCGGCCTGCACGGCGCGCTCGGCCTCCTGCTCGATGCGGCCGCGCGCCGCCTCTTCCTGCAGCAGCAGCGTCGTCGGCAGCACACCGAACACGAACGCCGCGAGCAGCCACGCGGCCGCGCGCGCCGGATGCCGTTGCAGCCAGCGCCGCGTGCGCAGCCAGGGGCCGGCCCGCCGCGCCGCGATCGGCCGGCGCTCGAGACAGCGCTGCAGGTCGTCGCGGAAGGCGGCCATGCTCAGGTAGCGCCGCTCGCGTTCGGGTGCCATCGCGGTCGCGACGACGGTCGCCGCGTCCCACGGCACGCGGCTGTGGCGGCTCGACGGCAGCGGGGTCGCGCTCGCGAGGATGCGCTGCCGCGTCGCCGCCTCCGTGCCGGCGGCGAACGGCTGCCGCAGGGTCAGCAGCTCGCACAGCGTCACGCCGAGCGACCACACGTCGGTCCGCGCGTCGACCTCCTCGCCACGCACCTGCTCCGGCGACATGTACGCGGGCGAGCCGGGCTGCACACCGCTCTTCGTCATGGTCGCGGCGCTCGCGACGCGCGCCAGGCCGAAGTCGATCAGCCGGGCGCGGCCGTCGTCGCCGAGCATGATGTTGGACGGCTTGACGTCGCGATGCACGATGCCGCGCGCGTGGCCGTGCGCGAGCGCGTCGGCGACCTGACGCACGAGCGCGAAGCACGCATCGGTCCAGTTCGTGGCGCCCGCCTGGCGCAGCACCGCCGGATCGGGCGACGAATCGCGCGCGCCCAGGGTCGCCAGCACGAGGGCGAGCGAACTGCCGCGCACGAGCTCCATCGCGCAGAACGGCACACCGTCGTGTTCGCCGGCCGTGTAGATCGGCACGATGCCCGGATGGTCGAGCGCCGCCACGGCCTCGATCTCGCGCAGGAAGCGCTTGCGCGCGCCGTCGAACCAGAGGTGTTCGGGTCGGATCAGCTTCAGGGCGACGTCGCGGCCGATGCTGAGCTCGGTGGCGCGGTAGACGATGCCCATGCCGCCGCCGCCGAGCCGTTCGCCGAGCTCGAAGTTGCCGAGCCGTCGCCGGGGTTCGCCCGCGTCGCGCGCGCCGACGGCGCCCGAGCGCCGCAGGAAGTCGAACCGGCGCCGCAGCTCCGGTGCGAGGTCGGGCTCCGCCTCGGCCGCGCGCTCGACCGCCGCCGCCGGATCGTTCGCGTCGAGGCACGCGGCGAGCAGCTCCTCGACCGGATCGACCGGGGCGAGCTCGGCCTCCTGCTCGCTCATGGGATCGGTCGGCGGCATGGCATCGGGCGCGCGGCCTCAGATGCGCTCGCTCGCGATGCTCGCGAGCCGCGCCAGCGCGCGCGACAGCATGACCCGGGAGTTGGCTTCGCTGACGCCGAGCCGCGCCGCGATCTCGCGGTGCGACACGCCTTCCAGGTGCGCCCATTCGACGATCTGCCGCTGCGGCGCGGGCAGCTGCTGCAGCGCGTGCAGGAAGCGCTCGCGATCCTCGCGATCCGAAGCGGACATGCTCGGCGTGCGCGACACCTGCAGCGCCGGATCGTCCCCGTCGTCGTCAGGGGCGCGTTCGCGTCCGCCGTTGCGCCGCTGGGCGCGGAAGTAGCGACCCTTCATCTGGATCTTGTGCAGCGCCGTTCGGTAGAGCCACTCGCGGAACGGGCCCTCGCCGCGCCACTCGAAGCGGTCGCGATCGAGCGCCTCGAGCACCTCGCGACACACCGACTGCACGAGATCGGACCGCGACTCCTTGTGCGCCACGAATTCGCCGGTGTGCCGGCGCACGTACCGGTCGAGGTCGGGCAGGTAGCGCTCGAGCAACGTGTGCAGCGCGTCGGGGTCACCGCTGGTGACCTGATCGACGAGCGTGTGCACCTCGCGTTCGGCTGGCTCCGCCATCGTGCTCATGCTATCGCGCGCGGCATCGCCGAATAGCCGCGGCGGAGACGTCATGGTGGGGCGGACGGGGCGCCGCGCTGCGCGCGGCTCGTCCCCGTCGCGGTCGCCTGGCAGCCGAACCCCATGCCATCGGCCCGGCGCGAACCCCGCCTCGGGCTCGAGCAGGTCGAACCCGCGATCACTGGTGCTCGAAGAACGCGACCGGGCAGTAGTTGCTCGATTTCGAGCCCGTGGTCAGCACGGTCGGGGCTCCGGCCGCGGCGCACAGCGCCGCTGGCGCAAGCGACGCGAGCCGGTACAAGATGGGCTCCGAACCCGAGTGCCGATGCCCCGATCCGACGACCCTACCGCACCGATGCGCGACTTGGCCTCGGCCATGCCCGAGGTCGCGGCCGGCACGTCCTGCAACCAGAGCTCGTTCAAGACCAGGAAGGGCGCGTTCCTGTTCGTCGGCCCCGGCGCCGGTGGCCGCGGCTTCAAGGCGATGTTCAAGCTCGCACGCTCGCTGCCACAGGCCGCCGAGCTCAGCGCGAAGCACCCGGACCGTTTCGAGGTCGGCACGCCGCCCTGGGTCACGGCGCGCTTCTCGGCCGAGCAGCCGCTGCCGGCGTCGATCTGGCGCAAGTGGCTGCAGGAGTCCTACGAGCTGGCGCTCGGCGCCGGGGCCGTCGGCGGCAAGAAGGCGCCGAAGAAGACGGCACGGAAGCAGTAGAGCCCGCGGCCCACGGCACGCCCTGCCCAGCTCGGGACCGAGACCGCCTGCCATTGCGGTTCCTCGCACGATACCCTGCGCACCCATGGCGCGAGAATGGAACGAGCACTACGCGGAGGGCTTCACGCCGTGGGACACCGGCGTCGCCGATCCGCTGTTGATGCAGATGATCGAGTCGGGTGCGCTGCCGACCGGGCGTGCGCTCGACGTCGGCTGCGGCACCGGCGGCAACGCCATCTGGCTGGCGCAGCACGGCTACACGGTGCTCGGCGTCGACGTGGCGCCGCTGGCGATCGAGAAGGCGCGGCAGCGGCTGCCCGCGGGACTGCCGTGCCGCTTCGCCACACTCGACTTCCTCGCCGCCGAGCCCGAGGGTGGACCGTTCCAGCTGGTGTTCGATCGCGGCTGCTGGCACGTGTTCGACGAGCCCGAGCAGCGCGCGCGGGTCGCCGCGCGCGTCGCCGCGGTGCTGGCGCCCGAGGGCGTGTGGCTGAGCCTGATCGGCAGCACCGAGGGACCGCCGCGCGACATCGGGCCGCCGCGTCGTTCGCTGCGCGACGTGGTCGCGGCGATCGAACCGCACCTCGAGCTCGTGTCGGTGCGTGCGGCCGAGTTCCGCGACACGCCCGAGCCGGCGATGGCGTGGATCTGCCTGTCGCGCCGTCGTGCGGTCGCGGCGCAGCCTTCGAGCCGGCACCGCTGACGGCTTGGCACGTGCGCGCGTCGATCTGGTCGGCGGCGACGGTGCGCGCCGCGAACCTGGCCGGTTCCCGCACGAACCTGCGCCTAGGCCCCGTGCAGCCGCGGCAGTCGCGGCGCGATCCGGAGCCCCACCCATGCACCATCGAATCGGTCTGTCGTCGTTGTTCCCCCTCGCATGCACCGTGCTCGCGGCTGCAGCCGCCGGCCAGACCTGGCGGCAGGCGGCGCCGGCGGCTTCCCCGCCGGCCCGGTCCGGGCACGGCATGGCCACGGACACCTTGCGCGAACGCGTCGTCGTCTTCGGCGGCTACCACTGGACGCAGGACTTGCACTACCAGGACACGTGGGAGTTCGACGGCCAGACGTGGAATCAGGTCGCGTCGCCGGCCGCGCCGTCGCCGCGGCGCCTGCCAGGCATGTGCTACGACCGGCAGATCGGCGCCGCCGTGCTGTTCGGCGGCATGTTCGGCGGCACGTTCTCGACGCCGACCTACTTCGGCGACACGTGGCATCACGACGGCACGGGCTGGCATGCGGTGACGCCCGCCGGTCCGTCGCCGACGCCGCGCGTCGTACCGATGGCCTACGACGCGGCGCGCGGCGTCGTCGTGCTGTTCGGCGGCTTCGGCAACACCGCTCCGTACACGTACACAGACACCTGGGAGTACGACGGCGTCGTCTGGACGCAGCGCACGCCGGCCACGACGTCGCCGCCCGCGCACACGTCGTGGGCCATGGCGTTCGACGAACGGCGCGGCGTCGCGGTCGCGCACCAGGGCTACGTCTTCGGCAACCCGACGCCGATGCAGACGTGGCAATGGGACGGCCAGGATTGGGCGCGGGTCGTGACGCCGACGTATCCGCCGACGCTCGTCGGCGCGGCGATGACCTGGGATCCGCGGCGCGAGGTCGTCGTGCTCGTCGGTGCCGGCTATGCGGGCGACACCGAGACCTGGCTGTTCGACGGAGTCGACTGGCAGCTCGATGCGGCGGCGACCATCCCGAACACGCGCTCCGGCCACGCGCTCGCGTACGACGACAGCCGCGCGGCGTTCGTGCTGTTCGGCGGCGACGTGTCGAGCGGGGCCTTCATCGTCGAGAGCAACCAGACCTGGCAGCTGGCGACGTGGGCGGGCTTCACGCAGTTCGGCGCCGGCTGCGCGGCGACCGGGCCCGCACCGGTGCTGTTCGCGCCCGGCGGCGCGCCGGAGTCGGGCACGACGATGACGAGCCGCGTGGGCTCCCTGCCGGCCGGCTCGGTGCCGATCCTGATCCTCGGCAACAGCGACACGAACTGGCAGGGTGCGCCGCTGCCGCTCGACCTCGGTGCGATCGGGTTGCCGGGTTGCGACCTGCGGGTCAGCGTCGAACTCGCGTTCCTGCTCGTGAACCTCGGCGGCCAGGCCGACTGGTCGTTCGCCGTGCCGGCCGATCCGATGCTGCACGGCGCGACGTTCTTCGAGCAGGCGCTCGTGTTCGACGCGGCGTGGCAGGCCGAAGCGGTCAGCACCGCCGCCGCGCTGACGGTCGGCCTCTGAGACCGACCCGCCGCGACGTCTGCCCGGAGCGTCGGCCGCGCGCGCACCGCGCGACCGCCGCCGTCAGCGGATGCGCAGGTGCAGGCCGTAGGTCGTCAGCGCGCCGCCCGCGTTGCTGCCCGGCGCGAAGTAGAGCCACTGCGCGAACAGGTCGGCGGCCGGCACCGACTCC
>DASUFY010000327.1:0-8183 GCA_036274315.1 Planctomycetota bacterium | reverse complement strand
CGCGGCGAGACGCCGAGGTGGCGGGCGAGCCGACGCCGCAGCTCGTCGTCGGGCAGGAGCCCGCCGAAGAAGGCGCGCGTCGTGCGGTCGTCGAACGGCGGTTCGCCGAGCGGCATCGACAGCGACATCGCGAAGCGGTGTTCGGCGGCGAGCCACGACGGCGCGTACGTGAACGACTGCGCGCCGTCGTCCGACTGCGCGAAGGTGCCGATCCGCTGGTCCTCGAACCACGCGTGCAGCGTCCGGGTCACGTCGATTCCCCGGTCGGCGGCAGGCCGTCGAGCCGGACCGTGAGTCCGAGCATGCGCAGCACGTGCAGCACGCGACCGATCTGCGCGGTCGGCTTGCCGCGCTCGAGCTCGGAGAGGAAGCGGATGCTGGTGCCCGCGGCACCGGCGAGGTCCGGCTGGCGCAGGCCGTGCGCCTTGCGCGCCCGCCGGATCGCGGCGCCGAGGTCCGCGGTGTTGGAGATCGTCAGCATGGATGTCCCGATCGGGAAAACTAGCTGCCCGGATTGAGCTTGTCGAGTCGGGATTTCCCGATCGGGAAATCTTGATCGCATGAGTGGGGCCACGCCGTTCCCTTTCCCGAGCGGGATGGTGCGGCATCCAGCCGTCCTTGCCCGAGCGGATGTCGATGGCGCCGTTGGGTGGCTGGTAGATGCCGAGCAGGAAAAGTCGTCGCAGCCGAGGCAGCAGTGAAGCGCGCGGCACCAGCCGCCGGAGCGAGGACTCCGGTCGGCTGGTGCCGATGCGTCAGTTCCCGAAGCGACTCAGCAGGCCATTGCTGGTCACGAGACCGAAGGCGTTCTGGCCATTGGGCAGACTGCCGGGCACGACCAGCGCAGCCGCTTGCGCAAAGAGGGAAACACCAGATGGGATCACGGCAGGCAGCGGGAAGGACACCGTCTGGATCGGCGAGAACCCGACCGTGCTCAGCATCAGGTCCAGCGACGCCACGTGCAGCAGGCAGCCCGGCGCGCCGAGGAACCCGAGGTCGATGCCCGGCGACGAGCCGAGGCTGAGGATCAGGACTCCGACGTAGACCCCGGAGCCCGGCGACGCCTCCGGCATGTGGGCGATCGTGTAGTTCACGGTCGTGCCGGCCACGGGGGCGGGCGACGCGGTGAGGGTCAGCGGCTGCATGCCGACGGTCGTCAGCAGCGGAAGTGCCGTCGACAGAGCGAGACTGCCCCCGTCGACCGATGCGCCGCCGGGCGAGTAGCCGACGAGATGGCTCGAGCCGAAGGAACTCGTGCTGTCGCCGTCGATGTGCTGCCAGACGCAGGTCACGCTTCCGCTGCCGAGATCGACCTGGAACTGGAACGTGCTCGGGTTGGCCACGCCGAGCGGGTAGCTCTCGACGTTCAGCCACGTGACGTAGAGCACGTTGCCGGACTCTTCGACGAACACCTGGCCGCTGCCGGGCTCGTCGAGGTTGTAGTCGTGCCACGACCAGAAACCCGTGTGCGGTGCGGCGAGCATGCCCGACGCCCTCGGTGTGTAGTCGTTGGGCAGCAGCGCGGCGCGGTTGTCACCGAACCAGATGTTGCCGTTGCTGTGCACGAAGAGCGTCAGCCCGGAAAGAGCGCCGCTCGCGATCGTGTACGTCGCGACACCGTCGTCGCCGTTCGGAGCGAAGCCGGTGATCCCGACTGCGCCACCGCTGGGCGCGACGAACGACCCGCCGCCCCAGCTCACGAAGTACTGGCTGCCGACGGGGATCAGCGTCATCGACTGGCCGGTCAGCGCCGTTGCGGCAGCACCGGCATCGGCGAAGTAGGAGTAGAACGAGTCGGTCACCGCGTAGCAGCCCGCGCCATAGGCGATGTGGGCGGCTGTGGTCACCGGTATCCCGGCATCTTCGTAGGCCAGCGAGCCCTGGAACACGCGCCCCGTCTGCACCGCGCCGCTCGGCCAGTTCGCCACGTGAGCGCCGCATTGGATCGTCAGGCCACCGACGTCGAAGGTCTGGTTGCCACCGACGGCTGCGGTGCTGCCGAGCGACACGCCGACGCCGCGGATCGCCACGGCGTTGGTGCCCGCGGGCAGCACGACCGGCGAGGACAGAGTCACGCTGCTCAGTTGGCCGGGCCCTGCCGACACGATGTTGCCCGATCCCGCCAGCGTCCACGCCGCCGCGTTGTTCGCGATGCCGGCGTAGCTGGTGCCGACCGCCGTGTAGACCTCGACCATGCCGCCAGCGCCCGACGACTCCGCGAGTTCGAACTGGAAGATCTGCATGCGCAGCGGGTCGACGCACTGCATGTCGAAGAGCACGGCGCTGCCCAGGTCGAAGCCGGCACCCGGGTAGCCGGTGTAGAAGTAATTGCCCGGCTTCCCGGTCTTCGAGTAGAGGCGCTCGGCGAGGTAGTCCTCTGGCCACTCGTTGTCGACCTCGAACGAGCCGTTGGTCTCCCACCACCCGAGCATGAAGCCCGGGTTGTTGGTGCCGCCAGTCGCCCAGACGTGCGGCCGCTTCGGCAGGAATGCCGTGACCGACTTGTAGGGCATCGTCGTGGTCGGGTCATTGACGTGGGTCTCCCAGAATTCGTCACCGTTCTCGCCGAAGGCCTTTGCCAGCACGTCGGCATCGGAAGTCGTGGCGACGCACGCGGCACCCGCGTGGAACGCAGCGGCCGCGTCGTCGTGGTTCTGCGGCAGCAGGGATGCACCGCGAACGAATCTCGTCCACAAGAACCCGAGCGCCGCCGACCACTTGATGCAGCGGATGCCGGTGAGGTCGCGGTAGACGAGCAGGGCGGTCTGGCCGGGCATCGCGAGGAAGGTCAGCGCACGGAGGTTGCCGTTGATGCCACCACCACCGCCGTTGCTCGACGAGTCCCAGAACGAGTTGGGCGCGGGACTCGCGCCCGGCTCGCGCGCCACGACGAGTTCGGTGTTCGGGCTGTTGCCGTCGGTGGCGAACCCATACATCGCGCCGCCGTCGCCGGCACTCGCCACGCTGCAGCGGCTGGGCGAATGCGTGCCTTGCCCCGGCACTGCTTGCGGTCCGAACACAGGAGTGGCCGCCGAGTCGAGCTTCACGGTCCAGTGCTTCATGCTGCCCGGAACGCCCTTGTGGTACGTCACCACGGCCAGACCGTCGCCGGTGCTGACGATGGACGGCGGCTGCGTCAGCGACGAGATGCTGCCGAGGTAGTTGTCGACCGCGACACCGTTGGCGTAGCTGGCGGCCGACCAGACGCGCCCGCCGATGCCATCGACGCCTTGCTGGTAGATCGTCACCTGCGCTGGCGTCGTGCTCGACACCTGCCAGGCGACCATGGCGCCATCGATGCCGCTGGTGGTTTCGTTCGGGGTGATCGCGGTGTCGGTGGCGTGCGCGTTGCTGATCGTCACCGGGAACCCCGACACCGTGGTGTACTGATCGGTCTGGCTGTTCCAGTGCAGGCGCACGACGCGCAGCACCGAGCCGAACGGCCCACCGTTCTGCTGGATGGCGTAGGCCAGCATGAAGTCGAGCGGACCGACCTTGCAGCCGACCACGCTGTAGTAGTCGTTGACCAGGTACTTGCCCCCGTTGTTCACGAACGGGTAGGAGGGGTCCGAGAAGTACCGCGCGGCGACGCTGTTGCCCTTGGTGTCGGTGCGTTCGATCGCGATGTCCCCGTCCGCAGCCCGGATGACGAGGGCACATCCAGCCAGCTCGAGTCGACACCGATCGACCGTGCTCGACGGTCCGTAGTAGACCCACTGCTCTTCGACGATGGGGTTGGTCTTCCATTGCGACACGGCGGGCGCGGCGATGCCGAGCGCCAGGGCCATGGCGGCGGCGCAGCGGGTGGGATGGACGAGACGGGAGAGCAAGTGCAGGTTCATGGCGATTCCTCGGGTTCGTGATGTGTCGCCGAGCGGCGACAACCGAGGAATGGCGACGAGCCGGGTGGTCCGGACAAGCGACCGGAGAATCGTGGTCGCGCCGCACCCGGGCGGGTGTCAGCCGATCAGAGGCATCGCTGGGGCGGCGGCTGCCGGGCCGCGCCCGCGGTGGCCAACGATTCCTTCGCGGCACTGGCTTCTTGGCCCAGAATCGAAGATTCCTGTCCGGTGCCGACCGGCGACAGTCATCTCCAGCGGGCGAGTCGCGAGGTCGGTTCGCCGCCATGACACCGCCACCGATGCAATCTGCAGACCGGCTCGCGCGAGCGATCCAGATCCACCACGACTTCCTCGAGGGCAAGGGCCCGCGGCATGTCGGCGACCTGCTGCTGCAGCACGAAGACCTGCGCGACATCCTCGAGCCACTGCTCCAGGATGGGTGCTGCGTCGAGCCGGCGGACATCGGCGAGTACCGCATCCTGCGCGAGTTGGGCCGCGGCGGCATGGGGGTCGTCTACGAGGCGGAACAGGCCTCACTCGGTCGTCGCGTGGCGCTGAAGGTCCTGCCGGGCCACGCCTTCGTCGACGCGCGCGCCGTGGCGCGCTTCAAGCGCGAGGCGCAACTCGCGGCGAGCCTCGATCACCCGGGCATCACGAAGGTCTTCGCCACCGGGCAACACGAGGGGCAGCACTGGTTCGCCATGGAAATGGTGCGCGGCACACCGCTCTCGAAGTTGCTCGAGGCGCTGTGCACGGATCCCGCCGCACCGGCTGCCGCGGAACGCTTCGTCAAGCGCATGCAGGAACCTGGACGCGTGCCCTCGCCGGACGCAAGCCCCGCGCCCGTGTCGGCGCCTCGCCGCGGCGGCCTCGCCGGCATCGCCGTCGATCTGGCGATCCAGGTCGCGGATGCGCTCGCCTGCGCGCACGCGGCCGGCATCGTGCACCGCGACGTCAAGCCAGGGAACATGATCGTGCGGCCGGACGGTTCCGTGATGCTGACCGACTTCGGCATCGCGCGCAGTGACGACGCGGTGTCACTGACGCTGACCGGCGACTTCGCCGGCACGCCGAGCTATTGCTCGCCCGAACAGCTGCGGGCCCGTGGCATCGACCACCGCACGGACATCTTCTCGCTCGGTGCGACTCTCTACGAACTGCTCACGCTGCAGAAGCCGTTCGCGGCCGACACGATCTCCGAGATCCGCGAGCGCATCGAGCGCCAGGAACCGAAGCCGCCGTCGCGGCTCAACCGCACCGTGCCGCGCGACCTCGATTCGATCGTGCTGCATGCGCTCGAGAAGGCGCCGGCGGCGCGCTACCAGACGGCACTCGAGTTTGCCGACGATCTGCGGCGCTGGCGAGAGGGGCGTCCGGTGCGGGCGCGACCGGTCGGTGTTCCGGTCCGCACCGTGCGCTGGTGCAAGCGCAACCCGATCGCCGCTGGATTCCTGGCGACGACGACGGCGGGCCTGCTCGTGGTGTTGCTGCTCGCGGTCGAGATGCAGCGCAAGGGAGCGCTCGCCGAGGACCGGCTCGTGCAGTTCCGCAGCATGAAGGTCGAGCGCGACATCAAGCTGCTCGAGCAGGCGCTGGCATCGGCGCCGGGGCCATCGCCCGCCAACATCGCCAAACTCCGGGAAGTCTGCACGATGGCCGACGACGTCGTCGGTCGACTCCCGGCGCTGCGCCAGGTCCTCGACGACCTGCGCCGCCTGGGTTCCGCGTCCACCGAGGTGGCACCGCACCGACTGCTGACCGCGCATCCGGCGGCAGCGGCGCTCGTGCGCCTGCAGGCAGACCGCGGCGCCATCGCCAGACGACTCGGCGAGCTGGTCGCGGAGGGCCGCGCCTCGCCGGGGTGGCAGACCGCGGTCGAGGCGCGGCTGCACGACTTCGACGGACGCATCGAGCAGCTGAGACGCAAGATCCAGGCGCGCCGCGCCGTGGCCTTCACCGATCCGGAGGTCGAGTACCTGCACGACACCGTCGAGGACGACATCGCCGAACTCGAGTGGCTCGAAGCCGAACGCATGCCCGAGCTGCGCCGCCGCACGGCATGGGCGGTCGAGCTGGCGGCGGCACCGACGGGCGCCGAAGCGACTGCATGGGCCGAGGCGCGCGCCGTCGCTGGCCGCGCCGAGCCATACGGCGGCTTGGACCTGGTGCCGCAACCCGGACTGGTGCCGCTCGGCGTCGATCCGACCTCGGGCCTGCTCGAGTTCGCGCACCGGCGTTCGGGCAAGGTGCCCCAGCGCGACGCGCGTGGCGAGCTGCAGCTCGATGGCGACTCGTGCCTCGTCTTCGTCTTGATCCCCGGCGGCGCAACGCAGATCGGCAGCCAGCGCAGCGATGCCAATGCACCTTTCTTCGCGGCCGAGAGCAACGACAACGAGTCCCCGGTGCGGCTCGTGCAGCTCGATCCGTTCCTGCTCTGCAAGCACGAACTCGGCCACGCCCAATGGAACCGGCTCGCCGCGGGCCTCGGTGTCTTCCACCAGTGCGCCTACTTCGAAGGTCGCGAGGACTGGGAGACCAAGCCGATTGCGCGGGTCACGTGGATCGACTGCGACCGGTTGTGCCGGGCCCATGGCTTCGTGCTGCCGACCGAGTCGCAATGGGAGCACGCGTGTCGCGCCGGCACGACGACGCCGTGGTGGGTCGGCGAGGATCCCGAACTGCTGGAGGACCGGGAGAATGTCGCGGGCGGCGGGCGCGTCGCGATCTACGCGATGAGCCCCAATCCGTTCGGACTGTACCAGATGAGCGGCAACGTGCAGGAGTGGTGCGCCGACCCGATGATCGACTACGACTGGCAGGCTCGACGCGGTGACGGGCTGCGCGCCGGAGCCGTCGACGGCGACCAACACGCTGTGCGCGGGGGCTTCTACCTGCGAGGGCCCGACATGGCGCGCAGTGCCAAGCGCAACACCAACGGCGCACTCGATCAGAAGGACATCCTCGGCCTACGCCCCGCCATGCAACTGCTCCAAGCCAAGTGAACCACCACCTCGATCCTCGAATGGAGATCACCATGTCCTGCAGACTCGCCGCACGATCGCTTGCTCTCGCCATCGGCGCCGCCATGCCAGCGATCGCCCAGAACCTGCCCGGCAATTCGAACCCGAACGGCTTCGCGAGCCAGGTCGGCAGTGCGTACGCGTTGTTCGCTGCCAACGACCAGACCTCGGGCATGGAACTCTGGCGCGTCTCGTACCCCGGTGCCACCGTGAGCCTGGTGCGCGACATCCGGGCGGGATCGAGCGGGTCCGACCCTCGCGAGATCGTGCCCCTGCTGTCGGACTACATCTTCGTGGCCGACGACGGCGTGCACGGTAGCGAACTGTGGCGGACGAACGGCACGACGATCGGCACCACGATGGTCGCCGACATCCGCGCCGCGGGCTCTTCGTTCCCACGCCAGTTGACGACCGTCGGCGGCCTCGTCTTCTTCGTCGCCGACGACGGCACGACCGGCGAGGAGCTCTGGCAGACGGATGGCACGACCGCGACTCTGACCAAGGACATCTGGCCCGGCGGCGATTCGGCACCGAGGTCCCTGTTTGCGTTCGGCAACGTGCTGCTGTTCACGGCCGACGACGGCATCAGCGGTCGGGAGCTGTGGCGCAGTGACGGCACCGCAGCCGGCACGCAGCCGATCCTGGACATCCGGCCAGGTCCGCTCGGTTCCGGTCCGCGCGACATGGTCGAGCTGAACGGCAAGGTCCTGTTCGTGGCGGACGACGGCGCCTGTGGCGCAGAGCTGTGGAGCACCGACGGCACGGCGGTCGGCACGACCTTGCTGAAGGACATCGAGCCCGGTCCCGATGGCTCCCAACCGACCGACCTGCATGCGCACGTGCGCGTGTTCTTCACGGCCTCGACGTCGACGCAGGGTCGCGAACTGTGGTCGAGCGACGGCACCACGGCCGGCACGACGCTGGTCGCCGATCTGCAACCGGGCGCCGTCGGCTCGGAGCCGCGCAACCTCTCGTTCGGCCTGCTCGAAGTCTGGTTCGTGGCCGACGACGGACTCGCCGGCCGTGAGGTCTGGCGCACCGACATCGCGGGATCGAGCCCGGTCCGCATCACCGACATCGTCGCAGGAGCTGGCAGCATCCTGCCATCCAACCTGCAACCGACCGGGCACCTGGGCGAGCTGCTGTTCACCGACGAGAGCCAGTCCGGGGCACTGTGGGTCACGAGCGCGGCACCGGCGGGAGCCACGCCGATCGCCACGTTCCGCAACGGGCCTGGCACTCTGACCAGGAATGCGAGCATCGGCGCGGCGTTCAGCGGATCGCTCGTGGTGTTCACGGCCGCCGATGCGACGCATGGCCT
>DASUFY010000326.1:0-19513 GCA_036274315.1 Planctomycetota bacterium | reverse complement strand
GATGCAGTACTTCAAGCCCGAGAACTGGTTCGCCGTGCACAAGGCGTTGCTCGAGGCGGGCCGCAAGGACCTGATCGGCGACGGGCCGCAGTGCCTGATCCCGGGCAACCCACCGAAGGCCGCGCTCGACGCGCGGCGCGCCAGTGCGCAGGGCGGTGCTCGGCGTGGCGATGCGACCTACGTGCACGCCAGGGACGCCGGTGTGCGGTCGCGCGGCGGATCGCCGAGAGCCCGCGACGACGACGACTGACGCGCGTTCGCCGCGGGGGCTAAAACGCGAAGCCGAACGAGAACATGAGGCCGCTGATGTCGCCGACGACGCCGCGCACGCGGGCCATGAGCGGCACGCGGTCGGCCTTGTAGAGCAGCTCGAAGAACGCGCCGACGTTGGTGCCGGTGATCCTCGTCGTGTCCGTGCCGGCCACGGACGCCGGATTGTCCGAATCGAACCACCCGGCCTGGCTGTTCACGAGCACGCCCGTCGACATCTGTGCGCCGAACGCCCTCGCGCCGAAACCGAGCTCGAACATCGCCTCGAAGTAGAACAGGTCCTCGTCGAAGCCGGAGACGGTCTCGGAGCCGGCGGCGAGGTCGACCTCGAACCGGTACGGCACGATGAGATCCACGGGACCGACGTCGGCGACGACGGGAGCCCCGACCGCGCCGCCGCCGATGCCGAAGTTGTCGAACTCCTCGAGCAGCAACGCCGGTGCGCGCATCTGCTCGGCGAACACCTGGAAGAAGCCGCCCGCGGACTGGCCGAACTCGGCACGGAACCCGAAGCGATCGCGGTCGACGTCCTTGATCGTGACGTCGGGTGAGTTGTCGACCTCGACGTCGAGTTCGTCGAACTCGACGTCCTCGCGGAAGAACTGCAGGCGCACGCGCGTCTGCCCGTACGGGGTGCCCTCCCGCCGCGTGACGACGCGGCGCTCGGTTCGCCCTGGCGCGGGCTGCTGCGGGGCGGGCTGCGGCGGCGCCGGCTCCTGCTGACCGGGCTCCGGTTTGGTCGGCTCCTGTGGACCCGGCTCCTGGGGCACCGGCCGCTCGAGGACGCGCACGCCGGACGCGAACGCACGCGAGGGAGCACCGTCCCGGTAGCGCAGCTGCCCGCAGGCGCACGGCAACGCGAGCAGCAGCAAGGACAGGCAGGAGGTCTTCGTCTTGCGCATGCTGGTCCTCATGGAGTTCCCGACATCGGCAGTCGAACCGGGCCGAGAACACGTCTCCACCGAAATCATGCATTTCCCGATGCCAAGGCGCCATCGCGGCACTGCCTCGCGGGCCTGACGCGGGTGTAGCGCCCGACGATGCTTCGGTCGCCGGCGCGCGTGTGCGATGATCACGCCATGGGCAGGTTCCATGCGTTGCTGGCGCTGCTTTCGAGTTCGACGTTGCTCGCGGCCCAAAACCCGGTGGCCCAAGACCCGGTGGCCCAGGACCCGGCGGCTGCGGACCCGCAGCCCAGGCTCGACGAGCAGCGCTTCGCGGAACTGCAGCGACGCCTCCTGCCCGACCCCGAGGCGCCGTGGCGCTCGATCCCGTGGCGCATCGACCTGCTCGCCGCGCAGCACGAAGCCGCCGCGCAGCAGAAGCCGTTGTTCGTCTGGGCCATGGACGGGCATCCGCTCGGCTGCACCTGAAACAACGGCGTGATCGACCGTGCGTCGATCTTCGCCGACGAGCGCATGGGCGAGCTGCTGCGCACGAGCTTCATCCCGGTCGCGCTCGACCAGGCCTACCAGCGACGCCAGCAGGACGCCGAGGGTGAGTTCTACCGGCGCATCGCGGGCCAGGGTCCTCGCAGCGACTTCCGGCAGACGACGCAGGGTCTCTACGTCGCGACGGCCGCCGGCGAGCTGCTGCTCTACAACAACAATCGCGACCCCGAGAAGGTGTACCGGCTCGTGCAGCAGGCGCAGCAGCGCTTCCACGACAGCGCGGCGCACTCCGAACACGCTGCACCGATCGAACCGGGCGACCGGGACGTGCGGTACGCGCCGCGACCGCCCGAACGCGGCCTCGTCGTGCGTGTGCGGGCCAGGGTGCTCGGCGGCTACGCGCCGACCGACGACGTCTGGCAGCGCGCCTTCCAGTCGTCGCTGTCGCGCGACAACCTGTGGGTCACCGCCGCCGAACACGACGCGCTCGTGCGCGGCGAGCTGCCCGCCACGCTGATGCAGCGCATCGTGCGCTTCCATCTCGTCGACAACACGCGCGGCGAACCGCCGATGTGGCGCGAAGACGAGGTGCACGACCTCGAGGCGACGCTCGAGCGCGGTCGGTTGTCGGGCAGCGTGCGGCTCGAGACCGAGGACGGAACGCGCAGCTACCGCGCCGGACTGCTCGGCTTCGTGCGCACCGAGAAAGACCGTGTCGTCGCGTTCGACCTCGTCGCGAGCGGCCGGTTCCAGGGCGAGGGGCCGTACACGCGCGGTGCCCCCGCCGGCGAGTTCCCGTTCGCGGTGTCGTTCACGCTCGCGGACGGCACCGACGTCGCCGACGCCATCCCGCCGCAGGCCTCGCGCGGCTGGATCGAAGGCTACATCCGGTAGCGGCGGGCCAGCCCGGACTGCTCACGAGGCAACGGTCCGGGCTAGCTGCCCACCGTGCCCAGCAGGCCGTTCGACGTGACGAGGTTGAGCGCGTTCGCGAGCGAGAAGGCCACCGCCTGCGTGGTCCAGCTGAGCCCCGCGAGTGCCGGCGTGCCCGGGATCGCCAGCGTCAGCGTGCCCGTGCCGGCCGGCAGCATGACCGGGAACGAACCGACGGCGAGGTTGGCGTTGGTGTAGGAGCGGCAGTTCGGTGCCCCGAGCAGGCCCAGGTCGATACCGGGCAGCTGCTGGTCGCCGACGAACAGGAAGGCCAAGGGGGCGATCGCGGGCACGTTGCGCGTCGTGAACGTCCACGCACCGCCGAGGCGCGGCATGTTCGAGTCGAGCGCCAGGGCCTGGCTGTCGGGGCCCGCCGTGACGAACGGTATCGTCGCCGAGAGATCGACGGTGCCCGGATCACCGGCGCTGCCCGAACCGACGTTGCCGCGGCTCCAGCCGACGAGCAACAGGCCGTTGCCGGCCGCGTACGGCGTCATCGCGCCGTAGCGGAACTCGACGTTGCCGTTGGCGCGCAGCACGCACTGCACGTTGACGGACGTCGCGCCGGCCGCCGGCACGCCGCCGCGGCGGTCGGCACAGTCGAGCCACGTCACGTAGACGGCCTGGTTGCTCGCGTCGACTTCGAAGTAGATGCCGCTCTGGGCGTTGCTCGGCAGGTTGAGGCCCGGATGCAGGTCCATCCACGCGGGACACACGCGCGGCTGCTGCGCGACGAGTTCTGCCGGCGTCGGCGTGAAGTCGCTGCTCACGGCCGACGTCGGACCCAGCAGCACGTAGCCGTTGGCGGCCGCGTGCACGACGCTGGTGGCGCCGCCCGGGAACGGGAACGCGAACGGCAACACGAGCGGCTGGCTCATGCTGTCGTCGCCCATCGGCGCCGGCACCGAGGCGTTGCTGAGCACCCTCGGGCCCGTCGGCGTGCGCCAGGCGCTCGGCGCCGTCGCGACCGCGAAGCCCGCGCCGCCGACGCGGTTGCCCGACAGCACGTGCGCAGCAGCCGCACTGCCCGCGAGATCGAACACCTGCAGGCCGGCGAACTGCTCGTAGAACGTCGTCGTGCCGGTGTAGCAGCCCGTGCCGTAGATCGACTTGCTGGCGCACGGCAGGCCCGGCGCAGCGCCCGTGTGGTAGTACAGGTTGCCGTTCCACACGCGCGGCGAGATCGCAGACGAACCGAACGGCGTGCCCTGGCTCGCACCGGCCACGAGGCTCACTTCGGCGGTCGCGCCGGTCTGGTTGCTGCCGTTGCCGTCCGTGTAGCGCATCGACACGCCGACGTGGCGCAGCGCGAGGCCGTGGTCCCCCATCGCCAGGAAGAAGCCGGCGCCGAGGCACGCCCGCGACGGCTGGTCGTTGCCGGCGGCGATCACCGCGCCGCTGGCGACCAGCGTCCAGTTCGCGGGCTGCTGCTCGTTGCCGACGTGGCTCGCCGGACCCGCGTAGACCTCGACCGTGCCGGTCGTGCCGACCGGGGTGGTGCCCGTGTTGACGTCGAGGGCCGTCACCGTGATGCCGCTGCCATGTTGCACGTGCAGGTCGAAGTAGATCTGCGAGCCGATGCCGAGGCCGTTGTTGGAACCGAACGGCATGGCGAGCGGCGACTGCGCGCCGGCGGGCAGTGCGGCGCACAACGCGGCCACGAGCGGATGGAGTCGCATGGAGACCGACCCAGCAGGATGCCACGGGCGCGGCTACGGAGCAACGCTCGATGCGGTGCCGGCGCGCCGGCGCGCGAGGATGCGCCGGACCTGCGCCTGTTTCTGCTCGTCGAAGCGGTAGCGCCACAGGATCCAGGCCGCGAGCAGGAAGAAGCCGCCGACGCCGGGCCCGAACAACCACCTCAGCGCGGTGTCGACGGCCGGCCGCTGCTCGGCGGATTGCGGCACGAAGCCGACGACCTGCAGCACGAGCCCCGCGAACGCGATCGCGCCCGCGCGCGCCAGCTTCGAAGCGAAGCGCCAGACGCCGAAGAACAACCCCGAGCGCAGCCGGCGCGCGCGCACGAGGTCGTGGTCGAGCACGTCCGTCAGCATGGTGTCGATCAGCACGATGCAGCCGACGAGCCACCCGAGCCCGACGCCGCCGAGCACGAGCACGGCGACGAAGCTGCCCGGCTCGAGGCCGAGGTAGAGCGCCGTCGTGCCGAGGCCGAGCACCGACGCGCCGAACACCATCGGCCGGCGCTTGCCGAACGTGCGCGCGACGCGCACCCAGCCCAGGATCGACAGCGTGAAGACGCCGACGAACACGACGAGCAGCACCTGGGTCTGAGCCTCGGTCAGCAGCAGCCAGTAGCGGTAGTAGTAGAGCGCCGTCGCCGCGTTGACGCCGATGCCGATCGTGGCGACCACGTAGGCGAGCAGCAGCGGGCGGAAGGCGGCGTTGCGCAGCGGCGCGCGGAACGATTCACGCAGCGACTCGCGCACGAGCGGCGGCACGAGGAAACGCAGCCCGCGCGTGACCCACCAGCTGCACATGGCACTCGCGACGACGAGGCCCGCGGCGATCAGGCTGACGGGTCCCATCGCCGCGGTGTTGCGTTGCCCGGCGCCGAGGAACAGGGCCGGCATCGCCGCCGCCAGCATCGCGCCGAGGTTGGCGAACGCGAAGCGCCAGCCGAACAACGTCGCCCGTTCGTGCGGATCCGCGGTCATCTCACCGGCCATCGCCATGAACGGCACGCTGAGCACGGTCATGCCGGTGTTGAGCGCGCAGAAGCTGAGCAGCAGCCAGACGAACTTCGCCGACTGCCCGTCGAGCACCGGCGGCCAGAACACGGCCCAGACGCCGAGCGCGAGCATCAGCCCGCCCGGCGGCAGGTAGCCGCGGCGCCCGCCGAAGCGATCGCGCGTGCGATCGCTGATGGTGCCCATGATGGGGTCCGTCACGGCGTCCCAGACCAGGCCGAGTCCCACCGCGAGACCGGCCAGCCCCGACTGCAGGCCCACCTCATCGGTGTAGTAGATGAGCAGGTAGATGCGCAGCACGGTCTCGACCGTGTTGAGCCCGATGTCGGCCGAGGCATAGCCGGCCTGCACACGCAGGGGCAGGTGTGGTCGTTCGTTCATGCGGGGGCGACCACGAGCATCACACCGGCCGGAGCCTGCGCCGCGGGCCCGGCGGAGATGCGGCGGCCGGCGCCAGCGTAGCCGCGCCGTCGCCCGACGCCGCGATCGACCCCCCGTACTCAGCGCACTCCACGATCGCCTTGGCGCCGCGCGCCGCTATCCTGCCCCGCCCCGGACATGTTGCGACGCCTGACCATCCTGTGTGTGCTCGCCTGTTGCCTGGGCGCGCCGGCTTCGGGGCAGGATGCACATGCGGGCCAGGAGCCGTCACAGGTCTCGGTGGCATCGCTGCAGGCGCGCCTCGACGCCATCACTGCCGATCCGCAGCTGACGGCCGACGCCAAGGCGCCGCTGCTCGAGGTGCTGCATCGCGCAATCGAGTCGGCGCGCATCTACGAGGCGCGTCAGCAGACGCTGCTGCGCTACGCCAGCCAGCGCGCGACGGTCGCCGATCGCCTCGCGCAGCGCGCCGCCGAGCTCAAGGCGCTCGAGGCGAAGAAGCCCGGGCCCGACCGCCCCGACCTCAAGCTGGCCGAACTCGAACAGGGGCTCAATGCCGCGCAGGCGGCGCAGGGCGAGGCACAGCGGCAGGCGAGCAACCTCGAAGCAGAACGGGCCCGGCGCGCCGAGCGCCGCGCTGCGATCCCCAAGCAGATCGCCGAAGCGCAGGCCCACCTCGACGAGCTGCCCACGCAGGTGCCCGAGGTCGCCGGCGCCGACGCGCGGCTCGTGGCGCTGCGGCGCCTGGCCCTGGCCGCGGACCGTTTGCGCCTGCAGGCCGAGATCGACACGCTCACGGCCGAGCTGCAGACCTACGACGCCGAGGTGGAACTCACGCGCACCGAGAGCGACCTGGCGGCGCGTCGGGCCGCGGCGACCAAGGCCGACGCGGACGCGTGGCTGGCGGCGCTGCAACCCATGCGCGCGGCCGAGGCGCAGCGCGCCGAGGCCGACGCGCGCACGAAGGCGCTGCGCGCCGACCCGCGGCTGCAGAAACTCGCCGACGGCAACGCCGCCCTCGCCCAGGCCGTCGCCGTGCTCGTCGAACGCCGCGGCCAGGCGGAGTTGGTCAAGGCCGGCGGCGACAACGATCTCGCGAGCCTGCAACAGGAGTTCGTCGAGGTCAAGAAGCGCACCGAGCTCGTCGGCTCGACCGACGCCATCGGCGCGATGTTGCGACAACGGCGCTGGCACCTCGCCGACACGAGCCGCAAGTTCCACCAGCGCACGCGCAGCAAGCGCGAACGCATCGCCGATGCGCAGCTCAAGGGCCTCGAGTTCGACGAACGCCGGCGGCGCCTCGTCGAGGACCCCGATGCCTGGCTGCAGCACGAGCTCGGCAGCGACGGAGCCGCGCTGCCGGCCGCGGTGCTCGAAGAGGCGCAGAACCTGCGCTCGGCGCGTGCCGACCTGCTCCAGCAGCTCACCGAGGGCTACACGAGCCTGCTCAACACCGAAGTCGACATCGAGAGCACCGAGCACGCGTTCGGCGACCTCATCGCGAAGTACCGCACGTACCTGACCGAGCGCGTGCTCTCCATCCGCAGTGCGGCGCCGGTCTGGCAGCTCCAATGGGCCGCCGCCTGGCCGGCCGTCGCGTGGCTCACCGCTCTCGACAACTGGCGCGAGGTGGGCTCGGTGTCGCTGGCGAGCTTCGTCGACGAAGGCTGGCCGCTGGCTCTGCTGGCGCTCGGCTTGGGCCTGCTCGCGCTGCGGTTCCTGCTGCGCCGCCGTTTGGTCGCCCACGGCCAACGCGCAGCGCGCGGCAACAACGTCGCCTACGCACCCACCGCGCTCGCGGCGCTCGACACGCTGCTGCTCGCCGTGCCCGTGCCGCTGCTGCTGTGGCTCTGGAGCTGGCGGCTCGGCGGGCACCCCGAATGCAGCGAGTTCGGCAAGGCCATCGCCTTCGGTGCACAGCAGACCGCGCTCGTGCTGCTGCTCGTGTTGTCGGTGCGCGTGCTCGTGTGCGCCCACGGTCTCGCCGAAGCCCACTTCCGCTGGCAGAGCACGACCGTGGCCCAGCTGCGGCGCAACGTGCCGCTGATGCTGCTGTCGGTGCTGCCGTTCTCGTTCCTGCTGGCCGTGCTCGAGGAGCCCGGCGACGACGCCTGGCTCGGTTCGCTCGGCGCACTGCTGCAGATCTGCCAGCTGTCGCTCGAGCTGGTCGTGCTGTGGCGCCTGTTGCACCCGAGCCGGGGCATCATCGGCGGCGGCGTCAAGTCGAGCACCTCGGGTTTCCACCGGTTCCGCCGGCTCTGGTTCCTGCTCGGCATCTCGGTGCCGTTCACGTTGCTGGTCATGACCCTGCTCGGCTACCAGTACACGGCGCTGCAGCTCGGCCGGCGCCTGCAGCTGACCGGCGCGGTGCTGCTCACGGGCGTGTTCGTGCATGCCTTGATCCTGCGCGGCCTGCTGCTGGAGCGCCGCCGGCTGCAGATCCGGCGGGCCGAGGAACGACTGCTGGCAGCGAAGACGGGCGATGCGGCCGCGAGCGCGACCGACGTCGCACCCGCCGAGGAGATCGATCCCCAATCGCTGGCGCGCCAGACGCAGACGCTGCTGCGCGGCGGCGTCATCCTCGTCGTCGCGGTGGCGACGTTCCAGATCTGGGTCGACGTGCTGCCGGCCCTCGGCATCCTGCGCCACGTCGAGTTGTGGGACGTCGGCACGGAGGCGGCCCCCAAGCCGATCAACCTCGCCGACGCGCTGTCGAGCCTGCTCATCGTGCTGGCCTCGCTCGTCGCCGCACGCAACCTGCCCGCACTGCTCGAACTGCTCGTGCTGCAGCGAATGCGCATGCAGGCCGGCGAACGCAACGCGGTGACGACGCTCGGCCGCTACGGCATCCTGATCGCCGGGCTCGTGTGGGCCTTCAGCACGATCGGCATCGGTTGGGCCAAGGTGCAGTGGTTGATTGCCGGCGTCTCCGTCGGTCTGGGCTTCGGCATGCAGGAGATCTTCGGCAACTTCGTCAGCGGCCTGATCCTGCTGCTCGAGCGGCCGATGCGCGTCGGCGACCTGGTCACGGTCGGTGACGTGACGGGCCGCGTCATCCGCATCCGCATCCGCGCGACCACGGTACAGGACTGGAATCGCAAGGAACTCGTCGTGCCCAACCGCGAGTTCGTCAGCAACCGCTTCGTCAACTGGACGCTCGGCGATTCGATCGTGCGCTGGGTGGTGCCCGTCGGCATCGCCTACGGTTCGGACACCGGGCGGGCGCTGCGGCTGCTCGAGGCCGCCGCCTACGACTCGCCGCTCGTGCTCAGGGATCCGCCGGCGAAGGGCCTGTTCATCGGCTTCGGCGACAGTGCGCTGAACCTCGAGCTGCGCCTCTTCCTCGACATGAACACGGTCGAATGGCAGTGGATCACCGACGTGCACCAGGCCATCGACCGGCGCTTCCGCGAGGCCGGCATCACGATCTCGTTCCCGCAGCGCGACGTCAACCTGAGGCTGCCGCAGCCGGTCGTCGACTACCTGCGTGGCCACAGCAGCCACGAACCCGCAACCTGACGGATTGCCTGCTGCCCCGGTCGACGCCGGCCGTTACCCTGCACGAAATGACGGACTCCTCCCTCGCCAAACGGGCCGCCGCGCAAGCCGCCGCCGACCTCGTCCAGGACGGCATGAAGATCGGCCTCGGCAGTGGTTCGACGTTCCTGCTCGTCATCGACCGGCTCGCCGAGCGCATGCGTTCCCAAGGGCTCGCGGTCAGCGGCGTGGCCACGAGCAAGGCGACCGCCGAGGCGGCCGCGGCGGCGGGCATCGCCGTCATCGACCTGGACACGGTCGATCGGCTCGATCTCGCGATCGACGGCGCCGACGAGGTCGACCCGCAGAAGAACCTCATCAAGGGCGGCGGCGGCGCCCACGTGCGCGAGCGCATCGTCGCGGCGGCGGCCAAGGAGATGGTGGTCGTCGTCGACGAAGCCAAGCTCGTCGACGTGCTCGGCAAGGTGTTCCTGCTGCCCGTCGAAGTGCTGCAGTTCGGCTGGAAGCGCACCGAGCGCCTCATCGCGGCGACCGGCGGCAAGCCGGTGCGCCGCGAACGCGAGGGCGTCCCGTTCGTCAGCGACAACGGCAACTTCGTGCTCGACTGCAAGTACGACGGCATCGAGGATCCGGCCTGGCTCGCCCAGCACCTCGACTCGCTCGTCGGTGTCGTCGACCACGGCCTGTTCGTCGGCATGGCCGGGCGCATCCTCGTCGGCAACGCGGCCGGCAAGGTGCGCGTGATCCCATAGCGCGAGCTTCGCGCCGACCCGTGTCATCGCCGTTGAGCCGCGGCCGCTCGGGGCCGTCGGCTCCTGCCCGGGCGGCCCAACCCCGCTGATTCGCCGGCTCCCTAGTAGGCCTTCGCGCGCGACTCGATCATGTACTCGGGCACGAGCGCCAGCTCCCGGTCGTCGAGCAGGTACTGCTCGCAGACGACGCTGAGCCGCCGCCCCGGTGTGTCCACGCGCGCGACCGCGTGCTCGAGGTCGCCGTCGAACTGCACGAGCAGCCCTTCGCGCGGCACGATGCGACCGAGGAACTTCCTGCCGCGGCGCAGCTCGAGTTCGCCGCCGCGCAGCCCCGGCGGCACCTCGACGTAGAGCACGCTGACCTGCAGCGGCGGATCGATGTCGAGCACGTAGGCACGCAGGCTGCGGTCGATGTGCGGCGCCACGTGCGAACCGGCGCCGAGTTGCAGCGGGTTGAGGTAGAACGCGTTGCAGTCCGGCCGCAGCGCCTGCTCGAGGTACGGCGCGCTCCAGGGGAACTCGTCGATCACGCGCGCGAGACCCGTGCGGCGGAACACCACCGAGAAGCCGCGCGTGCCGACGAAGTCGCGGTTGAGGTTGTTGACCGTGAAGTACCGGCTGCCGCGGATCTGCACGCGCAGGTCGGCGAGGTAGTCGGCGGCGAAGGCACCTTCGCGCAGCGTGTGGCCCGGCATGGCCGCCGCTCAGGAACGCGCCAGCTTCGGCAGGTCGACGAGGCCGCTGCTGGCCGACCACTGGTCGAGGTGGTGCGCGCCGAGCGCGCGCACGACCGGTGCGAGCAGCGCGCGCGCCGCCTCCACGTCGGGTGCGTCGAGCAGCACGAACGCGCGCGTGCTGTCGAGCCGCGCGAACCACAGCACGGCCGGAACCCCGGCCAGCGCCGCCGCGGCCGCGGCCCCGTCGTCGGCCGTGAGCAGCACGTAGCTGCGCAGGCGATCGCCGGGCGCCTGCGTGCGGCCGCCGCGCGCGGCGTCGTCCTGCGCGGCGAGTTCGGCCGCGAGGAAGGCGCGCAGCGGCGCCGCGGTCGCCATCATGTGGTAGTCGAACGTGAACACGCCGGCCTTGAACCCCGGATCCGTCTCGGCGAGCTGGCGCGCGCGTTCGGGATCGACGGTGTCGAGCACGAACAGCCCGCGCAGCGCCGCGTCGCTCTTCTCCTTGCCGTAGGGTCCGGCCACGAGCAGATGGCCCTCGCGCGCCAGCCGCTGCATGTTGCCGAAGTGGCCGCCGAAGATCTGCGAACGCTCGCTGTCGCTGAGCGGTTCGCGGCGCGGACCGGTCTTCAGCAGCACGAGCGTGCAGTGGCGTTCGGCCGCGTCGGTGTCGACCGCGGGAACGGCCGCGGGCGCGGCAGCCGGTGCGGCGGCCGGCGGCGCGACCGCGACGGGTTCGACAGGTCCGGCACCGTCGGCAGGGTCGGCGCCGCCCTGGCAGCCGGCCAACCACGCGGGAACGGACCCCAGGAGCAGGAAGGGCAGGTGGACGCGCATCGCGCGCGGCATCCTAACGAACCCGCGGCGCGGGTGCACCGCGCGACCGACGATCGCGCCTGGCAGCGCCCATGCCAGGTGTCATGATGTGCGCGATGACGGAACTCGCCCTGCACAGCCTCGAAGCCTACGAACGGGCGCTCGCGCAGCCGCGCTGCCTCCTGTTCAAGCACAGCCCGGTGTGCCCGATCAGCACGGCGGCACGCGCGCACTACGACGCCTTCCGCGGCGATCTGCCCGACGTGCCGACGCTGTTCGTCGACGTGATCGCCGATCGACGGCTCGCGCGCACGATCGCCGACCGCTGCGGCGTGCAACACGAGTCGCCCCAGGCGATCCTGTTCGAACAGGGGCGTGCGGTCTGGCACGCCTCGCACGCGGCGATCACGCGCGAGGCACTGCACGCCGCCTGGGCACCGCGCTGCTGAACGGCGGGCCCGGCGACGGCGCCGCATCGGGTAACCTGTGCGGCCGAGGCATGCTCCGATTCACCACGCTCTTTCTGATGTGCACCGTCGTGCCCCAGGATCCCGCCCCCGGCATCGACCGCACGCTGGCCCGCGAACGCAAGGAACAGCTGCGGGACGTGCACTACGACCTGCGCTTCCACCTGGCGCCCGGCGCGAAGGAGGTGCACGGCGAGGTCTGGATCCGGTTCCGCTTGTCGGATGACCACGACCCCGGTGCGCCGCTCGTGCTCGACTTCGCCGGCAGCGAACTCTCCGCCGTGCACGTCAACAGCAAGCCGGCGACATTGCGCGCCGTGCACAACCACGTCATGGTGCCGCCCGACCTGCTGACGCGGGACCTCAACGGCATCACGGCGTCGTTCCGCTCGCCGATCGCGGCCAGCGGCACCGCGCTGTCGGTCTACCGCGACGCCACCGACGGACGCGAGTACTACTACACGCTCGTCGTGCCGGCCGACGCGCACAAGCTCTATCCGTGCTTCGACCAGCCCGACCTGCGCGCCGTCTTCCAGGTCGAACTCGACCTGCCGCCGTCGTGGACCGCGGTCGCCAACACGAGCCGCGTCGAACCCGCGATCGAGCGGTGGCAGGGCGACATGAAGAACATCACGGACACGCTGTGGCGCTTCGCGCCGACCAAACCGCTGCCGACCTACCTCGTCGCGTTCGCCTGCGGGCCATTCACGACGCTGACAGCACCGGCCCCGCAGGTGCCGGGCGTGCAGCAGGACGCACCGATGCGCATGCTGCTGCGCGAATCCCAGCTGCAGCACGTCGACCGCGACGCGCTGTTCACGCTGCACCGCGAGGGGCTGCGCTGGCTCGCCGACGAATTCGGCGTGCCCTATGCCTTCGACAAGCTCGACTTCGTGCTGCTGCCCGGCTTCCCCTACGGCGGCATGGAGCACGCGGGCGCCATCTTCTACCGCGAGCAGGCGCTCGTGTTCGACCACCCGCCGACCGCCTCCGAGCTCGTGCGACGCAGCACGCTCGTCTATCACGAACTGAGCCACCAGTGGTTCGGCAACCTAGTCACGATGAAGTGGTTCGACGACCTCTGGCTCAAGGAGGGCTTCGCGACGTTCCTCGCCTACGAGGCGCTCGAAGCGCTCGAACCGGAGCGCAAGGCGTGGCTGCGCTTCCTGCAGCGCGTCAAGCCGCGCGCCTACGAGGTCGACGCGACGCCGGGCACGACGCCGGTCTTCCAGGAGCTGCAGAACCTCGCCGACGCCAAGTCCGCCTACGGCGCCATCGTCTACAACAAGGCGCCCGCGGTGCTGCGCGAACTGCACGACCGGCTCGGCGACGACGTGTTCCGCCGCGGGCTGAAGCAGTACCTGCAGGCACATGCGTTCGACAACGCCGACTGGCAGGACCTCGCCGGCGCGCTCGAGGGCGCCTCGCGCCTGCCGCTCGACCGCTGGTCCGATCGGTGGCTGCTGGCCGGGTCGATGCCGCGCGTGCGCGTCGAGTGGTCGCTCGACGACAACGGCATCGTGCGTTCGGCCGCCGTGACGCAGACCGCGATCGGCGGCGAGGGCACCTGGCCGCTCGACCTCGACCTGCTCGTGTTCGACCTCGCGGGCGGGCGCCACACGCTGCAGATCGACACCGACGTCGAGCGCGTCGAGATCCCCGGGCTCGTCGGCCGCGCCGCTCCGGCCGCCGTGCTCGTGAACCCACACGACGTCGCCTACGGCCAGTTCGTGCCCGACGCGACGAGCCGCAGCTGGCTGCTGCAGCACGTGCCCGACGAGGCCGACGCGCTCGTGCGCGCCGTCGCGACCGAGGCGCTGTTCGAGTCCGTGCGCGAAGCCGAACTCGACCCCGCGTCGTTCGCGGCGCTCGCGCTGCGCCTGCTCGCGCGCGAGCGGGACGCCGACACGCACGGCTGGCTGCTCGACGCGCTCGGCACGTGCCTCTCGCGCTACCTCGACGAACCGCGCGCCCGGCCGCTGCGCGAGCGGGCCACGGCGCTGCTGCTGGCGCAGTTGCACGACGAGCCCGACTCCGGCCGCGAGCTCTCGACGTTCCGCTTCCTCGCGCGCACGAGCACCGCGCCCGAGGTGCTCGATCTGTGCCGCGCGGTCGCAACCGGCGGCGAGCTGCCGGCGGGCCTCGCGCCCGGCAAGTCGGACTGCTTCCTCGCGGCGGCGGCGCTGCTGGCGGCCGGCCAGGCCCACGACGAACTCGATCAGCTGCAGCGGCGCTTCGCGGCAGAGGACGTCGGCAAGGAGCTGTTCCTGGCGCGCGCCGCCGTGCCGACCGCGGCGGCGAAGGCCGAGTACTGGCAGCTCTACACGCAGCTCGACACCCCGCCCGAACAGTGGACCCAGGACAGCCTGTCGTGGTTCCACTGGCCGGGCCAGGCGGAGCTGACGCTGCCGTACCTGCGCCAGGCGCTCGACCGCGTCGAATGGGTCAAGCAGAACCGGCGCATCTTCTTCATGCCGGCCTGGCTCGACGCGTTCGTCAACGGCCACAGCTCGGCCGAGGCGCTCGCCATCGTCGACGAGTTCCTGGCGACGTCCCGCTCGACGCCCGACGTGCGACAGAAGCTGCTGCAGTCGCGCGACGGTCTGTGGCGCGCCGTGCGCATCCGGTCCGCGTTCGGCGGCGATCCGTCGGCGCGCTGACGTGCGCGTTCCCGCGCCAACGGTTCGGACCCGGGTGGAGCCCCGTTAGCATGCGGGCATGAAGTTCTCGTTCGCCGCCGACGCGCGGACCCTCGCCGCCGCCGACCACCTGCTCGTCGTCGCTCCCAGCACCTGCTTCGGCCCGCGCGCGCGCACCGCGGCGCTGACGAAGCTGCTCGGCGAGGCGAATGCCACGCTCGCTCTGCAGCTGGGCCGGGAGGCCACGCCGGGTCTGCTCGGCGGTCTGGCCACGTCGCGCACGGCCGCCGGCAAACGCCTCTCGACGGCCGTGCTCGCCGACGCGACGTCGCGCCACGCGACGGCGTCGCGCGCGGAGGCGATCCGCAAGGTCGTGGCCGCGGCCAACCTGTCGCCGGCCGGCAGGCACGCGGTGCTGCTCGTGCTCGACGACGCGGCCCACACGACGGCCGCCGTAAACGCGGTGGGCCGGGCCCTGCCGACGTTCACGCAGAAGAGCAACGCGAAGTCCGGCGGTTCGCTGGCGATCGTGTGCACGCGCCCGAACGGCAGCGTGCTGCCCATCGACGCCACGACGCGCGACGTCGTCGAACGCGCACGCACCGCCGCACACCTGGTCGACACGCCGCCGACCGAGCTCGATCCGACCGCGTTCGCGGCCGCGGCCCGCAGGCTGTTGAAGCCGCTGCGCGGCGTGACGGTGCGCGAGATCGTCGGCGACGCGCTGCTGCGCCAGAGGCTCGGCGGCATGCACGCCGTCGGCCGGTGCGCACGTTCGCAGCCGCGCCTCGTCGTGGCGAGTGCGGGCACCAGGGGTCCGCGCGTGGCGCTGGTCGGCAAGGGCGTCACGTACGACACGGGCGGCCTGCATCTGAAGGCGCGCGGCAACATGGAGACGATGAAGAGCGACATGGGCGGTGCTTCGGCCGTGCTCGGCGCCTTCGCCGTGCTGGCGCGCCAGCGCCTGCCGTGCCGGCTGTCGCTGCTGCTGTGCCTCGCCGAGAACGCGATCGGCCCCGCGGCCTACAAGCCCGACGACATCCTCACGATGCACTCCGGCAAGACGGTCGAGATCAACAACACCGACGCCGAGGGCCGCCTGCTGCTGGCGGACGGATGCAGCTACGCGGCGCGCGTGCTCGGTGCCGACGTCGTGATCGATGCGGCGACGCTGACCGGGGCCCAGGGCGTCGCGACGGGCGACCTGCACGCAGCCGTGGTCAGCAACGACGAAGCGCTCGAGCAGGTGCTGCTCGCGGCCGGCCGCAGTTCGGGCGACCTGTGCTGGCCGCTGCCGTTCGCGCCCGAGTTCTACCGCTCCGAGTTCCACAGCCCGATCGCGGACATGCGCAACTCCGTCAAGAACCGCAGCAACGCGCAGGCGAGCTGTGCGGCCGAGTTCGTGCACTGGCACCTCGACGGCACCAGGGCACGTTGGGCCCACATCGACCTCGCTTCGCCCGCGTTCCGCGGCGACCGCGCGACGGGCTTCGGCGTCGCGCTGCTCGTCGATGCGGTGCGCCGCCTGGGCGCCTGACGGCGTGTCTGGCGTTGGCACGGCCCGGATCGACGTCCCGCTGCTACGTTGTCCCGGTATGAAACGCGCTCGCTCCAGCCCTCTCGCTCACGGCGCCGATGGCGGCACCTGAACGATGGACCAGGAGGTTCCGTGAGCACCGGGCAAGCATCCGCCAGACATTCTCCTCGCACCGCATCGGCGTTCCTGTTCGCCTGCGTACTGACCGCCTGCAGCGGCGGCGGTGGGGACCAGGCCAACACCGGGCCGGGTCCGGGCGTTCCTCCCAACGAGGCCGAGGCGGCGCGATTCCTGACGCAGGCGACGTTCGGCCCCGACGACGCGAGCCTGGCCAGCCTGCAGAACCTCGGCTACTCGGACTGGATCGCGGCGCAGATGGCGCTGCCGCCGTCGCTGCACCGTCCCGAGATCGAAGCGCGCCAGCAGGCCGGCATGGACACGCAGCCCAGACATCGCCAGGCGATGTGGTGGAAGCGCGCGCTGACCGCGCCCGACCAGCTGCGCCAGCGCATGGCGTTCGCGCTCAGCGAGATCTTCGTGATCTCGGACCAGAACGACGCGCTCGGCGCCGACGTCGTCGGCTGCGCCGAGTACTACGACCTGCTCGTGCGCCATGCGTTCGACAACTACCGCGAGCTCATCGAATCGGTGTCGCTGAGCCCGCAGATGGGCAAGTACCTGAGTCATCTGCGCAACCAGAAGCCGGACCCCGTCGCCAACACGCGCCCCGACGAGAACTACGCGCGCGAGGTCATGCAGCTGTTCTCGATCGGCCTGTTCGAACTGAACGCCGACGGCACGCGGCGCCTGGACGGCGCGGGCCAGCCGATCCCGACCTACTCCCAGAGCGACATCATCGGACTCGCGCACGTCTTCACGGGCTGGAACTACGCCGATGCGGCCGGCTGGTTCGACTACACGCCCAACTACCGGCCGATGGAGCCGTGGGACGACTACCACGACATGCAGCCCAAGCTCGTGCTCGGCACGACGCTGCCGGCCGGCCGCACCGCGCGACAGGATCTCGCCCAGGCGCTCGATCTGCTCGCCAATCATGCGAACGTCGGCCCGTTCCTGAGCCGGCAGCTGATCCAGCGGCTCGTCACGAGCAATCCGAGTCCTGCCTACGTGGCGCGTGTCGCGGCGGTCTGGGCCAACGACGGCACGGGCACGCGCGGCAACCTCGGCGCGGTGCTGCGCGCCATCCTCGTCGACGGCGAAGCGCGCACCGGTGAGGTCGGCGCGCCGGACTACGGCAAGGTGCGCGAACCGATCCTCATGCAGACGGCCCTGTGGCGCGCGTTCGGCGCCGTGAGCCCGGACGGCAGCTTCATGTTCGCCAACCCCGAGTTCACGTTCGCGCAGGCGGCGCTGCGGGCCCGCTCGGTCTTCAACTTCTTCCGCCCCGACTATGCCCCGCAGGGCGAGATCGCCGCGGCCGGCCGGGTCTCGCCCGAGTTCCAGATCCTCGACCACACGAGCGTCATCGCGACGGTCAACCAGATGTACCGGTCGATCTTCGAACGTGTGCTCGGCGATCCGGCGAGCCCGCAGGACGAGATCCTGCTCGACCTCGCGCCGTTGACCACGCTCGCCGCCGACGTCGATGCGCTCATCGATCGGCTCGACGCGCTGCTGCTCATGGGTTCGATGTCGGCCACGCTGCGTTCGATCCTGCACAGCCACCTCGAGGTCGAGAACGACAACAAGCTGCGCGCGCAGGACGCGCTCTACCTCGTCGTGACGTCGCCCGAGTTCCTCGTCCAGAAGTGATCCAGGAGACCCGCACCATGAACTGCAACCACTCTCGTCGTGATCTGCTCATCGGTGGGTCGCGCGCGCTGCTGGCCGGCGCCTGCCTGCCGACGATGCGCGGCCTCCAGAAGATGCAGGAATCCGCGCTCGCATCGCTGGCGAGCGAAGGCGGCGGTGCCGGCTACAAGGCGCTCGTCTGCGTGTTCCTCGACGGCGGCAACGACTCGTTCAACATGATCGTGCCGCGCGATGCCGCGGGCCATGCGGTCTACTCCGTGTCGCGCGGGCAGCTCGCCGTGCCGCAGGGGCAGCTGCTGCCCATCCTGCCGACGAGCGGCGGCGACACGCGCCAGTGGGGTGTGCACCCGGCGGCGCCCCAGCTGCGCGATCTGTTCGAGGCGGGAACGATGGCCATCGTCGGCAACGTCGGCACGCTGCTCGCACCGATGACCAAGGCGCAGTACGTGAACGGCACGGTGCCGAAGCCCGCGCAGCTGTTCTCGCACAGCGACCAGTCGACGCTGTGGCAGCTGCCGAGCGCGCGCGACGACGTCGCGCACGGCTGGGGCGGTCGCATGGCCGATCTCGTGCTGTCGATGAACACCGGTGCGCTGTCGCCGGCGATCAGCGTCGCGGGCTCGACGCGCCTGCTGCGCGGCCAGACCGTCGTGCCGTACTCGATCGGCACCGATGGCAGCACACCGCTCAACGGCACCTGGGGTGCTGCCGGCACGCACCGCCTGCAGACGCTGCGCCAGATCCTCGGCGCCGCGCAGGGCTCGGCGATGGCGCGCGAGTTCGCCGACCTGCACGACCAGGCCATCGAACTCGACGGCCTGATCCGCGGCGCGCTCAACGCGGCCGTGCCGCTGGGCACCGCGTTCCCGGCGAACTTCCTGGCGCAGCAGCTGCGCATGGTCGCCCGCATGATCTCGGTTCGGCAGCCGCTCGGCGCCTTGCGGCAGGTGTTCTTCGTGCGCCAGGGTGGCTACGACACGCACGACGAACAGCTGGCCAAACACCCGCAGCTGCTCGCCGAACTCGGCTCTGCGCTCGCGGCGTTCCAGGCGGCGATGGTCGAACTCGGCGTCGAGACCGAGGTCACGACGTGCACGCTGTCGGAGTTCGGCCGCACGCTGACGAGCAACGGCCGCGGTTCCGACCACGGCTGGGGCGGCAACCAGCTCGTCATGGGCGGCGCGGTGCAGGGCCGGCGCATCTTCGGCGCGATGCCGAACCTCGCGCTCGGCGGCCCCGACGACGGCGGCCTCGGCCGCATCATCCCGACGACGGCGGTCGAGCAGATGAGCGCGACGCTCGCGAACTGGTTCGGCGTGCCGAGCGGCGAGATGAACTCGCTGTTCCCGCGCCTCGCGCAGTTCGCGACGCCGGACCTCGGCTTCATGGCCTGAGCGCGGTCCGCGAAGCCCGGCCACGGCACTCTGGACTCAGGCTGTGGGTCGGATGCGGAAGCCCTCGCGGCGCTCGTCGAGCAGCGCCTTGACGACGCTCGACTTGGCCCGCGGCAGTCGCCGGGTCAGGAAATCGTCAGGCAGTTCCGCGGTTGCGCGTCGCAGCACGCCCGAACGTTCGAGCGCTGCCAACTGGGCCTCGCCCGCCTCGTCGGTGGCAGTCGAACTGCATGGAGTCAGGTCGGCGATGGGGGTTTCGCGGTCGAATACCCGGACCGTG
>DASUFY010000325.1:0-15692 GCA_036274315.1 Planctomycetota bacterium | reverse complement strand
TCGATCATCGGCGACAAGAAGCTGACCGGCGTGCCCGACCTGCTCGTCGAGATCCTGTCACCGTCGCGGCGCAGCTACGACCGCCGGACCAAACGCGCGCGCTACGAACGCGCCGGCGTGGGCGAGTTCTGGCTCGTCGATCCTGAGACCCACGTCGTCGAACAGCTGCTGCTGCGCCGCGGCAGGTACGCCGAGCCGATCGTGGCGAACGACCGCATCCGCATGCGCACGTTCCGCGGCGTCGAGATCGACCTGCACGAAGTGTGGTGACGCGCAGGCCCGACCGCACCGGCGGCTAGCGCTTCTTCGCGATCAGCAGCTTGTCCAGCTTGGCCCGCGTCTTGATCGACTCTTCGCTGCGCGTGAGGGCCTTGCTGATGGCTTGCAGGCTCATGCCCTTGGCCGCCAGATGGTGGAGCTTCTGGATCTCGAGAGGCGTCCATGCCTGGCGATGGCGTTCGAATCGTTCGGTCATCGTGTGCAGCCGCGGCGGACGACGCGGTGTGGCCGCTGGTCGTCACCGTGCAGACGAACGACGGGACCGCGATTCCCGGTGCCGACGTGACCGTGTGGGCGACGGCGCAGGGCAGCGTCCACTGGAATCGCGACGCGAGCGAGTTCGGCCGCGAGCACGTCGCCGCGGGCGCGACCGGCGCCGATGGCGTGTTCCGCACGTCGCTCGACCTGCTGCGCGACGGGCCGGTTCTTCAGCACGTTTGCGGCCACTCCGGCGCCCTCCGCGACGAGGCCGAGCAGGATGACGCCGGTGAACAGGAACCAGGTGGAGGAAGCGCCCATACGCCGGGCGCCCGGCTCGACCATCACCGGGCGCCGTCACGAATCCACGATTTGCCGCCCTGCGCCGCTGGCTATACTGCCGCCCCGGGCGCGTGGGGCGAGCACTCGGACCATGCAAGGCGATGGCGATCGAAGGCGATGGCGATCGAAGGCGACCATGACGGACTCTCCGACCGGTGAAGTGACCACGCTGCTGCGTCGCATGGCCGAGGGCAGCGGCACGGCGCGAGGTCAGCTCGCCGAACTGGTCTACGCGGAGCTGCGCACGATGGCGGCGCGGCAGCTGCGCGGTGCGCGCGGGCACACGCTGCAGCCCACGGCGCTCGTGCACGAGGCCTGGCTCAAGCTGGCCGGCAGCGAGGCGGACTTCGGCAGCCGGCAGCACTTCCTCGGCGTCGCCGCGAAGGCCATGCGCAGCGTGCTCGTCGACCACGTGCGCAGGAAGCGCACCGGGAAGCGCGGTGGCCAGGCGCAGACGACGTCGCTCGACGACGCGGTGGCGTTCCTCGAGGCGGGCGAGGTGGACCTGCTCGACCTCGACGCGGCGCTCGCCGAGCTGGAATCCGACGATCCCGTGCTGGCAAGGCTCGTCGAAATGCGTTTCTTCAGCGGCATGACCAACGTCGAGGTCGCCGCCGTCGAAGGCTGCTCGGAGTCGACCATCGAGCGCGGCTGGCGCGTCGCGCGCGCCCGGCTGCGCCGCCGCCTGAGCAGACCCGGGGACGCGTGACCTGGCAGCGTGTGCGCCTGGAGTTCGAGTCGCTGCTCGCACTCGGCGAACCGGCCCGCACCGCGCGCCTGCGCGAACTCGAGTCGACCGACCAGTGGTTGGCCGAGCAGGTGCGCGAACTGCTGCAGCACGACACCGATGCGGCTTCGTTCCTCGAGCGCCCGCCGGAGCCGACCGCGGTCGTGCCCGAGCCGGCCAGCGCCGGTCGCCGGCTCGGCCGCTTCGAGCTGTTGCAGCCGCTCGGCAGCGGTGGCATGGGCGCGGTCTGGCTCGCGCAGCAGCAGGACCCCGAGCGCCGCGTCGCGCTGAAGGTCGTCGGTCGCGGCGCGTGCTCCGAGGCCGAACGCTGGCGCTTTCGCCACGAGGCACAGGTGTTGGCGGGGCTCAACCACGCCGGCATCGCGACGTTCTTCGAGGCCGGCACCGACGTGCTCGACGGCCACGAGGTGGCCTGGTTCGCGATGGAGCTCGTCGACGGTGCCACGGACGTGCTCACGTGGGCCCAGAAGAGTGCGCTGTCGCGCGACGAACGGCTCGACCTGTTCCTGCGCCTGTGCGAGGCCGTCGAGTACGGGCACCGGCGCGGTGTACTGCACCGCGACCTCAAGCCCGGCAACGTGCTGGTCTCGCGCGATGGGCAGCTCAAGCTCATCGACTTCGGCATCGCGCGCGCGCTGCAAGGCGCCGCGGTTGCGCCGGCCGCGCGCACGCAGACCGGCGAGATGGTCGGCACGGTCCAGTACATGGCGCCCGAACAGCTGCTCGGCCGCGCGGACTCGATCGGCACCGCGAGCGACGTCTACGCGCTCGGCATGCTGCTCTACCACCTGCTCTGCGAACGCGCGCCGTTCGACTTCGAGGGCGTGCCGTTCGCGCGCATTGCCGAGCTCGTGCTCGAGCGCGAACCGCTGGCGCCGACGGCGGCCCGGCCCGAGCTGCCGAAGGACCTCGGCTGGATCCTGGTGCGCGCGCTCGAGAAGGACCCGACACGCCGCTACGCGACCGTCTCGGCGCTCGTCGCCGACATCGCGCGCTTCGCCTCGCACGAGCCCGTGTGGGCCGGCCCGCCGAGCTCGCGCTATCGCCTGCAGAAGTTCGTGCGCCGGCACCGCCTCGCGGTGGGTGTGCTCGGCACGGTGCTCGCCGGCCTGGGTGCCGGGGTCTGGGGCCTCTGGCACGGGCTCACGCAGGCGCACGCGGGCGAGCTCGCGGCCCAGCAGGGCGAACAGGCCGCCCGGCGCGGCGAGGCCACGGCGCTGCGCGCCGCCGACCTGAGCCGGGAAGTCGCACGCGTACTGGTGTCGCTGTTCGACGGCATCGACGACACGATCGCGAGCCGCGAGATGACGGTGCACGAGCTGCTCGACGCGTCGGACATCGACGAGCGCGCCGCGGCCGACCCTGCGGTCGAGTACGCCGTGCGCGAGGTGCGCGGCACGGTCTACGCGCGCCTGCATCGGTACCCGGAGGCGCGGCGCGAACTGGAACAAGCGCGCGAGCTGCGCGGCCAACGCGCCGCGCAGCTGGCGGAGTCGGCGGACGGCGCGTTCTGGCACGAGCGTGGCCTCGCGCTCGATGCGAGGTTGGGGCGCGTGCTCGTCGCGAGCGGCGAGCGCGAGCGCGGTTGGCAGCTCGTGCGCGACGCGGTGGCCGGCAGTGCGCAGGCTTCGCCCGCGGCGCGCATCGCGGTGCTGCGGCCGTTCTGTGCGCTGTTGGCCGAAGCGAGGCAGGACGCCGAGCTGCTGCCGTGGGCGCAGCAGGTGTCCGAGCTCGCGCGCGGCGCCGGCAACGAGTCGACGGCGCTCGAGGCCGACGTGTACGCGGCCGAGGCGCTGCTCGGCCTCGGTCGCCACGGCGAGGCGAGGGCGCTCGCGGAGCAGTCCTGGCGCGCCGCGACCGAGCTGCACGGCAGCGCTCACGCGCGCACGCTTCGTGCATTGGCCACATACGTCGCCGCCGCGCAGGGCAGCGGCGACGCCGAGGCCGCCGAAGAGCTCTACCCCGCGCTCGTCGAGGGCACGCGCGCTCTGTACGGCCCGGACCACACCAACACGCTGACCGTGCTCGGCAACCAGTGCACGCTGCTCCTGCAGCGTGGCAAGCGCAGGCAGGCGCTCGATGGCCTCCGGGAGGTCGTGCGCATCTATGACGCGCGCGGCGCCGGCGTCGACCAGAACCACCTCGCCGCGATCAGCAACCTCGGCATGCTGCTCGACAAGACCGGGCGCAGCGCGGAGGCGGAGCCCGTGCTCGCGCGCGCCGCCGGGCTGACTCGCGAGGTGCTCGACGCGAGAGATCCCAACGGACCGATCATGCGCATCAACCACGCCGTCTGCCTGGCCGCGTTGAAGCGCTGGGCCGAGGCGGAGCCGCTGCTGCGGGCCGAGTACGCGAACCTCGAGCGTCTGCTGCCCGCGGGCCATCCGGTGCTGGCCCAGCTGCGCCGCGCGATCGCGAGCGCCTTCGAAGCGAACGGGCAGAGGGAGGAAGCCGCGAGCTGGCGCGCCAGGTAGCGCTGGCCGCCAGCGCCGCGAGTGGCAAGGTTCAGAACCGGTCTCTCCCGCTCCATTGGTCGCGTCAGCGACCAAGGAGCGGTAGGAGGTCCTGAACCGGGTTGCCCGCGGCGCTCGGCGCCGCGGGCACGCCGGTTCAGAAGGCGATCGGCACGCTGAGCCCTTCGCTGGCGAGGATGCCGAGGTCGTTGGCGCCCGGCACGAGGTAGCCCCACTGGGCATACAGCGTGAACGGCGTCAGGAACTCGGGCAGGTCGAGCGCCAGCGAGGCCTGGCCACCGGCGATCGTCGCCGTCACGATGCCGAGCGAGCCCACGCCGAGGATGTCGGGCACGAGCGTGCAGCCCGGGGCGCCGAACAGGCTGCCCGGCAGGTCGAGCTCGGCCGTCGACAGCATGAGCAGTGCGATCGTGTCCTGCGGCGCGTTCGTGAGCTTCAACGTCATGTCCTCGGAGCCGATGCGCTGGCGGTTGCCGGTCGCGGTGAGGCCGTCCCAGACGCCGCTGCCGCACGCGAAGCCGATCGTCGCCGGCGGCGCCACGACCGCGTACTGGAGCACGTTGCCGTTCAGGCGACCGCTGCCGGTCGTCAGGTTGGCGGCGACCGCCACCGGGAACTCGCGCTTCTCGCTGTCGAAGGACGTCGCCATGGCGACTGCGGTCGCACCCGTCGTGAGCGTGTAGAGGCGGTTCTCCACCTCGTTGCCCGTGTAGCCGACGCGGCGCATGCGGAAGTTGCCTGCGGCCTGGTCGCTGCTGACGACCGCCCAGTGCGACTTGCTGACGGTGTCGTAGGCGCAGCCTTCGGCGATGAGGTCGTTGGTCGGGAGGCTGTCGAGCACGACGGCCGGGTGCGGCAGGGAGCCGACGTCGGCGGTGTGGTCCCAGTCGATGCGCTGCGCGTAGAGCGTGTCGCCCTGCACGGAGCTCGGCTTGGGGTTCATGAGCTGGAACGCGCGCGTCGTGTAGGTCAGCAGGTAGCGGCCGGCGGAACCGGCGATCTGCGGGCCGACCGAGTGGATCAGCGGGTTGCCGGCCTGTTCGGTCAGCACCTCGCTCGAGCTCACCACGCCCGTCGAACCGACGGCGACGGTCAGGATGTCCCAGTCGTCGTTGACGACGTTGCCGAGGTTCTCCTGGAACGCGACGACCCAGTTGGTGCCGGCCGAGCTCTGGTTGCACACGGGCCGCTCCTGGTCGGCGTTCGGGCGCGTGCGCAGCTGGAAGGGTGCCACGGCGAGCATCGTCGCGCCGATCGCGGCGTCGATGACCGTGCCGTAGACCGTGCTCGTGTTGGTGTTGGCCCACGGCATGACGTTCTCGCGCTGGAAGACGATCAACACCTTGGTGCCGATGCTGCCGTTGCGTCCGCCGACGTCGGGCCGCCAGTCGCTGTTGCCGTTGGCGAAGAACGGCGTGTCGATGCTCGTGCGCAGCACGAGGTCGTTGGTGTCGTGCATGTGGATGGCGATCGCGCGCACGGGTGGGTTGTCGAGCGCGTAGGCCATCACGACACGGTTTGCGCCGGGCGCCAGCGCGAGCTGGCCGTGCCGCGCGTCGATGAGGCTGATCTCCTGGTAGCACGGCGTCGCGGCGCCAGTGAAGTCGTCGCCGAAACGCTTGATCCAGATGTCGGCATCGCCGGCTGCGGCGACGCGGCTGTAGACGACCCAGTTGCGCGCGGGCGTGGTGGCCGCCGTCAGCGTCTCGTGCAGCACGTCGACGTCGATCAGTGCGCCACCCGACTCGAGCAGCACGTTGCCGAGGAACGGGTCGACGACCAGCGGGAAGTGCGCCTGCGCCATCGTCGCCGCGGGCACACGCAGCCGGATCGTCGCGCCGTCGCATTCGGTCGCCAGCGGGGTGCGTTCGCCCACTGCGTCGACGGCGAACGCGGCGCCGTACTCGACCACGGCCCGGCCGTCGGGCAGGCGCAGCGCGAGCGGACCGCTGTGGTCGTTCGCCGTCTCGAGCTGCAGCGGTGTCGTGACGACGCCGGTGATGACGAGGTCGCCGGCGGCCGGGCGCTCGTGCACGACGAAGCTCTGTTCGAGCCCGCCGGTCTGCAGGTCGTAGCGTTCGGTGACGGCGCCGAGATCGAACTCGCAGCGGGTGTCGGTCCAGTGCGGGGCCGGCGCCGCGGCGTTGCGCAGCAGTTCGGTCGAGCCGGCGCGCACCGAGGTCGTGCGCCAGCGCAGTGGCTGGTGCGGCAGGTCCGGCCCGACGTACGGGTAGAAGGCCATTCCGTCATGGAAGCTGACCTTGTAGTTGCGGCCAGCGCCCCAGATGCCGGCCTGGCTGCCGTCGGGAGCGGTCGGACCGGCCGTGATCGGTGAGATCGTGTCCAACGCGCTGAGCGGCACTGGTGCCTGCGCGGAAATGGTGGAGAGGCCGGCGAGGCCGATCGCGGTCAGAGAGAGGCAGGGGAAGCGGTTCATGGTTGCTCCGTTGGTTGGGTTGCAACAACGACACGGAGGGCCGGACCGGGCGGCGTCAAAGTTGTGCGCGGCTCCCGGCCGTGCGTCGCGGCTATACTGCGCGCCGGCAGGTCGCCTGGATCGACCTGCGCTCGAGCCCCCCGCGACGATGACTGCCCCCAAGGCCGGTGAAGTCACGATGTTGCTGCGACGCATGTCGGAAGGCTCCGACGACGCGCGCGGCCGGCTCGCCGAACTCGTCTACCGCGAGCTGCATGCGATGGCGGCCCGCGAACTGCGCGGCATGCGCGGCGGAACGTTGCAGCCGACGGCGCTCGTGCACGAAGCCTGGTTGAAGCTCGCCGGCAGCAGCGACTTCTCCAACCGGGAGCACTTCCTCGGCGTCGCCGGCAAGGCGATGCGCAGCGTGCTCGTCGACTACGTGAGGGCCAAGCGCGCCGAGAAGCGCGGCGGCGGCGTGCAGCCGCAGGGCCTCGAGCAGGTCGTCGCCTTCTTCGAGCAGGGTGAGGTCGATCTGCTCGACCTCGACGCGGCGCTGGCCGAACTCGAGCGCGACGATCCGACGCTGGCCCGCTGGGTCGAGATGCGCTTCTTCGGCGGCATGAACTACGCCGAGATCGCCGCCATCGAAGGCTGCTCGGAGTCCACCGTCGAACGCGGCTGGCGCGTGGCGCGCGCGCGACTGGGCCAGCGGTTGTCGGAGCAGGCCGGGTCGTGAGCTGGCAGCGCATCCGCAGCGAGTTCGAGGTCCTGGTCGACCTGCCCGAGCCGGCGCGCACGACCCGCCTGCGCGAACTCGAGGCGACCGACGCCTGGTTGGCCGAGCAGGTGAAGGGGTTGTTGTCGCGCGATGCGGAACGACCGGACTTCCTCGATCGATCGGCCGCGCCGCCGGCGCCGGGCGCGCGCAGCGACCCCGCGTCCGCGGGCCTGCGGCTCGGCCGGTTCGAACTGGTGCGCCCGCTCGGCAGCGGCGGCATGGGGGCCGTCTGGGAGGCCCGGCAGCGGGAGCCCGAGCGGCGCGTGGCGATCAAGCTCGTCGCGCGCGGCGTGCGCTCCGCGGCGGAGCGCTGGCGCTTCGAGCACGAGGTCCAGGTGCTCGCGGTGTTGAACCACCCGGCCATCGCGACCTTCTACGAGGCGGGCAGCGACACGCTCGACGGCGACGAGGTCGCGTGGTTCGCCATGGAACTCGTCGACGGCGCCGTCGATGTGCTGACCTGGGCGCGAGAACGGGGCCTGTCGCGGCTCGAGCGCATCGAACTCTTCGTGCGCCTCTGCGACGCGGTCGCCTACGGGCACCAGCGCGGCGTGTTGCACCGCGACCTCAAGCCGAGCAACGTGCTCGTCGGGCGCGACGGCACCCTCAAGCTCATCGACTTCGGCATCGCGCGCGCCCTCGAGGGGGCCGAGGCGCCGGCGCCGACCCTGACGCGCACCGGTGAGATGATCGGCACGCTGCAGTACATGGCGCCCGAGCAGCTGCTCGGGCGTTCGGCTGCCATCGGCACCCCGAGCGACGTCTACGCGCTCGGCGTGCTGCTCTACCATCTGCTGTGCGGGCGCGCGCCGTTCGACTTCGACGGCGTGCCGTTCGCCCGCATCCCCGACCTCGTGCTCGAGCAGGAGCCGCGGCGGCCGTCGCAGGTCATTGCCCATCTGCCCGCGGATCTCGACTGCATCGTGCTGCAGGCGCTCGCCAAGGATCCCGCCCGCCGCTATCCGACGGTCGGCGAGCTGACCGCCGACCTCGCGCGCTGGCGCGGCCACGAACCGGTGCGGGCGCGGCCGCCGTCGCGGACCTATCGGTTGCGCAAGTTCCTGCGCCGCCATCGGGTCGCCGCGGCGATCGTGGGCGCGGTGCTGGCGGGGCTCGGCACGGGCGGCTTCGGTCTGGTGCGCGGCCTGCAGCGTGCCAGGTTGGGGGAACAGTCGGCCAGGAAGGGCGAGCAGTTGGCGCGCGAAGTCATGGGCGTGACGGTCGGTCTGTTCGACGGCATCGACGACACGGCCGCGAGTCGCGACGTCAAGGTGCACGAACTGCTCGACGCGCCATTGGCTGAGCTCGGCGATCCGTCCGTCGAGTTCGCGGTCCGCGAACTGCGCGGGCGGATCTACAAGCGCCTGCATCGCTTCGAGGACGCACGGCGCGAACTCGAGCGTGCGGCCGAGATCCAGCAGGCCGCCGAGGAACCGACTCTCGCGTTGGCGATGGGCGACGACGAGCAGAAGTGGCGCGAGCACCGGCTGCGATTCCAGGCCCTGCGTGGCTACGTGCTGGCCGCCTGCGGCGAGATCGAGCGCGGCGAGCAGATGCTGCGCGGCGCCGTGGCCGAAGCGGCGCACGATGTGTCGGACGAGACCCGCATGGCCGTGCAGGCGGACCTCTGCGGCCTGCTGCTCGAGGTCGGCGCCAACGCCGAACTGCTCGACGGCGCGAACACGCTGCGAGAACTGGCCGATCGGCTCGGGAACGAGGAGCAGCAGATCCGGGGCGACGCGCTCGCGGCCGAGGCGGCCAGCGCGCTCGGTCGCTACGACGACGAGCTCGTGTTCGCGGAGCGGGCCTGGCAACACGCGATCGCGTCGCACGGCGCCGACAGCGCGGCGACGTGCTGGCCGCTCCAACTCTACGTGCAGGCGCTGCAGCAGTCGGGCCAGTTGGATCGGGCCGAAGGCATGTATCCGCGACTGCTCGAGGTGACCCGCAAGACCTACGGCCCGACGCACGAGAGCACGCTGCTGGTGCTCAACAACCGCGCCGATCTGCTCATGCAGCGTGGCAGGGGGGCCGAGGCCATCGAGACCATGCGCGAGGTCGTGCGCGTCTACGACGTGCGCGGTGGCGCGCCGACGGACGTGTATCTGCGCCGGATCCACAACCTCGGCATGGCGCTGAATCAGAGCACCCGGTTCGCCGAAGCCGAACCGTACCTGCGGCGCGCGGTGGAGCTGGCGAAGACGCTCGTCGATGCGCGCGATCCGGCCGGCCCGCAGATGCGCTTCAACCTCGGTGCCTGCCTCGCCTGGCAGAAGCGCTGGAGCGAGGCCGAACCGATGCTGCTGGCCGAGTACGAGAACCTGCAGCAGATGCTGCCCGCCGGCCATCCCGTGCTCGGCAAGGCGCGGCGCACGATCGCGGATGCGTACCGGGTCAACGGGTTTCCCGAGCAGGCCGCGGCCTGGCGCGCGCAGTAGCGGGCGACCCGGGCTCAGGCCTCGTCGCGCTCGACGAGTGCCGCGAAGGCGAGCAGGTCGGCCAGACGGCCGTCGAGGATCGAGCGCAGCACGCGCAGGTCGAGCACGTGGTCGCGTTGCACGGCGACGTTGCGGAAGCCGACCATGGCCTGCAGCCGCTCGCTGAGCGGGCGCGAAAGCCGGCCCGCGGCTTCGAGCCGCGCAAACGCGTCGCGGCTGTCGTTCGGTGGGCCGAGCCCCGCTGCCTGCACCAGGTGCGTCGCGAGGTCGATCGCCGCCTGGCAAGCGCGCTGCACGTTGAGCACCAGCGACTCCTGCACGAGCTGGTCCTGTTCGATGCCCTCGAGCGTGCCAGGGTCGACGGCACGCAGGCGCTGCACGCAGTCGCGGATGTTACGGACCTTGCCGGCGGCGACGTCGTTCATGTCCGTGCGTCGCGGCTGGCCAGTGCGAGTTCGTCCCGGAACGCGACGTAGAGCGCCATGGAATCCGCGAGGAAGGCCTCGCACGCGGCTCGGTCCAGACAGGACAGGAGGCGTCCACCGTGCAACGCCTCCTTGCGCAGCACGGTCGAGGCGGCCCGGAGGTCGACCAGGTCGACGTCGCGGCTGGCCAGCACGCCGAGTTCCAGACCCAGGTCGAACACCAACACGGGGTCGAACGCGGTGGGCCCGAGCACGGCGAGGTCGATGTCGCTGTCTTCCCGCGCGTCGCCGCGCGCGCGCGACCCGAACAGCCATACGCCCTGGACTCCAGGCAGCCGTTCGTGCACGCGGCGCAGCAGCGCCGCGTAGTCGAGTGCGGGATCGGGGACATGGTCGGTCACGGGACGGATGGTAGCGCCGCGCCCGCGGGTGTGCAGGCGCGAAGCGGAGTTGCGCAGGTCGTTCGCGCGAAAGGGCGTCGCAACGCGCATCCGGCGCTGTGCAGGCCCCGGCTGCGAGGCGAACCGGATCATCCGGCGCGGCTCACGAACCGCTCGAGCGCTTCTTCTTCGCGGCGGCCGGCGGTTCGCCCGGGTCGCGGCCGAGCCGCTTCGTCAGCGCCTCGCGCAGCAGCCACTCGATCTGGCCGTTGATGCTGCGCATGTCCTGCTCGGCCCAGCGCCGCAGCTCGTCGAGGACGCGCGGCGGCAGGCGCAACAGGAAGCCTCTCTTGTCGTCGCCCACGTCTCAGCCGTGCAGCGTGCCCGCGTTGACGACCGGCTGGGTGCCGCGCTCGGAGCAGAGCACGACCAGCAGGTTGCTGACCATCTGGGCCTTGCGTTCCTCGTCGAGGTCGACGACGCCGTTCTTCTCGAGCTGTTCGAGCGCCATCTGCACCATGCCGACGGCACCGTCGACGATGCGCGTGCGCGCGTCGATGATCGCCTCGGCCTGCTGCCGCTGCAGCATGGCGCCCGCGATCTCGGGCGCGTAGGCGAGGTGGCTGAGGCGCCCTTCGAGCACTTCGATGCCGGCCATCTCGAGCCGCTGCGTGAGCTCCTTCTGCAGCTCGGCGTTGACCGCCTCGCTGCTGCCGCGCAGCGACGTCTCGGCGTCGTGCTGCGAGTCGTACGGATGCAGCGACGCGAGGTGGCGCAGCGCCGACTCGGTCTGCACCTCGACGTACGACTCGAAGTCCTCGACGTCGAACGCGGCCTGCGCCGTGTCGCGCACGCGCCAGACCACGACGGCGCCGATCTCGATCGGGTTGCCGCGCAGGTCGTTGACCTTGAGCTTGTCGCTGTTGAAGTTGTGCGCACGCAGGCTCAGGTTGCGGCGCACCGCGAACGGGTTGACCCAGAAGAAGCCGTCCTGCCGCAGCGTGCCCTTGTACTTGCCGAACAACACGACGACCTTGGACTGGTTCGGGTTGACCAGCACGAGGCCGCGGAAGACGAGGATGGAAGCGAAGACCCCGAGCACACCGGCGACGATCAAGGGCACGCCGGCCAGGGCGAGCTCGCGATGGGCGAGCACACCGCCGGTCGGGATGGCGAGGATGCTGGCGGGCATCATCAGGATGCCGAGCAGGAGCATGACGAGGCCGGTGCCGGGGTTCGGATAGAGGTGTTCGCGGGACGTCGTGTTCATGGTGGCTATTGGAATGATATCATTCCGATAGCCCCAGGTGCACGGCGCGCGGTGCGATCCTGTCGCGCGCCGCCTCAGATTTCCCGATCGCCACCTTCGGCCGCGAACGGCAGGGACGCCACGAACCGCCGCCCGTAGGCCTTCGTGCGCACGCGCGGATCGAGGATGACGACCTTGCCGCGGTCCTGTTGGCTCCGGATCAGGCGGCCGAAGCCCTGGCGGAACTTGAGGATCGCCTCGGGCAGCGAGTGGTCGGCGAACGGGTCGCGGCCCTGGGCGCGCAGCGCCTCGAGGCGCGCCTGCACGAGCGGGTGGCCCGGGCTCTGGAACGGCAGCCGGGTGATGACCACCAACGTCAGCGCGTCGCCGCGCACGTCGATGCCTTCCCACAGGCTGTCGGTGCCGATCAGCACCGAGGTCGGCTGTTCCCGCTTCTGCACGAGCAGGCGCGCGAGCGGCGCTTCGCCTTGCACGAGCAGCTCGATGCCCGCTTCGGCGAGCGGCGCACGCAGGCCCGCGGCGAGCGTGCGCACGAAGTCCCACGACGTGCACAGCACGAGCGCGCGGCCGCCGTTGGCGAGCAGGTGGTGCAGCGTGCGCGCGAGCACCTCGGCGCGGAACGCGTTGCCCTGCTGCGCCGGGTCCGGCATCGCTTCCTCGAGCGCGAGCTCGACGTTGCGGTCATAGTCGAACGGCGAGCCGAGCCGCAGCGTGTCCGCTTCGTCGAGCCCGAGCTGCCGGCGCAGCCAGGCGAAGTCGGGATCGTCGCCTGTGCCGACCGTGGCGCTGGTCAGGATCGCCGTGGGCCCATTGCGGAACAGGTGCTCGCGCAGGGCCTTGCTCACGTCGAGCGGGGCGCCACACAACTGCGCGCCGTGGCGCGAGGGTTCGATCCAACGCACGTACGGCGTCGTCGCCTCGGGGTTGTGCAGACACAGTGCACGCAGCTTCGCGCACAGCTCGTCGAGCCCGTTCGCGCGCGCCTGCAGCTCCATGCGCGCATCGACCTCCTCGGTGCGCACGGCCGCGGTCCCGAGCTCGGTGCTCAGCGCGCGCAGCACGGGCGACAGCGGCTCTTCGATCGTCGATTCGTGCAGCGGCAGGCCTTCGCGCTGCTCGCCGCTGCGCAGGCGTTCCTCGATGTCGGCGAAGAACGCTTCGTTGTGCTGCCAGGCCTCCTCCCACAGGATGCGCGCCGCCGGCGTGCCGTGGCGCGACAGCAGGCTCTTGTCGCTGCGCCGCGCGTGCAGCCGCCGCAGGTGCCAGCCGACCGTGCGCGGCCCGATGCGCAGCCCGAGGCTCTCGGTCGCCGTGCGCTCGAGGTGGTGCGCTTCGTCGAAGATGACGACGCGGTGCGCGGGCAGGTACGACGCGCCGGCCATGCGCAGCGCGAGGTCGGCGAAGTAGAGCGCGTGGTTGACGACGAGCACCTGGGCCGTCTGCATGCGACGCCGCGCGCGCTGCCAGTGGCAGTGCTCGTAGTGCTTGCAGGCGCGCTGCAGGCAGTTGCCGTGTTCGGCCTGCACTTCCTCCCAGACCTCGGGCATCGGTGGGAAGTCGAGATCCTGGCGCGTGCCGTCGCGGGTCTCGAGCGACCAGTCGACGATGCGCCGCAGCTGGCTGTGCCGCTCGGGATCCTCGAACAGATGCTGCTCGCGTTCGGCGAGGTGCATGCGCCGCAGGCAGAGGTAGTTGTTGCGCCCGATCGCGGTGACGGACGACCATTCGAACGGCAGCACCGCGTGCAGGAACGGCAGGTCCTTCTGCTCGAGCTGTTCCTGCAGCGCGATCGTGCGCGTCGAGATCACGATCGGGCCCTGGCCCTGGTGCCGGTCGGCGTGCACGACGGCCGGCAGCAGGTAGGCGAACGACTTGCCCGTGCCGGTGCCGGCCTCGGCGATCAGGTGGCGGCCGCTGGCCAGCGCCCGTTCGACGGCCTCGGCGAACTGCACCTGCTGCGGGCGCAGCTCGAAGTCGGGCAGCCGTCGCGCGACCGGTCCGTCCGGCCCGAGCAGCGCCCGCATGCCGCGGTCGGCGTCGGCGGTCACGCGGCCCCGCTCGATGGCACCGGGATCAGGCTGCGCGCTGGGTGCGACATGCGGGTTGGATCAGAGCGCAGAGGCCTCGGCGAGTCGAGCCTGTGGGGTTCGCGGTTCGGGCCCCGGCCCCGGCCGCGGCAGGCCGATCGGCAAACGCCCGCCGCTCCAAAATCCGCGTGCGTTCGCTTCGCGCGGGCTCTCCATGCTGCAGCGCCTGGCCTTGCCCCCGAGGTCTCGGGCTCCTTGCACCCCTGCAATCCACCATGCGACACCTACTTCCTGGACTCCTCGCCGGCAGTCTGCTGCTGGCCGCTGCCGATGCGCAGCGCCTCGTCTCGTTCGATCCGCTCGGTGGCCTGGTGACCGAACTGCAGCCGCCGACCGCGCTGCTGCCCGTGCCGAACCCGCCGATCGTCACCTACCCGTCGGCGCCGCTGCTGCCGCCGCCCGGCCCGGGCGTGCCCACACCCGGCGATGCCACGTTCGACAACGTCGTCGGCCTGATCTGGTACACGAACGGGTTCCTGCTCTCGTCGATGCCGTCGCCGACGTTTCCGGCGCTCGGTCCCATCGTGCCCGTGATCCCGATCCCGCCGCCCGTGATGGGCGCGATCGGTGGCCCGGTCACGGGCATCGCGATCGATCCGGTGGCGGGCATCATGTACATGGTCTCCATTCCGGGCATCGTCGTCGGCGTGGCGCCGGTGCCGGGACTGCCGATCGTCGTGCCGCCGTTCCCGCTGCCGTTCCCGGCGCCGCCGATCTCGGGCCTCGAGTGGGACGGGGCGACGGGCACGCTGTGGGCCGTCGACGTCGCGGGCGTCGCCTACAACTTCTTCCCCGGTGGCCTGCCGGCGGGACCGCCGCTGGCTCCGGTTGCGCCGTTCGTCGGGCCGCCGGTCGGCGACATCGCGATCGACAAGATCGGCACGGTCAATCCGCTCGGCCTGCGCCCGCTCTACCTCGTGTCGGGGCCGATGGTCTTCGACATGCGCAACCCGGCCGCGATCCCGTTCCCCGCGGGCCCGCCCGGCGAGGGCCTCGCGTTCATGAACGATCCCGCGGCGGTGCCGGCGCTGGCCGGCTGCGAAGGCTGTGCCGGCGCCGGTCCCGGCCCGACCGCGTACACGACGAGCGTCATGAGCACGGGCAACGCGGTGTTCGCGGTCGGCATGGGCGGCCTGCCGCCGCTCGGCTTCGGCATCTTCGCGTTCGACGTGGTCGCCGGTCCCTTCATCCCGATCAACGGGCCGCTCGCCTGTCCGCTCGGCCTCGGGCTGACCCCGACGCTGATCCTCGTCATCGGCGGCCCGGCGGGTCCCGGAGGCACGATCGTGCTGCCGGTGTCGCTGGCCGGCGTGCCGGTCGGCACGTTCCTGCACAACCAGAACCTGACGTTCTGCGCCGCGCAGCCATCGGGCTTCGCGTTCTCGCGGCTGCAGACGATCACGGCCGGCGGCTTCTGAGCAGGACCGCGCCTGCGGCGCGGGCCTGCTCAGGACCTTGCCGCGCGCCGGCGGCGCGCCGCTGCGGTTCTGAACAGTGTGGCTCGCGCCGCGCGGCGCCACGCGGCGGGGTGGCCGACGCGTTGTCGCGCCGGCGGCGCCGGTCGGGTCGACGCCCCGTGAGAGCCGTTGCCTGTGCCGCGTGACGGCGGCTCGCGCTCTCGCGGTTCGCCTGCCGCAAGGCTGATTGACAGGAGGCCCGCGTGGCGGCCGAATGTCAGTCGTGTTCGAACGGCTCACCGATCCCAGGCCCGTTTTGAACAAGGGAGCCAACAGGCGATGTCAGGTCGTATTCAATTGCCCTATGAGCTGGTACGCGACTGCGAGAGTGGATCGTGGCCGCCATCGCGTGGCAGGACGTGGTTTGTTGGAGTTCCGTACCGGTTCTCTGGTGCGG
>DASUFY010000324.1:0-81734 GCA_036274315.1 Planctomycetota bacterium | reverse complement strand
CTCGGCGGTGCGGCCGGCCTTGTCGAGCAGCGAGGCCTCGACGGTGCGCACCTCCAGCCAGGACGAGGAACGGTCGCTGCCGAGCAGCTCCTTGGCCCGGTCGATCTCGCGCAGGCCGGCGGCGGCGTCGTTCGCGTAGAGCGCGCGCGCGAGCCGATGGTGCAAGCGCCAGTTGTCGGGCTCCAGCTGCGATGCCCGCTGCAACGCGGCGACCGCCCCGTCGACGTCCTTCGCGCGCAGCCGCGCTTGGCCGAGCTGCTCCAGCACGACAGCCGAGTCCGGCATGATGCGCGCCGCGGCCGCGAGCGCATCGGCGGCGGCGCCGAAGTTGCCGGCATGGCCCGCGACCTCCGCTAGCAGCACGTGGCCGAGTGCGCAGCCGGGGTCGAGGCGGCAGGCCGTCGCCATCGCATCGCTCGCCTCGACCCAACGCCCCTGCTGCCGGGACTGCAGCGCGAGACGCAGCGACGGTTCGCGCGCCGTGTCGGGCAGCGTCGCGGTCGCCGGGTCGCTGCTGCACAGTGCGAGCAGCAGCGCCGCACCGTCGTGGGCGCGCCAGTGGTCGAGGCCGTCCGTCGCCGCTTCGCGCGCGACGGCGACGTCCTGTCGCAGCCACGCTTCGACGCCGCGCTGGAACGACGCCTGGGCCTGCTCGTGCTGGCGCTGCTCCGTGTGGTGGCGCCACGCCACGGCGCCGCCGATCGCGAGCGTGACGACCGCCGTCGCCAACACGCCCGACTGCCGCGGATGCAGCACGAGCCAGTCCCACGAGCGCAACAGCGGTCCGGGCGGCCTCGCCGTGAGCGGCTTCCCGGCCAGCGCGCGCTCGAGTTCTGCAGCCATGCCCGCGGCATCGGCGAAGCGGCGGCGCGGCGCGCGCGCGAGTGCGGTGTGCACGATGCGCACGATCGAGGTCGGCACCTGCGGGCCGAAGGCCGGCCGTTCGCCGCGCGGCACGCGCGTGCGCAGGTGCTGCCAGTCGCTCTCCTCGCGCACGGGGCGGCCGTTCAGCAGCTCGGCGAGCAGCAGACCGAGCGCAAAGACGTCGGTGCGCGCATCGGCGCGGCTCGCATCGACCTGCTCGGGCGCGAGGTAGCGCGGCGTGCCGACCAGGTCGCCGGTTCCCGTCAACGTCACGTCGCGGTCGTCGTGCACGAGACCGAAGTCGACCAACACGGGGGAGCCGTCGTCGCGCAGCAGCACGTTCGCGGGCTTGAGGTCGCGGTGGCAGAGCCCGGCACGATGCACATCGGCCAGCGCCTCGGCGACGCGCTGCACGAGCGTCGCCGCGTCGCGCCAGGGCATGGCTGCCTGTTCGGCGAGCGAACGCCCGTCGACGAGCTCCAGCACGAGGAACGGCTGCTCGTCGGCCTCACCGACGTCGACGATGCGCACGATGCCCGGATGCCGCACGCGCTGCAGCGCGCGCGCCTCGCGCGCAAACCGCTCTCGCGTGTGCCGGTCGCCGAGCCACGGTGCGTGCAGGCGCTTCATGGCCAGCCGCACACCGTCGTGTTCGACTTCGTAGACCACACCCATGCCGCCGCGGCCGATCTCGCGCACGACGCGGTACGGGCCGATCTGCGCCGGCTGCGCCGGCGTGCCGTCCGAGAACGTGTCGAGCACGCGCATCGCAGCGTGCAGCGCTGAGAGGAGCCGCGGCCCCGCTTCCGGATGCTCGGCGGCGAACTGCTCGGGCGACAGCCGCGGCTCGCGCTCGCGCCGGTCGAGGAACTGCTCGACCGCACCCTCGAGCGCTTCGCCGGCGTCGGTCATGGCGCTCCCGGGGCCAGGCTCAGCACGACGCCCAGGCGCGCCACGGCACGCTGGTAGATCTTCTTGGTCGCCTCCTCGCTCTTGCCGATCGCGGCGCCGAGCTCCGCGTTCGTGAGCCCTTCGACCACACGCCCGAGCACGACCGTGCGCATCGGTTCGTCGAGGCGCTGCAGCGCCGCTTCGAGCGCCTCGTAGCGGTCGCTGTCGACGTAACCGAGTTCGTCGCGCGCCTGCGGCAGCCGCTCCGCGAGCGAGTCCGACAGCGGCACGCTGCCCGCACGGCGTTGCGCGCCGTGGAACGCGGCCTTCTTGAGGATCTTGTTGCGCACGCAGACGTGCAAGTACCTCGCGAGCGCCCCGTCGTCGTGCGGCACGAACTGCTGCAGGTCCGACAAGGCGTCGCGCACGACGCTGTGCAGCACGTCCTCGCTCTGCAGCCTGGCGCGCAGGCCGGGGCCGAGCTGGCAGCGGATCGTGAACAGCAGCCGGTCGCGGTAGCGCAGGTAGAGGTCGTCCCACGCGCCGGTGTCGCCGGCCTGGATGCGCCGCAGCAGCACGATCGAGGGTTCGGGCGCCGACACCATGCTGCCCATGATAGACGCGCGCCGCGGCGAACGGCGAGCGCGCGGGCTAACCCAGCGTCTTGAGCGCTTCCTGCACGAGCTTGCCGTCGGCGAGGCCCTTGTACCTCGCCATCCACTCCTTCATGAAGCGGCCCGTGTCCTTGGCGCCCGTGTAGCCGATCTCGGCCGCGACGGCGCGCACCTTCTCGGCGACCTCGGCGGCCGACATCTGCTTGGGCAGGTAGCCCTGGATCACGTCGATCTCGGCCTGTTCCCGGGCGGCGATCTCGGGGCGCCCGGCCGCGGTCGCCTGCGCGACGCTGTCGGCGCGCGTCTTCACGGCCTTCTGCAGCACGGCGACCTCCTCGTCGTCGGGCAGGCTGTCGACCTGGGCGTCGATGGCCTTCTTCTTGAGATCGCTGATGAGCATGCGCAGCACTTCGAGGCGCGGCTTGTCGCCGGCCTTCATCGCTGTCTTCATGTCGGAGGTGAGCTGCTCGAGGTGCTTGGGCATGTTCAGTTGGCGGCGGTCTCGGTCGCCTCGGGTTCTTCGCTGGGAATGCGCGCGACGCTGACGAGCTGGTCGCCCTCGTTGAGCGCGATGCAGCGCACACCCTGCGTGTTGCGGCCGATGACGCTGATCTCCGAGACCTTGGTGCGCACGATCTGGCCATCCTTCGTGATCATGATGACCTCGTCCTCGTCCTTGACCGAGAGCAGGTTGACCACCTTGCCGTTCCGGTCGTTGGTGCGGATGTCGATGATGCCCTTGCCGCCGCGGCTCTGCTGGCGGTACTCCTCGACGGGCGTGCGCTTGCCGTAGCCGTTCTCGCAGACCGTGAGCAGGGTGCCCGTGCCGTCGGTGACGACCATGTCGCGGACCTCGTCGCCCTCGTCGAGGCGGATGCCCCAGACGCCGACCGCGCTGCGGCCCATCGCGCGCGCATCGCTCTCCTCGAAGCGGATCGACATGCCCTGGCTCGTGCCGAGCACGATGCTCTGGCCGGCGCGGCAGAGGCTCACGCCGACGAGGCTGTCGCCCTCTTCGATGCCGACCGCGATGATGCCGCCCGCACGCGGCCTGCTGTACTGCTCGAGCGCCGTCTTCTTGACGAGGCCGTTCTTGGTGGCCGTGAACAGGAACCGGTCGTCGAACGACTCGACGCGCAGGATCGCGGTGATCTTCTCCTCGGGCTGCGTCTCGACGACGTTGGCGAGTGCGCGCCCCTTCGCCGCGCGGCCGTAGCTCGGCAGCTCGTAGACCTTCTTCCAGTAGACGCGCCCGTTGTCGGTGAAGAACAACAGGTAGTCGTGCGTGCTGGCGACGAACAGGTTCCAGAGGAAGTCGCCTTCCTTGGTCTCGGCGCCGCTGACGCCCTTGCCGCCGCGCCCCTGCGTGCGGTACTGATCGAGCGCCGTGCGCTTGATGTAGCCCTCGCGCGTGACCGTGACCACCATCATCTCCTCGGGGATCAGGTCCTCGGCCACGAAGCTGCCGATCTCCTCGTCGCTGATCGTGGTCCGGCGGTCGTCGCCGTACTGGGCGACCATCTCGCGCAGGTCCTGCTTCATGAGACCGATCAACACGCTCCGGTCGGCGAGGATCGTCTTGAGGTAGGTGATCTTGTCGCTGACCTCCTTGTACTCCTCCTGCAGCTTGTCGATCTCGAGGCCGGTGAGGCGGGCGAGACGCATGTCGAGGATCGCGCGGGCCTGCACGTCCGACAGCGTGAAGCGCTCGATCAGGCGCTGGCGCGCCACGTCGAACGCGGCCGAGCTCTTGATGAGCTCGATGACCTCGTCGATGTTCTGCACCGCGAGGCGCAAACCTTCGAGGATGTGCAACCGGTCCTCGGCCTTGCGCAGCAGGTAGCGTGTGCGGCGGCGGATCACGTCCTGCCGGTGGTCGCGATAGCACTCGAGCAGCTGCTTGAAGCCGAGCGTGCGCGGACGACCGTCGAGGATCGCGAGGTTGATGATCGAGTAGGTGCTCTGCAGCGGCGAGAGCTTGAACAGCTGATTGATCGTGACCGCCTCGTCCTCGACGGCCTTCTTGAGTTCGACGACCAGGCGCAGGCCGACGCGATCGTTGCTCTCGTCGTTGGCGTCCGAGATCGAATCGATCTGGTCGCTCTTCACGAGGTGGTCGATGCGTTCGAGGATCGTCGTCGTCTTGATCTGGAACGGCACCTCGGTGAAGACGATGAGCTTGCGGCCCCGCTTCTCCTCGATGTGGTACTTCGCGCGGCACACGACCGAACCGCGGCCACTGGCGTAGGCGTTGCGGATGCCGCTCCGGCCCATGATCGTGCCGCCCGTCGGGAAGTCCGGGCCTTGCACGATCTCGAGCAGTTCGTCGAGCGTGACCTCGGGCTTGTCGAGCAGCTTCTCGATCGCGGCCGCGACCTCGCGCAGGTTGTGCGGCGGCAGGCTGGCAGCCATGCCGACCGCGATGCCCGTCGAGCCGTTGCAGATCAGGCTCGGGAAGCGCGCCGGCAGCACGACGGGCTGCCACAGCGAGTCATCGTAGTTGCGCACCTGATCGACGGTTTCCTGATCGAGATTCTCGAGCAGGTGCACGGCGGGATACGCCAAACGGGCCTCGGTGTAACGCATCGCCGCCGGCGGGCTGCCGTCGATGGCGCCGAAGTTGCCCTGGCTGTCGACGAGCGGGTACCGCGTCGCGAACTCCTGCGCCATGCCGACGAGGGTCGGATACACGACGGACTCACCGTGCGGGTGGTAGTTGCCCGACGTGTCGCCGCAGATCTTGGCGCACTTGCGGTGCTTGCTGCGCGGCCCCAGGTTGAGGTCGTTCATCGACACGAGCACACGACGCTGGCTCGGCTTCAGACCGTCGCGGGCATCGGGCAGAGCGCGACTCAGGATCACGCTCATCGAGTAGTTCAGGTAGCTCTCGCGCATCTCCCGCTCGAGCAGGAGATCGGTGATGCGGCCGCCCTCGGGCGGGGTCGGATCGGTCATGAGCGCACGGTTCGGGCGGGGTCGACGGTGACGAAAAGACCATTCTTCCGGGGCCGGGCAGGCGCTTCAACATCGGCGCAGATCCTGTAGCATCCTTCTGTAGCCTCCCCCGCGACGACCACGACCCGGCCCCCGCGGCCACCCTCCGGAGCCCTGCTTGTTCGACAAGAGCGTCATCATCCTGGTCGTCTCCCGCGAGATCCTCGAAGGTTCGGTGGTCGACCGGAACGCCGCCTTCATCGCGAGCCGGGTCGACGACCTCGGCTACCGCGTGCGCACGATCCAGGTCGTCGATCGCGTCGAGAACGAGATGGTCGGGGGCCTCAGCTGGGCACTCGAACAGAAGCCGACCTTCGTGCTGATGACGGGTGGCATGGGCCCCAACTGGGACGACAACTCGCGCGCCTGCCTGGCCAAGGCCGCGGGCCTGCCGCTCGTCGAAGACCCGAAGGCGCTGGAGTTCATCCAGAACTCCTACCGGCGCCTGCACGCGAAGGACGTGGTCAGCAGCCCCGAACTCAGCGACAGTCGGCGCGGCATGGCGAACGTGCCCAAGGGTGCGATCTGCTACGAGAACACCGTCGGTTCGGCACCCGCCGTGCAGCTGCGGCTCGGTCCGACCACCGCGTTCCTGCTGCCCGGGGTGCCCGCCGAGATGCAGCGCTTCTTCACGACCCACGTGATGCCCGTGATGAGTGCCGAGGGGCCCGACACGGTGCGCGGCGAACGCCACGTCGACTACCACGGCCGCGACGAGTCGTCGATCAGCCGGGCGCTCGCCGACGTCGCCAGGAAGCACCCGGAAGTCAGCATCCGGACGCGCGTGCAGGGCATCGAGGGCACGCGCACGATCCGCATCACGTTGGTGTACGAGCACGAGGACGCCGTGCAGCTCAACGACCAGCTCGACCAGGCGGAACAGGACATGCGCAATCGCCTGGGCCTCGAACTGCAGTCGCGGCCGACCGACGCGAGCATGCTCGGTGACTGAGTCGGCGGGCCGCTTCGCCGGCCGCCTGTTGACCTGGTTCGACGCGAACCGGCGCGATCTGCCGTGGCGACGCACGGGCGAACCATGGGCGATCTGGGTCAGCGAGGTCATGCTGCAGCAGACGCGCGTCGAGGCCGTGCGCAGCGCGTTCGAGCAGTTCATGCGGCGGTTCCCGACGCCGGCCGATTTCGCCGCCGCCAGCGACGACGACCTGTTCGTGGCCTGGCGCGGGCTTGGCTACTACCGCCGCGCGCGGCTGCTGCGCGACGGCGCGCGCGCCGTCGTCGAGACGCACGGCGGGGTCGTGCCCGATGCGCCAGCCGCGCTCGCCGCGCTGCCGGGCATCGGGCCGTACACGCTCGGCGCGCTCGCGTCGATCGCGTTCGGCCGGCCCGAGGTCGCGGTCGACGGCAACGTCGAACGGGTCGCCGCACGGTACCTGGGCTCGCGCGTGCCGACGCACACGGCCGCCGGCAGGAAGCGGATCCGGACCGCTGTGTCGGGCTGGCTCGATCGGCGGCGCCCCGGCGACTTCAACCAGGCGCTGATGGAACTCGGCGCCATGGTCTGCACGCCGACCGCGCCCGACTGTGCCAACTGCCCCATCGCGACCGGTTGTGTCGCGCGCGAGCGCGGCCTCGTCGACGAGCTGCCGGTTCGCAAGAAGCCGCAGCCCGCCGTGCAGGTGACCGCGCGCGTGGCCCTGGCCGTGGGGCCGGAGGGCGCGCTCGGGGGCCGCATCGCGGCCGGCGAGGCGAACGGCGGCCAGATCGAGCTGCCCGGTGCCGGCATGCTGACCGACGTGGCGGTCGACGACCTGCGACCGGCCCTGCTCGAACGCTTCGGCGCGCACGTCCGCGTCGGTGGTGTGGTCGCCAGCGTGCGCCATGCGATCACGTGCCATCGCATCGTGCTGCATGCGCACGCGGCCGAAGTGCGCGAACCGGGTCGCCTGGCCTGGTTCCCGATCGACGACCGAACGCCGTGGACGACGCCGTCGCGCAAGGTCTTCCGCGCCGCCCTGCACACGGGCGGCGAGCTGCGGGTGTGACGAGCTCCCCTCGACCGCTATGGTTGCGCGCACCACGATGAACGTCCACCGAGCGAGGCAAGAAGCATGGTCCTGATGTCCGGCAAGAAGGTGGTGATCTTCGGAATCGCCAACAAGCGCTCCATCGCCTGGGGCATCGCCCAGGCCCTGCAACGCGAGGGCGCCCAGCTCGCGCTCAACTACCAGAACGAGCGCATGGAGGAGCCGGTGCGCAAGCTCGCGGCCGACCTGCCAGGCGACACGTTCCTGGCGCCGTGCGACGTGACCGTGCCCGGCGACATCGAGCGCTTCTTCGACCGCCTCGGCAAGGAGTTCGGCCCGATCGACGGACTCGTGCATTCGATCGCGTTCGCCAAACGAGAAGAACTGGGCGGCAACTTCGTCGACACCTCGTGGGAGGGCTACCAGATGGCGCAACAGGTCAGCGCCTGGTCGCTGATCGGCCTCGCCAAACACGCCGCACCGCTCATGGAAGGGCGCGAAGCCGGCATCGTCTGCCTCACTTACTACGGCGCCGAGAAGGTCGTGCCGAACTACAACGTGATGGGCGTCGCCAAGGCCGCGCTCGAGGCGAGCACGCGCTACCTCGCCAACGACCTCGGACCGCGAGGCGTGCGCGTGAACGCGATCTCGGCCGGTCCGATCAAGACGGTGTCGGCGATGGGCGTGGCGGACTTCGGTTCGCTGCTCGACTCCATGGCGCAGAAGTCGCCGCTGCGACGCAACGTCGACCAGGGTGACGTCGGCAACGTGGCGCTGTTCCTGCTGTCCAACCTCGCGCGCGGCATCACCGGCCAGACGATATACGTCGACGCCGGCTACAGCATCATGGGCGCGTGAGCGCGGGCCGGCGGGGCTAGGGTCGCTCCGGCGGCCTCGAACGCAGCCGCTGCTCGATCCGCGATCGCTCCTCGGCCGTCAACTGCGCGGGTTCGGCAGCTCGCAGCGCGCGAGTCAGCAGCGCTTCGGCCTCGACGTGGTGGCCATCGGCGTCGTGCATCGCGGCCAGATTGAGCAGGCTGCCGAGGTGCCGTGGGTCCCGTTGCAGCGCCTGTTCGTAGGCGGCGCGCGCCTCGGCGAGCTGCCCGTCGTGCTCCGCGAGCACGGCGAGGCGGAACATCGCCTCGGCGTTGCCGGGAAACCGCGCCGCGACCTCGCGGAACTGCCGGTCGGCCTGCGTGCGTCGTTCGTCGCGCACCGCGAAGTCCTTGCGCTTGCCGGCCAGCTCCGCCGCACGCAGGTAGGCGGCTCCGACCGCCAATGCCGCGTCCTCGTCACCGGGAGCGAGTTCGACGCAGCGCGCGAACGCCTTCGCCGCGGCCTCGGCGCGTTGTTGGGCCACGAGCGGCCCGTTCGGGCCCTCGGGCACCTCGGCGATGCGCAGCAGACACCAGCCGATCCGGAAGGTGGCGCTCGCGTCGTCCGGACGCAGGCCGACGTAGGCCTGCAGGTGCGGCAGCGCCGCGCGTTCTTCGCCGAGCTCGTATCGATACGTGCCGGCGGCGCCGAGCAGGGCCGCCCTCTCCGCGGCCGGCGCTGCCGTCGTGCGCGCGAGCGCGGCTTCCGCGGCGGCGGCCGCCGCCGACATGTGGCCCGCCTCTGCCAGGAACACGGCGCGCATCCAGCCGACGAACGCGTCCTTGGGTGCGAGCCGTTCGGCCAACAAGGACTCGGTCTCGCCTGCGTTCGCCGCGAACGAATCCGGCGGATCCTGCAGCTTCGCGCGCTGCAGCAGCACCATCGCCAGCACGGCACGTGCGCGCGCCGCGCGGGGATCGATGCCGAGCGCAGCGTTTGCCTCGGTCTCCGCTTCGACGTACCGCCGCCGCACCGCGGCGTCCACCGCGCGATCGACGTGAGCCGCGAGGTCCGCTCGCTCTGCGTCGGTCAGCTGCACGACGGCGGGCTGCTCCCTGCTCGCCACCTCGGGTCGCAGCGAGACGCCGGAGCAGGAAGCGATGGCGACGATGCCGAGGAACCTCGGGAGCAAGCGCAGGGCGCGCATGACCGCATCATCGTCTGGTCTGTGCGCAACACCAAGCTACGCTTGCGACATGGTTCGCATCGCGGCAGACCTGACCTGGCTCGTGGGGCACACCCCGCTGCTCGAGCTGGCGCGCCTGTCGCCACCGGGTGCGCGCATCGTCGGCAAGCTCGACGCCTGGAACCCCTCCGGCAGCAACAAGGATCGGGCCGCGCTCGGCATGATCCGCCACGCCGAGCGATCCGGGTTCCTGCGCGAGGGCGGCACGATCATCGAGTGCAGCAGCGGCGACCTGGGGCTCGCGATCGCCATGATCGGCCGGCGCCTGGGCTATCGCGTCGTGCTGACGATGCCCGAGCCGGCGCCGGAAGGGCGCCGGGCGCTGCTGCTCGCCTTGGGCGCCGAGGTCGAGCTGACGCCGGTCGCCGAGGGCATGCGCGGGGCGATGCTGCGCGCCGAGCAGCTGGCCAGACAGACGCGCGGCGCCGTGTGCTTGCAGGCGTTCACGAACCGCGCGAACGCGCGCACGCACGCCGAGACGACCGCGCGTGAGATCTGGGAGGACACCGACGGTCAGGTGGACATGGTCGTCGTTCCGATCGGTACGGGAGGCACCGCCGCCGGGTGTGTCGCGTTCTTCCGCGAGCACGGCGTGCCCGTCGTGGGTGTGCAACCTGCCGCGAGCCCCGTGCTGACCGGAGGTGCCGCCGGACGCCACGACATCCCGGGCATCGGCGCCGGGTTCGTTCCCGAGATCCTGAACGCATCGGAGCTGACCGAGATCGTCGCGGTCTCGGACGAGAAGGCGTACGCGGGCACGCGACTGCTGGCGCAGCAGGAGGCATTGCTGCTGGGTCCGGCCAGCGGCGCCGTGATCCACGCCGCCGTGGTCGTCGGTGGTCGCGCGGAGAACAACGGCAAGCTGGTCGTCGCGGTGCTGCCCGACCTCGCCGAACGCTACCTCGACCATCGCTCGATGCGACCGAACCCATGACGAGTTCCCATCAAGTCGAGCAGCGAGCCACCGCGTTGCTCGAACGCGTTCACCCGCTCCGACAGCAGCTGCAGCGAGAGGTCATCGGCCAGGAAGCGCTGATCGAAGACCTGCTCGTGGCCATTCTCGCAGGTGGCCACGTGCTGCTGGAGGGCCTGCCCGGCCTCGGCAAGACGCTGCTCGTGCGCTCCCTGAGCCGCGGGCTCGGGCTCGAGTTCGGTCGCGTCCAGTTCACGCCCGACTTGATGCCCAGCGACGTGCTCGGCACGCAGATCATCGATGACGAGGGCGGCCGGCGCACGTTCCGCTTCCAGCAGGGTCCGCTGTTCGCTGGGCTCGTGCTCGCCGACGAGATCAACCGGGCCACCCCGAAGACCCAGTCGGCGTTGCTCGAGGCGATGCAGGAGCACTCCGTCACGGTGGCGGGCACCTCGTATCGCTTGCCCGACCCGTTCCACGTCGTGGCGACGCAGAATCCGATCGAACTCGAAGGCACGTTCCCGCTGCCGGAGGCCCAACTCGACCGCTTCCTCTTCCGACTCGACGTCAAGACGCCGACGGTCGACGCGATGACCAGGATCCTCGACATGACGACGGGCGACGCCGAGGCCGGTGTCGATGTGCACCTGCAAGCCGCGGAACTGCACGAACTGCAGGGGCTCGTGCGCCGGGTCCTGTGCGGAAGCCACCTGTTGCGCTTCGTCGCGGAACTCGTGCTGGCGACGCATCCCGAACACCCGAGCAGCGAGGAACGCACGCGACGCTTCGTACGCTACGGCGCGAGTGCACGCGCCGGGCAGGCCATCGTGCTCGGTGCCAAGGCGCGTGCACTGCTGGCTGGACGGCCCGCCGTAGTGCTCAGCGACATCGAGACTTGCCTTCTGCCTGCGCTGCGGCACCGGGTGCTGCTCGGATTCGAAGCCGATGCCGAACGCGTCGCCGTCGAAGACCTCCTGCCGTCGTGGCGCGCCGCCGCGGAGCGCTCGTCCGCATGATGGACGTTGACCGATCTGTTACAGAGCCAGTGCCACGGCGCGCTTGCGAGGGGTTGCCCACAAAAATGTGCGCGCGCTTGGAAAGTTTCGGCCGCTGCTACGTCTACTAGCACTGCATGGGACGAGTGGTCCCGGCCGCGCGGCCGCCGACTTCCACAGGGGAGGCGGCGGCTGATTCGAGAGGGCTAACAGCGCGACCGGCACCCATCGTGGCCGGCGATTCTGGGAGAGAGTCGCCGGCCACTCTTTTCTTCACGCCACGTTCACGCCAGGAGCGGACCAGGTTGGTGTTCCTGCCCGGTTGGCGCATCATGCAGCCAGTCATGCCTGCCCAACCCGCCCAGGACTTTCTGCAACAAGCCGACGCCTGCATGGCAGACGTGCAAGCCCGGCTCGACGTCTTCGATCCGGATGAACTCGAGGCTGACCTCGCGAGCGGCGTGCTCAAGATCACCTTCGCGCAGGGTGGCAACTGTGTGTTGAATCGCCAATCGGCGGCGAGCCAGATCTGGCTCGCCGAGGGTGCATCGGCCTGGCACTTCACGCGCGACGACGACACGGGCGCGTGGTTGGACACCAAGGGGCGAGGCACCCTGATCGAGATCCTCGCCCAGATCGTCGCGCGTCGTCTCGGGCGAGCCGTGCGCCTGTAGCGCCTGCGCGGGCTCAGGCGGACTCGGATGCGCGCAGGTCCGTCGCGCGCGGGAAGCGGAGCCGGAAGATCGTGCCCTGCCCGACCTGGCTCTCGACCTGCACGAGACCGTTGCTGCTGCGCACGAACCTCGCCACGGCCGCCAATCCGAGCCCCGTGCCCTGGCCGGGTGGCTTGGTCGTGAAGTAGGGATCGAAGATCCGCTCGCGGACCTCCTTCGTCATGCCGCAGCCCGTGTCCGCAACCTCGACCCACACCTGGTGGTCGTCTGCTCCGCATCGCAGGGCGATCGCACCGGCCGTGGCCTGGCGCGCATTGATGACGAGATTCCACAACGCGTGCACGAGGCCGGTCGGATTCAGCAGCACGATCAGCGGCTCGTCGGAGGCGTCGCACGTGAGTCGGATCGTGCCCGGCAACACGAGCTTGGCCTGAGCGTAGAAGCCCTTCAGGACATCCGCGATGTTGCAGGAGCGGGTCGTGCCCTCGTCCGGATGGGCCATGGTCATCAACTGATCGAGCAACGGCTGCGTGTTCGCGAGCGTCTCCTCGATCAACGCCAATCGACGCTCGCGCTCGGCGGGGCCGCCGACCGTGCTCAGGGTCACGTGTCCCATGAGGATCTGGAAGGTGTTGCGCAGCTGGTGGCAGACCATGCCGGCGAGGTCGCCGATCGTCTCGACGCGGAGCGCGTGGCGCAGCAGCTTCTCGCGGTGCCGCAAGGCTCGGCTGGATTCGAAGTTCTTGCGCCGCTGTGCTTCCGCCGTCATGAGCGCCATGAAGACGAGGCGATTGATGATCGCCCCGGCCAGAGCGGAAGCCAACGTCACGGCCGCCAGGCTCGTCACATGGACCCAGACATCGGGCAACACGTCCGTCTCGTAGACGGCCGAACGCGACATCGGACTGAAGAGCAACGCGGTGACGGCAACCAGGGTCAGCGAGAGCCCCGGGATCACCCCGAGCGAGACCGTCGCCAACAGCGCGAGGAACGGATGCAGGTACCAGGCCGCGTTGAAGGCACCGCGAGGCCAGTTCGCGAGGATCGACAGCGTGAACAGGGCCACGAACAACATCGTGGCCGCGCGTTGCAGGCGGTGTGCACGCCAGTCCCACCATGCGCCGAAGAACAACGGCGCGGATGCGAGTGCGGGCAGCGCTCCGGACCAGGGCAGCGTTGCCGACCACAGACCGTCGCGCGCGAGCAGCAGGCAACCGACCCCGAAGCACAGGCACGCCACCCAGAGGCCGAGCGAGATCCATCGGATCATCGCAGCCAGGCTCGACAAGACTGGGAGCCGAGTGCTTCTCAAGAAGCCGAACAGCGACTCCTCTGACATCCGGATCGGAACTAGCAAGGCCGCTGGATTCTAGGACCAGCGTCGATTCGGTTGCCAGCATCCGTACGGGTGCTCGTGGAGCCGCCGCGAATCAGGGCCGCAGCTCCGGCTCCGGTGGCGGGACTTCGACGGCGACTCCGGTTCCCGTGATCGGGTGTTCGAAACCCACCCTCCACGAGTGCAGCATCGCGCGTGAGAAGCGTTCACCGGCACGCGCTCGGAACCCGTACTTGCGATCGCCGGCCAACGGGCAACCGAGCGCCGCCATGTGGGCCCGGATCTGATTGCGGCGACCGGTCTCCAGCCGACATGTGACCAGGCAACAGCGGCCGCGACGGGCAATCGTGGTGTAGTGCGTCACCGCGCGCACACCCGCCCTGGACACGACCCGCACGATGCCGTCCGCGCCCTCCTCCAGGTTCGCTTCGATGCGCCCGGCGGCCGGGGACGGCGTCGCCGCGAGCAGCGCCAGGTAGTCGCGCTGCACGGCATGGCGGCGGAAGAGATCCTCCATTCCCGCGCGGCACGCGTCGGTCAACGCGACGATCAGGGCGCCAGTGGTGTCTTCGTCGAGCCGGTGCACGGCGAGCACCTGACGTTCCAACTGTGTTCTCAGCAGGTCGAGAACCGTCGGGGCACGGCGGCCGGGAGCCGTGACGACCAACACGCCGGCGGGCTTGTCGATGACCACGAGGTGCTCGTCCTGATGCAGCACCGGCAGGTCCATGCGCTCACGATACGGTGCGAGCCTGCCGGGACTCCAGACCGCGGTGAGCAGGCCGGTTCCTGGCGAGTCACTGCAACCGAAGGCGATACTGCTGGATCTTGCGATACAGGGTGGCTCGCCCGATGCCCAGGAGCTGCGCGGCGCGCCGCACGTTGCCCTTGGTCGCCCGCAGAGCACGAGAGAGCACCATCTGCTCCTCCTCGTCGAAGGGTCGGATCGAGTCCTCGCCGAGGGCTTCGTCGGACCGGTCGACACACGCGGCGGCCGTTCCGACCGCATGGTGAGGCACCGCAACCGCCGGCACGAGCAGGTGCTCCCGGTCGATGGCAGAGCCTGCCGCGAGCACCTGGGCCCGCCGCACGGTCGCTTCGAGTTGTGCGACATTGCCCGGCCAGGGCATGGTCTCGAGCAGGCTGCGAGCCGCCGGCGTGAAGCCCTTGCACGCCTTCTCCGTCGACCCGACCCCACTGTTCAAGATCGTCTCGGCGATCTCGACGATGTCCTCCGTGTGTTCCCGAAGGGCCGGCAACACGATCGGAAACCCGTGCAGGCGATAGTAGAGGTCCTCGCGGAAGGCCCCCCTTGCGACCAGCTCCGGCAAGTGAGCGGACGTGGTCGCGATCAGGCGAGGTTGGCCGCTGGCCTGCGAGTTGGTCCGTTCCTTCAGATGCCGAACGAGAACCGACTGCGCGGGGCCTGGCAGTCGGTCGATGTGCGGCAGGAGCAGCGTCGTTCCGCGCGCGGCATCGATGGTCCGGGCCAGCGATTCGGCGTCGCACGCGGCACAGTCGACCACGACCAGCGAACGGTCCGAACGGCGACTCTTGCAGTGGATGATGCGCGCCACGAGCGACTTGCCCGATCCCTGCGGTCCTTCGACCAGGACCGTCGAATCCGTGTCCGCTGCCCGACTCAGCACACCCTGCAGACGACGCATCACCGGGCTCCGGCCCGCGAACGCCGCGCCGGACCGCACACCATCGAGCAAGGACTCGAGATCGCGTGTGCGTCGCAGGAGGTGGCTCAACTCCACGGCCATCGCGAGCAGCGGCTCGCTGGCGGCCTCCACCGCAGTCGCCGGCACCGACCCGAGGCTCGTGCGCGCCTTGGCGCCCGGCCCATCCGACACCTGGACCGCCGGGATCGACAGGCCGCGCGGCATGTCGTGGCCGAACTCAGTCTCGTAGAGCACGAGGTCGATCGGGCTCGCCTGGCCGGCTTCGGCAAGGGCCGTCCACCCGCCGAGCTCCACGACGTCGTGGCCGCTACTCGAGAGCCGCGCAGCGAGCCCCGCCGAGCGCTCCCTCATCAACAGAGCCACGCGGGCTTTCACCGCGAACGCGCCTTGTTTGCCGATCAGTGCCGTGTTCATGCCGTTCCCCCTTCTGGATCGGCATTCTCAAGTCCTTGTGTGAAGCAGTCCTGGGGCCAGGCGACCCACTGTTCTCGTGTGGCGCGCCGAAAACGCCGCGGCAAGGGGGGGTTCGTCCTTGCGCGTCGACCTCGCGAGAGCCAACTCCGTCGAGAATCCGCTGAGACTCAGCTCTCGGTCAAGCGACGGGCGAGCTCGTCGAAGTCGATGGAGCGCAGGTCATCCTTCGCGATGGGCTCCATGCGGCGGAACTTGCGATACTCGTCGATGCTGCTCAATTCGACATAGTCCCGGGCAGTCATCTGGTTCTTGTCCGAACCGCGACCGCCTGTGCGCTTGGCGTTGGTCGAGGTTCGTTCGAGGGTCTGCTTCGCACGATGGCAGATCGACAGCGTGTTCTCCAGGTTGCTACGGATCTTGAGCAACCGCTCCTCGTTCGCGCCCGGCACGTCCATGCTCTTGGCGATCTTGGCGATGGCGACCTCGAGCACTGCGATGAGGCAGTTGAGCTTGGTCGCGAGCCTGGCGCGGTATTCCGCCGAGCTCAGGGCCTCGGGGAGATTGGGAGTGTCGTTCTTTTCAGCGTCCATCGGCAGGGTGTCCTCAGCGGGGTGATACCGGTGGCAGAGCACGCCGGATGCCAAGTGCCTCGATCACGAACCGGCCCTTGCCGAGGACGACTCGACGCAGGCCCCGCGATCGCCGTCCATGGGATCCGACGCCCCGCGTCGTCGAATCGAGACTGCCATCGCACGCACGCGACGGTTCGCGCGGCACCCGGCGGTCCGATCAGTTCGTCGAAATCGCCTGGAGGAAGATCCTGCGGGCCAATTCATCCAGGCGCAGCAGGGATCCGCGGCCCGCAACCTGGAACGCCACGCCGTCATCCCAGAACAACAGGATGCTCATGGCGGGATCGCGATACCGGGCGATCGTGTTGCCGAGGCCGGGGGTCGACGTCTTCTGTGGAGCCAGGCCTGCGAACACGTCCGTCGTGCCGGGTGTCTGCGCCACGAGGAACACGTCGAGCCCATCCGTGTAGGTCATCACGAGCTTCTGTTGACCGTTCAGCGCATCGTCGCGCACCTCGACTCTCGCGAGTCCGTACTCGCTGACCACTGCGATGTTGGGGTCGATCAGACCCGGCGGATCGCCGAGGAACGTGCGGGCCGAGTCGAAGTCGGGATGTACGGTCACCTGCTGCGAGGATTGCGCCGCGAGCGACAACGCCACCGACGGAGAGAACGACTCGGCCTCCACCTCGGCCAGCAGGCGCATGTGGATGTCGAACTCGGCCATGTAGAGCGGCACGGAGGTCACCGCGTCGACGTCGAGCACCCAGATGGCCTTGTCCAACACCTGCGGGAAGATCACGATCCGGAACACCGTGCGATTGATGCGCATCTGGGTGCCGAATTGGTGCAGCGTGTAGTTGCTCTGAGCCTTCGCCAGATCGCGAATGCGGAACGACCCGTGTTGGTAGAACAGGTTGCCGAACCGCTGGTAGGTGCGTTGCCACTTCTGGAACGTCGGGGAGCCGGGCAACTCGCCATCGACACCGACGAACGCGAGTTCGAACGGCGGCGCATCGGTGCCGTCTGCATCGACTGACAGGCGCTCGCGCACGGCAACGACGTTGCCCGCTTCGTCGCGGAATCGACGCAGCTGGACGATCGTGCAGTCTTGAGTGCGGCAACCCTGCTCCAGGGAGGCGAACGACGGAGCGACGAGCGGTGGTGTCGTGCTTGCGGCCTGAGGGTTTGCCAGACTCTGCGCGGCGAGCCGGGTCACCAACGGTGAAGCGGCAAGCGCCAGGACACTCATCCCGACAAGGGCTGCTCCGAGCACGGTCGCGGCGGCGGCGCGTGGCTGGCCGCCACTGCCGGGCTCGGACGCCGCCGCCTGGAACCATTGGAGAGAGAGGGGCATGACCAGATGATCTGAGGTCTATTCGAAGTCTCAGGTCTTTAGAAGAGCGTTACCGTATCCGACGAGCTGGATCGCATTGCCACGGTGCGGTCGTTTTCATCTCAATGCCCCATGTCTGACCACCGCGAACTCGACATGGGGCATGGTGTCGAGGTCGGTGAACGCGATTTCCCGCACTTCGGTCGGGCGCCGCGAAACCGCAACGACGCAGACCGTGGCCACGAGCACGGCGGCGGCGGCACCGAGCATCCACCGGCTCGACGCGCGCAAGCCCATGGCCGGGGCCGGACGCACGACTTCCGCGAGGATCGAATCGCGGATCGGCGCCCAAACGGCGGGCGAACCCGGCGGAGGCACCATGGCACGCCGGCCGACCTCCGACTCGAGCAAGGGCTCGGGCCACCCGGCATCATCGGCAAGCGGCGCGGGGATCGCGGTAGCGAGAGCTCGACCGAGCATGGTCCTCTCCGCCTCTTCCACGACGCGATCGTGAACGCGTTCCAACCAGGTCGAAGCATCGAGACAATCGGGCAGAGGCGGTCGCTGCGCGATCATCGAACCGAGGCGTCGGCGAGCCTCGGCGCGCGCTGCACAGAACGCGCACGACACCACGTGTCGCTGCGCCGCCGCGTCGAGTGACGACTCGGGGATCGCAACCTCGCGCAAGAACGTGCGACATTCCGCCGAAAGCCCGGGGCGTGCTGGCCGATCCTGTTCACGGCGCGTCATCCCGTACCTCCGACCGATTCAGGGGCCGCGGCACTCAGATCCAGGTGGGGAAACCGGGTTCGAACAACGGTTTCGAGAGCGAGGTGGGCACGCGCAAGGCGTGATTTCACGGTCCCCAGAGACAACCTGAGTGTCGCGGCAAGTTCTTCGTATGACATGTCCTCGAGGTAGCGCAGCGCGAGGATGACGCGGAGCTTCGGGCTCAACTGAGAGATCGCTTCCTGCACCTGGTCGCCGAGTTCTCGCGTCGCGGCCCGCTCTCGCGGACTCGGAGCCTCATCGACCAACTCGACTTCATCGGCACCATCCCGGTTCGCGGCACCCTTCGCAACCTGGTGGGGAAGGGCGCGACGTCGGTGATCAATGCTGCAGTTGACCACGATCCGGAACAGCCACGTGCTGAACAACGCGCCCCCGCGAAACCCCTGGAGCTTGCGGAAGACGAGCGCGAAGCTGTCCTGTACCACGTCCATGGCGTCCACCGACGTGCCGGTGATCCGGAACGCGATGGCGTAGACGCGTTCGCGGTACCGGGCGAACAGCCGATCGAAGGCCAGCTCGAAACCATCGCTGTCCGGCTGCCGGCAGGCAGCTACCAGATCAGCATCAGGGTCGCGAAGCAGTTCCACAGGAAAGAGACGTTGGTGGGCCCGTGCCAGGTTCCGTAGATTCGCCGATCGCGCGCGTTGAGATCCGATGGAAATCGTTGGTTCTTACGGGGATGCGAAGATCGGCCCCCCGGGCCACACCGCCGGACACCGGGCCCGACGCGAGGTGCATCGAACCATGCCGCCACTGGGTCGAATCCGACCTGACCGGCGCTGCGGGTTCGCGGGATGACTGGCCGACCTCAACCGCCGAGCGAGCCAAGGCCACCGGGAATGGTCAGGATCCAACCCACGGAGAGCGGGCAGCCGGCGCCGCATTCCAGTTCGTTGCAGTCGTCACAGAACGCGTGCACGATCTCGAAGAGCGTGCCGCCAGGGCTGGAGGCGACCTCGGCGAGGTCGAGCAGGCAGATCTTGTTCGACAGCGTGCCGCAGCCCGGCGGGGGCGGCGCAATGCTCTGCACGGCAAACCGGCTCTCGTCGTAGGGCACGATCGTCGAGATCGTGCCGAGCACGTCGATGAGGGTCGCGCAGCTGCGCAGGCTGCGACCGCCGATGTTGGCCTCGGCGACGAGGCTGCAAGGCAGCAAGGCCCGGATCACGTTGGTCGAGACGAGCGGCACGGACACGTGCAGCCAGTGTCCGTCTTCCGGCGTCATGCGATCACGGATCTCGACCCCGCCGAACGCCATGATGTCCAACGGGACGTGGACGCCTGGGAACTGGGGCAGGGCGAGCCACGTGCTGAAGCTCGTCATCGGCGCCGAACCGACGACCCGAACGAGCACGTGCAGCCGCACCGTCTGGTCGACGCTGCCCGCCCCCGGCGCCGTCAGCACGATGCGCATCTCCTGATCGAGCGCCAGCGGGTAGCTGGGATGCCGGGGCGCCCCCCGCTGCACGACCTCGACGAAGTCCGGGATGCCGTCACCATCCGTGTCGGGGTTGGAGGCGCTCGTCAGCACGGCCCACTCGACCGAATCCGGCAGGAAGTCGCCATCCGAGTCGGTCAGGGGGTCGGCGACGGATGCGTTGACCGCCTGGCGCACGGGCACGATCGCCCACGTCACCACCACGGCGGCGCCTACGGCAAGCAGCGAGAGGGTCGACTTTCCGGCCATCGGAACGATTGGCTTTCGGACCTTCTAGGCCCGACCCGCGCGGGGGTTTCGGCGGGACAACACACAGTATTGAACCAGCTGGGAAGCCCGGCGGCAACCCGACCAGTCGGTTTGTCCGCGATCTTCGGCCGGGGACGAGGCCTCCGCACGCCGTTGTCTTTCGCCCTTCGTATCGATAAGACCAAGCCGGAGCGCGCCCGTAGCTCAGCTGGATAGAGCGACGGCCTCCGAAGCCGTAGGTCAGAGGTTCGACTCCTCTCGGGCGTACCAGTTGCCATGCCATCGGGGCCTCGTGCCGGACCCCGACGACGCAGCCTGACCACGCCGCGTGGCGAGAACAGGGAACCAGCCGATCGTGCCCGCCCTCGAGTTCCACATCGACGCCACGCGCCCGCACCTGCGCGAGCTGGCGGTCAGCCTGGAGTTCGATCGGGCGGAATGCACCGCCGGGGCGGACCCTCGAGGCAACTCGGACGCCGCAGGGCAGGTCGTGCTGTTCCTGCCCAACTGGACTCCGGGCAGCTACCTGATCCGGGACTACAGCCGTCACCTGAGCCGCGTGGAGGCCTGCGACAGCCGGAGCGGCGAGCCGATCCCGTGCCGGAAGACCAGCAAGAACAGGTACCTGCTGCAGGTGCCCGCGACCACGGCGAGAGTCCGGGTCAGCTACCGTGTCTACGCCCACGAGCTGAGCGTGCGCACTGCCGACGTCACCGCCGGGCATGCGTACTGGAACCACGCGTGCGTGCTGCTGTGGCCGGTCGGCCAGCCACGGCTCGCGGCGCAGCTGCACATCGCACACCGAGCCGACTGGGCGGTGGCCTGCGCACTCGCGAACCATGCGGCCCCGCATGCGAGCTTCGCCGGCGACGTGGCCACCACGACGCTCACGGCGAACGATCTCGACCACGTGATCGACTCCCCGTGCCTGGTGGGACGATTCCAGCGCTTGGAGTGGCAGGTGGACGGCGTGCCTCACGCCGCGGTGCTGGACGGCCTCGCTGGAGTGGCTGCGCCGAACACGCTCGGCGCGGACCTCGGCGCGATCGTGACCGAGGTCGCCGCCGTGTTCGCCGGCGCGCTGCCGTACCGGAGCTACCTGTTCCTGTGCCTGTTCGCCGGCGAAGGCCACGGTGGACTCGAGCACGCGGAGTCGACGACGTTGCTGATGTCGCGGACCGCGCTGACGAGTCCGCGCGGCTACCGCGAGTTCCTCACGCTCGCGGCGCACGAGCTGTTCCATGCGTGGAACGTCAAGCGCATGAGACCGTCGGAGTTCTGGCAGTACGACTACGAGAACGAGAACTACACCGAACTGCTGTGGCTGATCGAGGGCTGGACCGCCTACTACGACGACCTCGTGTGCCTACGCGCCGGTCTGATGTCCGTACCCGACTACCTGGCGGCCCTGGCGAAGAGCATCAACACGATGCGCGCGAGCCCGGGCCGACATCGTCTCAGCCTGCGGGAATCGAGCTTCGATGCCTGGATCCGGCTGTACCGGCCGGACGAGAACAGCCGCAACTCGTCGCAGAACTACTACGTCCATGGCTCGCTCGCAGCCTTGTGCCTGGACGTGCTGATCCGGCGAACCTCCGATGGAACGCACTCGCTCGACGACGTCCTGCGCGAACTGTACCGCGGCACGTTCGAGCACGGCCGCGGCTACGCCATGGAGGACGTGGACGCGGCGGTGCGCCGGTGTTCGGGTGCGGAGACGGTCGGTGCCCTGCACACGTGGGTGGGCGAGAGCTTCGAGCCCGACCTGCACGGCCTGCTCACCGCGGTCGGTATCCGGCTCGTGGAGCGCGAGGAAGACCGCCCTCAACTCGGCATCCACTTCCACTCCGACAGCACGAAGGTGGCGTCCGTCCAGGCCGACACGGCGGCTCACGAGGCCGGTGTCGCCCCCGGTGACGAGTTGTTGGCCGTGCAGGGTCTGCGCGTCGACGCAGCCAGCTGGCAAGAGACGTTTCAGTCGGTCGCGAAAGTCGAGCAACCGCTGGAACTGCTGCTCTCGCGTCGCGGCGTGATCACCACCTGCACGGCGGTGCCACGCCCCGCGAAGGGAACGCTGGCCCTGGAACTCGACGATGCCGCGACACCCCGACAGCAGCAGCTTCGCAGCGCATGGCTGCGGCAGGGCCCTTCGTCGCAGCGTTGCGAGGGTTCCACGGAAGCCTGATCTCGCCGCCGCGCGGGCGGGGTGGCTCACACCCGGCTGTGCGATCCGTCACAATAGGGCTTGTTCTGGCTCTCGCCGCAGGCGCACCACACCACGGTGCGCGGCGCGTCGAAGACGACCTTCAACGGTGTGACCTCCGAGCCCCGATGGGTTCCGTCGCAGTACGGATAGGAACCACTTCGGCCGCAACAGCACCACGCGTACTTGCCTTCGCGACATTCGTCGACGAACGGGCCCCGCTGCTTTCGTCCGGGAGGCTGTGCCATCCCTCACCGGAATCGGCGAATGACTCCGCGTACGACACCGCGCACCTGCACGCGGGTCGTGTAGATCGGCTCCATGGTGTCGTTGGCCGGCTGCAGGCGGATGGTGCCGTTCGACTCGCGGTAGAAGCGCTTGAGCGTGGCCTCTTCCCCTTCGAGGATCGCGACCACGATGTCCCCGTTCTCGGCGGTTTCGCGGCGCTCGACGACCACGAGGTCGCCGTCGTCGATGTGGTCGTCGATCATCGACTTGCCCCGAACGCGCAGCAGGTAGATGCGGTCGCCGGTCGGAACGAGTTCGGTCAGGCTCAGGTCTTCCCGATCCTCGAGGGCTTCGATGGGTCGGCCCGCCGCGATGACCCCGATCAGCGGAACGGTGGGCACTGCGGACGGACCCGCCGGGGCATCGGTTGCATCCGGATCGTGCAGGATCGCCACTGCCCTGGCCTTGGCGCGATCACGGTGGATCGCTCCCTTTCGAGTCAGTTGGTTGAGGTGCTCGTGGATCGTGATCTTGCTGACACCGAGCGCGTGGGCGGCTTCGTCCAGGGTCGGCGCGATGCCACGCTCCCGCCGATAGTCTCGAAAGTACCTCAACACCCGAATCTGCTTCTCCGTAAGCATCAGCTTCACAGGTAGAACCCTCCCAGGTCGTCGGAAGTCGATGATGGGTCTGCCCCAGTTCAGGCGAACAAAGCCAGAACAAGGAACATGGCCATCATGATACAGGCACCGAACAACTCCACAGCACGGTGGATTCGCTTTCTGGCAAACGAGTTGGTGCTCTGAGGCGCAGTCACGGACCCGCCGCGGCGGGACCTGCCCGGCAGCTCCCTCGCGAGCGGGGCCCGCACGCGCTCACCGCGGGTGTTGGCGCGCATCGAGGCGACCCGCGGCCGTACCGCGACGACGACGCGCGTCTGGCAGGCGAGGGAACCGCTGGCTCGACCGAGCGGAGGCATCGCCTGCAGGATGGGCCGCGGGGCTCGCGCGGCCGGGAAGGGAAGATGCGGTGGTTGCGCTAACGGCATTCGAACCTCTGTTCGTTTCAGGTTCGTCGTAGGTTAGCGTTTTGTATGGTCCTGTCAAGCAGTCCCCTGGATCCCGCCCGCCGGTCCCGGTCGGCGACCGACTTCCATCGCCGGCCAGCTCCCCACGTTGGCCCGAAACTTTGGGGGCGGGCGGGCGGTTGTCACGGGGACCATGCAGAGGCCGCACGCCGCACGCCTGTTCCGGATGCTCCGCCCAACCGACAACCTGCGTTCCGACCATTCGGTCGTGACCCTTGGCCTGTCGGTGCTCGCCGCCATGGCGCGCCGGGTTCGCAGCGGCGGGGCCTTCCCCGCGGCCGAGGTGGCCGTCGTGCTGCGCTTCCTGCGCGAGTTCGTGCTCGCGATCCACATGCGGAAGGAGAACGACCACGTCTGCCCGGCGGTGGCGATGCGCGGCGACGACCGGGCCGCGACACTGGTCGGCGAACTGCTCCGCATGCACGAGGAGGCCCGGGACCTGGTGCACGCGCTGGTCCTGTTCTGGGAGCCGGTCGGCGACCTGTCGATCGCTGAGCGCGAGGGCTTCGCCGACGCCGCGGAGGCGCTCGTCGCCCGCACCCTGCGCATGCAGGCCATCGAGGAGGCGCAGCTCTTTCCCGCGTGCGATGCCGTCGTGCCGCCGGACGACCAGCTGGATTGGATCACCGCGTTCGAGCAACTCGAAACCGAACGCGGCTCGCGGGCCGTTTGGTCCCGCCGGATCGGCGACCTGGCGAGGAACTGGTTGGCCTGACGGCGCGCAGTCGCGTCCGTCGCGAGATCGCGGCTTGTGTCGCGGGGCTGTCTGCGCAGAATGCGGTGGCTGGAGCACGCCGAGATGGTCCGCGGGTCGGTCAGCCCGCCCGAGCGTGCGGAGGCCTACCCGATGATGCTGAAACTCGCTCGCCCACTCGTCTTCCTCGACTTCGAGACCACGGGTCTCGACACCCGGAACGATCGCATCGTCGAGCTGGCGTTCGTCCGGCTCACGCCCGACGGAGCGCGCGAGTCGCTCGTGCAACGCATCAACCCCGGTATCGAGGTCAGCAAGCAGGCGACCAAGGTCACGGGGATCCACACGCTCGACGCATGCGGTCTGTTCTGGGGTCCACCGCTGAAGAAGGTCGGGCAGAAGCTCGTCGACTTCCTCGCCGACAGCGATCTCGCGGGGTTCAACCAGATCGCCTACGACGTGCCCATGTGGCTGGCCGAGTGCAAACGGCACGGCATCACGTTCGACATGAAGGGGCGACATCAGGTCGACGCCAAGATCCTGTTCAACGTCTGTGAAACGACCTGGGACCGGTTCCTCATGGGACCGCGCAACCTCGGCGCCGCGGTTCGTCACTACTGCGGCCGCGAACTCGAGGGGGCGCACTCGGCGGAAGCCGACACGCAGGCGACGGTCGACGTGCTGCTGGCGCAATTGCAGCGCCACCCACAGCTGCCGCGCGATGTGCCAGCGCTGGCCGACTTCTGCCTGCGCAACAGCGAGAAGGGCCGCGACGAGGAGCCCGCGGGTCTCGAGGCCGGCGGCGCGAACGCATGACCTTCCGCACCCGGCTCCGGTATCGCTTCGGCGACATCGACGACGCCGGGATCGCGTACTACCCGAAGCTGCTGCACTACTTCCACTGCGCGTTCGAGGACTGGTGGAGCGATGCGCTGCAGCGGCCCTACCCGCTGCTGATGCACGAGGACAAGCTCGGCCTGCCCGCGGTCAAGCTCGAGGCCGAGTTCTACGCACCCGTGCGATACGGCGACGAGCCCTTCGTGCACCTCGGTGTGCTGCGGGTGGGCACGTCCTCGGTCGAGTTCGGCTTCTGGATGACGCTCGGCGACGAACCAAGGCCCGTGTGCCGGGCCCGCGTCGTGACCGCCAGCGTCGACATGGTCACGATGCAGAAGTGCCGCCTGCCCGACGTCTGGCGCACGAAGTTCGCGGCCTTCGCGCTGCGTGAAGAGGACTTCCCGCGCGCGCGGTGAGTGCCCGCCAGGCGAACCGCGCCGCGCTCAGGCAGTGCGTTGCTGCGGTGCGTGGTGCTTGCCGTGGACGGCCGTCGAGAGCTCGCGGCCGCCGGCGCGCTCGAGCACCGCGCGGGCCGATGCCACGTGCAGTTGGTCCGTGTTGATGGCCACGACGACACCGCCATTCTCGATGGCGTGTTCGTAGTGCTCCTGGACCTGGTGCCCGGTCGCCGAACCCACGAGGAAGCCGATCGCACCGCCGGCGATCGCGCCGCACACGCCGCCGGCGAGCCCGGTCAGCGCGAAGTGCGCATCGAAGAGCGACACCGGCGGCAGCGCCATCGCCGCAGCGCCGATCGCCATGCCGACGCCGCAGACGATCGTGCCCACCACCGCGCCGCGCGTGGCATCTGCGGTCTCTTCGCCGAGCAACTGATGCCGGTGCTCGGTCGCTTCGGTGATCAGCACCGTGTTCGCCGAGGGGAAGCCAGCGCGATCCAATTCCGAGCGGGCCTTCTGCGCCGCCTCGGCGTTCGCGAACAGCCCGGTAACCGTCGTCTCCATGAAGCACCTCCGGGTGAGGACAGGGTCGAGAACCGGCGCCGCAGGGGCGCCGGCGGCATTGTACGGAATCTCCGAGCCGCGTGGGTCGGCCGGACGACACCCGGCTACAGGCGGTAGTCGCGCGGGAAGAAGCCACTCGGCGGCACCGACTGCACGCCGAACACAGCCGCGACGTTGGCCGCGGCGAGGGCCTGCTCGGGCTCGCCGTCCGCGAACACCTTGCCCGCGTGCAGCAGCACGACGCGATCGCACCGTGATGCCAACAGGTTGAGGTCGTGCGAGGCGATCAGGATGCCGCGCCCGGCCGCCGCGAGTTCGTGCAGCAGACCGGCGAGCTGCAGTGCGTGTTCGAGGTCGAGGTTGCTCGTCGGTTCGTCGAGCAGCAGCAGCGGCGCCTCCGTCGCCAGCGCCCGCGCGACGGCGATGCGACGCTGTTCGCCGCCCGACAGCGTCGTGATCGGTCGATCGGCGAACGGAACCGCGTCGACGGCGACGAGCGCACGTTCGATCGCCGCGAGGTCGTCGGACTGCAGCGGCTGGCTGCGCTGCCGGTGCGGGTGGCGCCCCATCGTCACGAGTTCGCGCCCCGTGAACTCGAACGGCGTCTCGGCCTCCTGGGACACGAACGCCAATTCGCGCGCGCGCGCCATCGCCGGCCACGTCGCGAGCGCCCGGCCGTGCAGCTCCACGTGACCTGCATCCGGTCGCAGCACGCCGAGCAGCAGCCGCAGCAACGTGCTCTTGCCGGCGCCGTTCCGTCCGGCCAACAGCACGAGCTCGCCGGGCTGCAGCGCCATCGACACGCCGTCGACGATCTGGCGCCTGCCGAGCTGCATGCGCAGGTCGCGCGCGACGAGCGCGTTCACAGCGCCTCCCCGCGGCGGTGGCGCGCCAGCAGGAACAGGAAGTACGGAGCGCCGAGCAGCGCCGTCACGACGCCGAGTCGCAGGTTGGCATCGGGCGGGGCGAGGCGGCACAGCAGGTCGCTGCCGGCGAGCAACAGGGCGCCGAGCAGCGCCGCCGTCGGCAGCAGGATGCGGTGTGCGGGTCCGACGAGCAGCCGCGCCAGGTGCGGCACGACGAGGCCGACGAACGCGATGCCGCCCGTGTTGCTCACCGTCGCCGCGGTCAACCCGCACGCCGACCAGACGAGCTGGCGCCGCGTGCGCTGCGCGTCGATGCCGAGGCTGAACGCACTGTCGTCGCGCAGCGTCAGCAGGTCCAGGTCGCGCGACCGAGGCACGACCAGCGCCCCGAACGCGATGAAGCCGATCGACGTGATTCCTGCGTGTTCCCACGTGCGCGCGTCGAGCCCGCCCATGAGCCAGAACAGCACGCGCGAACTCGCCGTGTAGTTGGCGAAACTGAATGTCACCGCGAACGCCGTCAGCGCCCCCACGAGCGTGTTGAGCGCGATGCCGGCGAGCAGCAGGCTCGTCACCGAGAAGCGTCCGTGCGAACCGGCGAGCACGAACACGAGGCCCGTCACCGCCAGTGCACCCGCCAGCGATGCGAGCGGCACGGCCAACACCGTGCTCTCCGCCAACTGCCACACGATCGCGAGCGCACCACCGAGCGCGGCCCCGGCAGCCGTGCCGACGAGGTCCGGCGATGCGAGCGGGTTGCGAAAGGTCGCCTGCATCACCGTTCCGGCGAGCGCCAGCGAGGCGCCGCCGCACAGCGCCACGAGCAGTCGCGGCAGCCGGATCTCGCCGAAGATGGCGCGATCCCACGCCGAGACCTCGGCGGTGCCATCCACGAAGGACAGCAGCCACCGGCCGCACGCGACGACACCGGGTCCTTCGCGCGCCCAGACGAGGTAGAGCGCAGAGACGACGCACACGGCCGCGGCCAGCAGCCACGGACACGCCCTGCCGGCCCTCACGGATGCCCCCACGCGCGCAGCGCCGCCTGCACGAACGCGGCCGCGTCGACGATCCGGTGTGAGGTCGTGCCGAGCAGGGGCCCCGGGACGAACAGCAAGCGGTCGCGGGTCACGCACGGCAGCAGGCGCAGGCCAGGATAGTCGAGCAGCCACGCGCGTTCGCGTTCCTCCTCGCCGGGCGTCGCGGCGATCAGCACTGCATCGGGACACCACGCGAGCACGGTCTCCGCGTCGAGCTTGCGGAACGGCCCCGCACCGCGTTCGGCGGCGAGGTTGTGCACTCCGGCCCCGGCCAGCATCGCGTCGACCAGGGAGCCGCGCCCGTAGGTGTGCAGCGCGCCATCGAGACTGCAGACGTGCCAGACCCCGAGTCCGTCGGCGCCGGCCTGCACGGCGGCCATGCCGCGCTCCATGCGGTGCACGAGCTCGTTGGCGGCCGCATCGAGGTGGCAGACGCGACCGATGCTGCGGATGTTCGTGGCGACGTCGGCGAGGCTCGCGGGCGCGATCGTGCGCAGCATCGGCACACCCGCGACTTCGAGCAGCGTCTGCGTCTCTGGTCGCGTGAACGCATCGGTGATGACGAGGTCCGGCCGCACCGCCAGCAGCTGCTCCGGTTCGGCACCGAGCAGCGGCAGGTCGTGCACCTGGTCGACCACGAGCGAGTACCTCGGATCCGCGGCCAGCGAGTGCACGCCGACGATGCGCTCACGCGGTGCGATCTCGAGCAGCACCTCGGTCGCGAGGATCGACGCGGCGACGATGCGCTGCGGTGGTCGTTCCGGTCGCCAATCGGGCGCCTGCCACGGCGCCGCGTCGCGACAGCCAGCGGTCAGGCCGAGGCCTGCCGCGAGCGCGAGCAGCGTGGAGAAGCGGCGACGAGGCACGCAGCCATCATCGCCCCTCCGGCTTCTCCGGCAACGGAAAGGACGCCGGCAATTCGGCCGTCTTCGACTGCTTCTGCTCGCTCCACGGCGCGTCGAGCAGCGTGATCGGACCGACCTGCTCCGGTTCTTCGGCGTCGTTCTTGCGCACGCGCAGCTGCACGGTGTCGCCGCCGAGCCGCGAACTGACGAGCATCTGGAAGTGCGGCCCGTTCTTCACCTCGACGTCGTCGACGGCGAGGATCACGTCGCCCTTGCGCAGGCCCGCCTTGGCGGCCGCACCTTCCTTCGGCGTTCCGGCGATCTTTGCGCCGGGCCCGAGGAAAGCCGTCTCGAACTGCACGCCGAGCCAGCCGCGCTGCAGCACCTGTCCCTGCTGCATGCGGGCGAGCAGGTCTGGGATGTTGGCCAACGTGACCGCGAAGCCGATGCCCGAGTCGTACCACTCGACGCCGGCGTTGCGACCCGACGGTGACAGTGGCACGGCGATGCCGAGCACGTGGCCGTGCACGTCGACGACCGCGCCGCCGTAGTTCGCCGGCGACGTGTAGGCGTCGATCTGCAGCGCCCGACCGAACAGCCGGCGCTGGGCGCTGACGATGCCGATGTGCACGGTCGGCTCGTCGACCGCGAAGGTCCGGCCGAGCACGAACGCCCACTGCCCCACCCGCACCGCTTCGGGCGGCACGAACTCGGGCACCGGCAGGTCGTGCGCTTCGATCTTGACCAGCGCGATGCCGCGACTCGTGTCTTCGCCGCCGCGTTCGGCGTGGAACGTGCCCCGGCCCGGCACAGTGATCAGGATCGTCGTCGGGTCGAGATTGAGCGCGAAGCGCGAGACCAGGATCCAACCGTCGGCCGTCAACACGACGCCGGACGTCTTGCCCTGCGTCTGCTGGAAACCCGGTGCGACGAGCGGCAGTTTCTTCTTCTCGGCCCCGGGCTTCTCGGGCGGCATCGGCGTGGGCTCGCCCGGCTTGTCCGGACCGTCGGGCGCGGGTTCCGGGTCCGGCTTCGGTTCGGGCTTGGGCTTCGGTGGCCGCGGCGCCGGCGGCGCGTCGCCATCGACGGCGCCATCCGCTCCCAACGTGCGGCGCGTGCCGCCGAACGTCTCGACGGTCACGACGAACGGCGCTGCCGCCGCGAGCGCGTGCTGCAGGACCGGCTCGAGCCGCACGAACTCGTCGGGGTCGACGGATCGCTGCGCCGCGACGGCGGCGAGCAGGCCCAGGGTCGGAAGCCAGTGGATCGCGTTCATCGGGTCGGTTCCTTCGCGAGGGTGAGGTCGCCGTGCATCACCTGGGTGCCGCGCTTCCAGGTCACCACGACCTTGTCACCGGGCGCGAACTTCGCGAGGATCTCGCGGAACTCGCGGCAGCTGCGGATCGAGTAGTCGTCGAGGCGCACGATCAGGTCGTCGGGTCGCAGGCCCAGCGCCGCGGCGGGCGACCCTGCCGGCACGCGTTCGACGTAGGCTGGCGGCGATTGGCGGCCGGCGCTCTCGAACAGCACGACGCCGGTCCAGGCCGGTTCCTTCTTCACCTCGACGACCGTGCGCGGCTTGCCGAGCACGAACTCCTCGAGGTAGGGCAGCAGGTCGCGCGTCGGGATCGCCGCCGACAGCATCGTGTTGGTCTCCTTGCTGTCGAGCAAGCGCAGGTTGAGTCCGATCCAACGGCCATCGAGCGTGAACAAGCCGCCGCCGAAGTGGCCCGGGTTGTTGCACGCATCGGTGAGGATCAGGTCGCCGTCGTACTTGACGTCGGCCATGCGGTAGCGCAGCGCCGTGTTGGCGCGGCCGACGACGACACCGAACGTCGCGCTGACCTTCTCGGAGAACTCGGCGAGCCGGAAGCTGTTGCCGAGCGAGACCACGAACTGCCCCGTGCGGAACTGCGCCTCGGCCTCGGCCGGCGGCCACAGTGGCTGCAGGTCGCCCTGCACGAGCGCGGGGTCGATCTTGAGCAGGCGCACGCCGAGCTTGTCGTCCTCGGGCAGCAGTTCGGCCTGGTGCACGGATCCGTCGTAGAGCACGACGCGCGTGCGGTCCTTCTGGATCATGATCTGGTCCAGCGTCAGGATGTGCCCCTGCTTGCTGACGATGATGCCCGTCGCGTAGGCGCTGATCGTCGCGAGACCCGAGGCGCCGTGCACCTTGACGATGCTCGGCAGGAAGCGATCGATGACCTTCTCGACGCGCGTCTCGGGCTTGCGCTCGTCGAACGAATAGGCCTTGCCGAAGTCCTGCGTCTGCGCCGCGAGCAAGGTCGCGAACGACAGCAGGCACGGCAGGCCTCGGGTCGGGGTTCGCATCAGTTCCTCCGGAACCAGGCCTCGTCGACGGCGACGGCGCTGGTCTTGCCGGCACTCCAACCCGGTTCGATCGCGCCGTCGACGACGACGCGCAGATCCTGGCCGCGCACGTGCCATTCGAGCTTGGCCCGCCGCAGCGGGTCGCGGAACACGTAGCCCGCCGGCGAGCCGTCGTCGAACAACCACGCTTCGCACTCGCCGTCGCCGGGCAGGGCCAGCCGGAACGCGGGTGCACCGAACACGTACACGCCGCCGACGAGTTCGGCATCCTGCAGGCGATCGCCGATGGCCTCGCCTTGCCAGAGCAGCGGGTTGCAGGTCCATTCGCGCCGCAGCCGCTCGGCCTCCTCCGGCGACAGTGCGCGCGCGGAGCCGCCCTCGACCGCGTGGCCCGCGCCGGCCGCCTCGCGCACGAGCGTGAGCGCGCCGATCTCGAGTCGCAGGCGTTCGCCGTGCGAGATGCAACGCACCGTGGAGCCGTCCGGCGCCGTGCGCAGCCAACCGACGGCCTGGTCGCCTTCGCCGCGCTTCTGGAAGCGCTTCTGCAGCGCGCGCGCGGCGAGGCGCCGGTTCGCGCGACTCGCGAGCCGCGCATCGGCGCCGACGCCATCGCGGCTCGACCCGGTGTCGAGCCTGGCCAATCGCACTGTGACGCGGCGCTCGTCACCGAAGGCGCCGTCGCCCTGCGAGGGTCGATACCTGACGGTGACCCAGCTGCCCGCGGGCAGCACGCCGACCATGGTCGCCAGCTGGTTCGCCGATCGCACTTCGACGTCGCAGAAGCGCGTGATCTCGTCGCCGAGCGAGATGCCCGCCGCGGCCACGATCGAGTCGCGGAACAGCTGCTGCACGAAGACGCCGCGCCGCTGCGCCGCGCCCGTGCCCGAGTTCATGAACCACGCGCTCATGTCGAGCGTGCCGTGTTCGGCGTGACGACCGGCCATGAGGTCGCCGAGGAAGTTCTTGATCTGGTTGCTCGCGATCGCGAAGCCGACGCCGACGTTGACGCGGCCGCGGTCGCCGATCGAGATGCGGCCGTTGATGCCGACGATCTCGCCGGCCTCGTTGAACAGCGGCCCACCCGAGTTGCCCGGGTTGACGGGCGCATCGACCTGGATGCAGTCGGGGTAGACGAGCATGCGCTGCCCCGCGCCTTCCTGGTAGCGATGCGTGCCCGAGACGATGCCGAAGGTCACGGTCGGTGTGAAGTCGGTCGCCAGAAGGAACGGGTTGCCCATCGCGAACACGGTCTCGCCGACGAGCAGCTGGTCGCTGTCGCCGAACGTGCAGGAGGCCCACCGCTGGCCCGGTTGCTTGGGCAGGAGCCGCAGCACCGCGAGGTCGCTGCCCGGGTCGATGCCGAGCACTTCCGCCTCGTAGAGCAGCCCGTCGGGCAGTCCGACCTTCTTGTTGCGGTAGTGCCCGCTGCCGTGCGGCAGGTGATCGTCGCGCCACTCGGCCTGCCAGGCGGCGACGAAGCGCGCCACCTCGTCGTCGCTGGCGTCCGGCGATGCCGCGCGGAACTTCGCGAGCTCCGCTTCGGGCACCGCCGGAGGTGCCGGCAGCTTGTAGTCGTCGTCGGCCTCACCGACCACGTGGTAGTTCGTGAGCACGAAGCCCGACGGGTCGAAGACGACGCCGCTGCCGCCACCTGGCGAGTCCATCGACATCACCGAACAGACGGCGGCCGAGCATCGTGCGACGACGGTCGCGCGCCGCGCCTCGTCGGCCAGCACCGCCGCGAGATCGGGATCCTGCATGCCGCCCAGGACGACTGCGCAAACGAACATCATGTCGGGCCGGACCGGATGGGGGTTGACGTACGCTACCGCTGCACGACGCGCGCGTCCGCGAACGCACAGAAGTCACCGAGGTCGTAGTTCTTGCCGAAGTCGACTTCGATCGCCAGTTGGCTGCACTTGTGCAGCTCGACCTGCACGGCTTCCGCCGGCTTGCCGAGCGTCATGGGTGCCGACTCGAAGGCGAGCTTGCCGTCGACGAACACACGGAACACGGCGTGCGCCTGGGGACCGCCGCGGTCGTCGATGCCGATCATCGCCTCGAACAGATCGAACTTGCCGCCGAGTTCGTAGGTGAGCCGCGTGTACGGAACGAGGCCGAGCCCATGCGAGTAGGTCTTGCCGCCGAGCACGAGGCCCGGGCCGGCGACCGAACGGTCGACGTACCAGGGCCACGATCGATCGAAGGCAGCCGTCTGTTCGACCTTCGGCGTGAGTTGGGACAGCCACACGAGCCGATCGCTGGCCACCGTCAGGCGGAACAGCTTGTCGGCCGGAACGTCGAGCACAGCACCTTCGTCGAGCCGCAGCCGCAGCGTCGCGTTCGCCTCGAGCAGGCGCCCCTCGAGATGCTCGCCGGTCGTCAGCTCGAGGGTCGTGCGCGGCATGGGTTGGGCATCGGGCGCAAAACCCGTGTTGGTGCCGAAGACCATGCCTGTGATCGCTGCGAACGGGAAGTCGATCGCTCGGCCGCGCAAGGTGAACTCGAGCTGGTCGGCGGTGCAGCCGACGATGGTCACGGACGATCGCACCGCCTGGCCGTCCTTCTGCACGTAGAGCAGGTCCTCGTTGGCCGGCGGCGACTCGCGATCCGCCGCGAACGACCGCGGCTCGGCGCGCTCGGAGCCACCGTGTCGCACGGCGCGGATCGTGCCGAACGGCACGGCGACCGTGCGTCCGCAGGGCAGTTCGACGGTCAGCATGGCCGGCTTGCCCGCCGCACCGGGCACACCGGACAGGCGGACCCCGGGCAGTTCGAGCCCAGAGCGCAGCCATACGCGATGCGGCGCCGAGACGGCGGCGACGACCGCGTCGTCGCGTTCGAAGGTCGTCACCTCGTCGAGACCGAGCGCAACCGATGTGTCACCCGAGACGATGGTGGCGCGGCCATTCGCGTCCACCGTGAGCCGACCCGCGAGCGTGCGGCCATCGATCGTGCGCAGGCGGCCGGTCGGCCCCTCTCGAACCGGTGCGGTTGCGGCCGGCGGCGCCTGCGCGGCGAGCGACAGACCGAGCCAGGAGACGACCGCCTGCAGCGCCAACGACCTGGTCTTCGACATCATCCGGCTCATCCGCCTCGGATCAGTTGCCGGGCGCCTTGCCGAGCTTCTTGTAGTACTCCTCGAGCATCTTCTGGAACTGCGGCGGCAGACCCTGCTGCACCGCGGCTTCGATCTTCTCGCGGTCCTTCTCGCGCATCGGCCCCCAGCGATCGGCCAGGGTGCCACGCTTCTGCAGCGTGCCCACGGACCCTTCGCCATCGGGCAGCGCGCTGTTGCTGGCGGGATTGGAGGACGGGCCATTGCCCGACGGCGGACCGCCGGACTGGTTCTCCATCTCCTGGTACATCTCGATGAGCTCGTCGAGCTCTTCGAGGTACTTCTCCTGGTCCAACTGCACGGGCTTGCCCGTCTTCTGCTTCCTGAGGTCGCGCTTGGTCTTCTTCATGCCGTCGGCGAGCTGGTGCAGGCGGCCCTGCTGGGCTTCCAATTCGAGGATCTGCTGGTGCGCCGCGGAGCGGAAGCGTTCGCTCGCGTCCGGGAACCACTGCAGGAAGGCTCGGAACCTCGGGATCGCGAGCTCCGGCAGCGGCATGTCCGCCAGCGACTGCGCATAGAAGTACGCGGCCTCGGCATCGAGCGGCGAGTGGTTGAGGTTCTTGCTCAGGTAGTCGTTGAGCACCTCGAGCGAACGCTCGGGGTCGTCGCTGTCGAGGAACACGCGGGCCAGGTGGTAGCGCACGTGGGCCTGCAGCAGCGGGTCCGTCGTCGCGGCGAGCACCTTGGTCAGCTCGAGCGCCGCGGTCAGGTCGCGGGCCTCGTGGCACTTCACGGCCGCATCGAACGCGGGCACGGCACTGCGCAGCAGGTTGTCGGCCGCGCGCGTCAGCCCGAGCTCGCCGATCTGCGCCCCGAACGTCTCGATCTGCGCCGGCGTCGCGCCGAGCTTCTGGGCTTCCGCCTCGAACCTGGCCCGATCGAACGCACGGAACGGGTTCTGCACGGCGGGTTCGCTCGACGCGGGTGCGATCGGCGCCGCAACGCCGGGGTCCTGCGCGACGAGCACGGCGAACGTCGCGCCCGCGGCGAGCAGGCACCGCAACAGCTTGCTCATCGGCCCTCCTCGGCGTGGTTCTCCTTGCCCATCTTGACGGCGAGACGCCGCATCAGGTCCTGCACGCGACCCTGCTTCTCGGACAGCTTCGTCGACTCGGCCTGCGCCGCTTCGGTCGCACGCTGCTCGGCAGGCTTGCCGTCGAACTCCTTGGTGGCCTTGTTCACGCGCTCCTGCAGGTAGCGCAGCATCTTCAGTTCGGCCGAGACGGGAACGAGTGGTGGCTGACCGCCACCGCCGCAGCTCGTTCAATGCCCCGCTTCCTTTCGTTCGATGGTTTTCCGTAGCGCGTTGATGAGCAGTTCGAGCGTGTCCTCGACCTCGCGCTGACCGTCCTGCACGGGTTGACCGGTCTCGCGGTTGCGACACTGCGTCGCCACGCCGTTGAGCTCTTCCTTGAGCAGCTCGACCATCGGCGGGAACACGGCCGTCGTGCCGTCCTCTTCGAGCAGCTTGAGCGCGTCGGAGGCCTCGACCTCGAGGTCGCCTTCGCCGTTGGCGACGAGCAGGATCTTCTCGACGAGTGCCGTCGGCAGCTCGCCGCTGGCGGTCAACACGTTCTCGCGGGTCTTGTCGAGCGTCTTGGTCTGGATCGACAGCTCGCGCTGCACCTGCAGCATCGCCGTGAAGCGCTCTTCGAGTGCGCGCAGCACCTCGTCCTGCAATTGTTGGCGCAACTGGGCCAACGCGTCCTCGAGCTCCTTCTTGGCGGCATCGAGGTCTTCCTTGGCGTCCTGCTGCTTCTGCTTGGCGGGCTTGTACTCCTTGAGCTGACCCGCGGCGGCACGCTGTTTGGGCACCGCCTGCTGCACGCGCTTCTTGCCCGGCGTCGGCTCGCCTTCGCCGTTGTCGCCGTTCTGCTCGGACTTCTCCATGTCCTTGGACAGGGTGTCCGTGGCGTGCTCGGTCTGTTCCTGCTTCTTGGCCTGCTGGTCGAACGGCAGCTTCAGCAGTTCGCGACGCGCCTCCTCGGCCATCGCCTCGAGCTCGGCGACCGTCTTCTCGAGGTTCTCGATCGCCTGGTCTTGATCCTTGAGCGAGGGCTCGGGCTTGTTCGCGCCGAGTTGCTTCTGCGCCTGCCCCATCGCCTGGCCGGCCTTGCCCGCGCTGCCGCTGCATTGGCCGCCGCCTGGCTTGCCCGCCTCGGGCTTGCCGGCCTCCGGCTTGCCCGCTTCGGGCTTGCCGGCCTCGGGCGCCTTGAGTTCGGCGTCCTTCTTCTCGAGATCCTCGAGGTCCTTCGCCAGCTTCTCGGTGTCCTGCTGCAGCTGGCCTTCCTTGTCGGCGAGCGGCTTGGCTGCCCCTGCCGCAGCCTGCACACCGAGCTGGTTGGTCTGGTCGCGCAGTTCCTGCTGCTTGGCGAGCAGTGCTTCGGCGCGCTGCTTCTGCGCCTCGATCTCGGCGAGGTGCTTCTGCATCTCCTCGGTGCGGGCCGAGTCTTCCTTCTCCTCGCCCTGCTCCTTGCTGAGCTTGTCGACGCGGTCGTGGAACGCCTGCAGCCGCTGGATCTGCTCGAGCAGCTTGCGCAGGTCGACGTTGCGATTCTGCAGCAGGTCGAACAGCGTGCCGAGGTCCTTGCGCAGTTCGGTCATGACCTGCAGCGAATCATCCCAGCGCTCCTGGCGCAGCAGCGCACCGGAGTGCTCGAGGCGCGCGTGCAGCTTCTTCTCCTGCACGAACTGCAGGCCGGTGGCGATGAGCTTGCTGTCCTCGGGTTCGCTCTTCTGCAGGAGCGCCATGAGTTTCCCCATGCGCTCCGTCAGGTCCTTGAACTTGCTGCGCGCCAGGTCCTGTTTGCTGACCACGGCCTGGTGCTCCTGCGCGCGCAATGACGGCGCGCTCGGCGCCAGCACCGCGAACACCACGGCCGTCAGAACGGCGATTCCACGTGAGATCATCGGAACCTCTGTCGGAGTGATGGACCCGCCAACGCGGGCCCGATGGGGTCGTTCAACGCTCTACTTGTGCTTGTCGTCCTTGCCTGGCCCGAACACATCCTGCTCGCGTTCCCTGACGCGCTTTTCGACGTCCTGGATGGCGGACTCCTCTATCTTTATCACGGTTCGGAGTTCCTCCAGTAGGGCTGCGAGGTTCTCGGCCTGTTCCATTTCCTTGAGAATGGCCTGCAGGCGCCGCTGAATGTCTCTGTAACCATCGACCGCGGAGGCCTTTGCCTCATCCGTGGAGGCGACCTTGAAGGCCTCGACGAGTCGGCTCGTGGCGGGGAAAGCATCCTTGGCAAGGGCCGCCAGAGGCTCCGGGATGAGTCCCTCGACCTGCCGGACCCGGTTGGGTTCCCAGAGCCGATTGTTCTCGTACTCCCACAGGATGCGTTGGTAGCCCTCGCCGACGAACGCGACCTGTCGGCCCGTCGACTGCAGTTGCCGCGCCAGCACCTTGAGCCGCGCCTCGACCAATGGGCGGCGTTCGCCGGCATCGCTCGGCTTGACCATCTCACCGATCTCGACGCCGGCGGCCTGCACCTCGTCGGTGATGCGCTGCAGTTCTTGCCGCTGCTCGAGCTGGCGCCGGCGCAGTTCCTCGCCGAGCTTGTCGCGGGTCACGATGCGGAACGTCATCGTCTCGCCGTAGCCGACGTGTGGCTCGCCGGGGCCGAAGTTGTCGGTGGCGCCGAAACGCAGCGAGAACAGCATGCCCGGCCGGATCCGGTTCTGCGGCGAGTTCTCCTCGTCGATGCGATTCCACTGGCGCAGGTCGACCGACGCCTGCGTCTCGTAGCGCTGCGCGCTGCGCACCAGCGGCGTGTCGAGCTTGACGAGCGCTGCCTCGAACGGTTCTTCGGGTGCGGGTGTCGCCTCGCTGCCCGGAGGCCTGGTGTCGCTGGTCGCGTCGACCACCGCGCGCATCGACGCGTCGACCTGGCGCAGGCCGAAGTCGTCCTTGACCTTGAGCTCCCCGGGGATGCGCGCGTGGGCGGTGATCGACGGGCCGATGCCGCGCAGGCGGAAGTCGATCGTCGGCGGCTTGTCCTCGCCGACGCGCAACAGCAGCCGCGGAGGTGTTCCCACGCCGAGCTGGTCGCGGTCGACCACGTCGACGACGAGCAGGCCCGACTCGGGCGGCGAGAAGTCGCCATGGAAGGCGAACCCGTCGGCCGCACGCTCGAGCGGCACCTTGAGGTCGTTGCCGAACAGCAGGAACGCGGCGTCGATCGGCTTCTGGCTCCGGCCCGCGATGCCGAGCAGCGCGCCGCGCGGCAGGCGCAGTTCGCCTTCGGTCGCCGGCACGAGTTCGGGCTCCCGCTCCATGTAGGCGGGGAACGTGACCTGCACCGACAGGTCGTCGATGCGCGGGCGTTCGACCACCGTGACGGCGAGTTCGACGGGCAGCGCATCGCCGCCCTCGGCTCGCAGCCTCACGTTGGTCAGGACCGTGTCCACGGTCCACGTGAACTCGCGTTCGCCGGTGCGGCTCATCGGTTCGGTGCCCTGTTCGCCGTCGTCGAAGTGGTAGTCGACGAAGACCTGGTCCGGCACCGGGCCCTCGACCTCGACGCGCACGGTCAGCGCGTCCCCCTGCGGCAGCCGCACGCCGCTCGCCGCCGCATCGGCGAAGGCGAGGCTCGTGTAGCGCGGCCAGTCGATGTTCGACAGCGCCAGGTTGCGGCGGGCCCACAGCACCAGCGAGGAACCGTCGAGGGCGGCCCAACCGCCGAAGAACGCGATCGCCGCGGCGAGGCCCGCCGCGTACTTGCGCACCCGGGCGGCGTCGATCGCACGCGCGAACGGGATCGAGGCCAGGCGCGCGCGCACGCCGGCGATCACGGCGGCCTTCAGTTCCGCCGATTCGACCGAACGCGCGCCGGTCTGCAGTTCGCGGTCGAACTGCAGCGAGCTGATGAGGGCCTGGCGCACGTCGGGGGCCTGCCGTTCGACGGCCAGCGCCATCTCTTCGTCCGGCAACGACACCTGCAGCGGACGCCAGAAGCGTCGGATCACGACGCGCAGCACGACGAACAGGAAGCTCGCGAGCAGCACGCAGCGGAAGATCCACTCGAGGCGCAGGTTCCGATCCGTGAGGTAGCTCGGCAGCGCGAATGCGACCAGCAGCAGCCCGAGCACACCGAGGGTCTCGATCCAGATGCCCTTGTGGACACGGCGACGCAGCTCCGCGAACTTCGCCTGCGCCTCGGCGAGTGCGGGGCCGCCGGGCAATCGCGGCTCGATGGGGACGGTCGTCGAGTTCATAGCAGATTGAAGCGCTTGCGCAGCAGCCACTCGAGGGAGAGCACCACCAGCAGGAACACGATGGTCGGCCAGCCGTCCCACACCGCGTGCGGCGTGCGGAAGGTGTCGGTGGCCGAACGCGACGGGATGCGATCGAGTGCGGCGAGCAACGCCTGCGGCGTGTCGAACACCTCACCGCCGTTGGCGCCGGCGATCGCCTGCAGTTCGCCGCGATCCATCGGGCCGTGCCGTTCGATCTGGGCCGCGACGACCTGGAACGAGACCTCGACGTTCTTGCCGATCTTCTGCAGCGGGCGCGCCCGATAGCTGCCGAGCTGGGTCGGCCGGAAGCGCAGCGAGTAGGTGCCCGGCGCTTCGACGACCGGCATCAGGTGCACGGTCTCGGCGGGTTCGGACTCGCGTTCGATCGCGACCGCGAACGACTCGGCGACGAGCGGTTGCAGCGCTTCGTCCTTGACCTCGGCGACGAGTTCGATCGCTTCGCCGAGATCGATCTTGTCGTCGCTGGCCGACAGGCGCAGCCGGCTGTTGCCCGCCTGGAGACGGCCTTCGAACAGGTAGCGGATGCCGTTCACCCAGAAGCGGTTGTAGGCTTCCTCGTACAGCGACCGCCAGCGATACGTCTCGTCGGTGCCCGTGAACATGACGCGGCCCGCACCGACGTTCTGCACGGCGATCATCGGCATGCCGTGGCCGCCGCGGCGGAACTCGGGGTTGGGGTGCTCGGCCAGCGCCACGGCGACGGGCTTGAGCCGCAGCACCGGGAACCAGAAGTGGAAGCCTGGCAGACGGCTCCACAGCAGTCGGCTCGAGTCCTTGGTCTCCCCGATCTGCGTCAGCTTGGCGCCGATGCCCTCCATGCCCTCGGGCGAGAGCACGTAGGGGTTGGGCCACTTGAAGGCGACGCCGAAGCCGATGATCTTGCGCTCCGCGTACTCGATGTCGGGCACGATCGGCAGCAGCTCCGCGAGCGGACGCGTGGGCGCCGTCGGCCGCATCGCGTCGAGCGAGTACTTCTCGCCGCACACCCACCAGAAGCCGCAGCCGTCCTCGACGATGTGCTGCTGCAACATCTCGCAGAAGTGTGGGGTCAGCTTCTCGTAGTCCGGATCGATCATCACGACGACGTCGTACGGATCGAAATCGGCGCGCTCCTCGGGCAGCCGGTCGATGCGCACGTTCTCGTTGCCGTCCTGTGGGAACTTCGGATCGGCGCTCTGCAGCCAGCACGCGACGTCGATCGTCTTGTCGCGGATCAACAGGTTGCGCAGGATCTGGAACTCGTGGCTCGCTCCGCCCGAGATCAGGAGCAGGCGCAGGCGTTCGTCGAGCACCTCGACGGCGGCGACCTTGCTGTGCCGTTCGGCCACGATCGGCTCGCCGTCGGGCGGCTGGATCTCGGCGCGATAGAGGAACCTGCCCGGCGCATCGGCGGTCAGCTCCTTCCACTCGACCTGGACCTCGGTGCGTGTTCCGCCGATCTCGACCTGTTGCGCGGGCAGCGGCTGCTCCACGCCCTTGTCGTCGATGCGCACGAGCCGGGCCTTCACGACCGTCGGTTCGTAGCCCTCGCTGACGACGGTCGCCTTCATCTCGAACGGATCGCGCTGGAAGACCTTCGCGGGCGTCTCGAAGCGCGTCAATGTCATCGTCTGCGTCTCGGACGGGTCGCCGACGCCGAGCACGAACGTGTGCGGGATCTTGCGTTGGTTCAGCACGCGCGCGATCTCCGCCGCCTGCGGGCCGGCGTTGCGGCGGCCGTCGCTGACGAACACGACCGCCGCGATCTCCGCCGTGCGACTGCGATCGAGCGCCGTGCGCAGGGCGCCGCCGAGGTTCGTCGAACGGCCATCGGCGACGAGCTTCGTCAGGTCGAGGCGCGGGGGCGGCACCGGCGCCATGGGATCGACGGGCAGCGGTTGTCCGTCGGGTCCGCGCCGCGGTTCGGGCGGCGGCAGCACGGGCAGCTGGTCGAGGCTGCCCGAGAAACCGTACAGCTGGACCTGGTTCTTGGCGGCCAGCTTGCGCACGAGTTCGCCCTCGCCGTGCGCGAGCAGCGCCTTGACGAGATCGAGCCGCGTGACCGCCGCCGGATCACCGATCCCGAATGCGCGCCAGCCGCCGGCCTGAGCCTGCACCGAGTCGCGGCGCCACGCGTCCGTGTGGGTCATCGACTGCGAAGTGTCGACGAGCAGGATCGTGTGGCCGGGACGGGTCTCGCGCTTGACCGTCACGAGGTTGGGCTCGAGCAACAGCGCGATCGCCGCGAGCACCGCCGACGATCGCAGCGTGCCGAGCACCACACGCTGCGGCAGCGTGAGGTTCTTGCCGTCGCGCCGGTACAGGAACGCAACGATCATCACGGCCGCCGCGCACCCCATCAGCACGAGCATGCCGAGGCCGCCCGACGGGAAGTTGGCGAACTCGAACTGCAGGTCGGCGCCGGGCTCGAGTTCGATGCCGCGCCAGCTGGCCAACCAACGTAGGAAGGAGTCCATGCGGTTTCCCGCCGTCAGCGACGGCCGAACCTCCATGCGAGCAGCGATTCCGCGAGCAGGCCGACGAGCAGCGCGGCGGCCAGCAGATGCCAGAGTTCGCCCTTGTCGCCGCTGGCTCCAAGACCGCTGTCGTCGCGCACGAACGTGACCCGGGACTGCAGTTCGGGCGGGTAGAGGCGCGCGAACGCAGCGTCGGAGAATGCGACCAGGCGGCTCTCGCTGATCGGCGGGTTGCGCGCGAGCATGCGGCGTTCGGGTGCGCCGTCGTGCCGCAGCAGTTCGACTTCGTAGGCGCCGGTCTGCCGCAGCTCGAACATGGGCAGGTCGAGCACCATCGGTGCCTGCGGCGCACCCGCGGCGGCCGGTTCGCCGGGCTTGCCCGCGCTCTCCACGGCCGAGAACGTGCGTTCGTCGCCCTCGCCGTCGCGCGAGCGCACCGTCACGTCGGCGCGGTAGACGCCGGGATCGAGCTCGAGGCGATAGACGCCGCCGGTCGTCAGGTTGTGGCCGCTCGGGTCGCGGCGGCGAGCGGCGAAGCGGTGTATCTGATTGGCGAGCACCAGGAACAGGTCGGTGCTCGGCAGGTTCGACCAGAACTTGTCGGTGGTCACCGCGAGCAGCACGACCTCACCGCCGCCGGTGCCGTAGGGGCGCGTCACGAGCAGCGGCGGTCCTTCGGCGTCGTGGATGCGGGCCACGACCGACGCGTCGGACCTGGCGTCTTCGACGAGCGTGAGCCAGCGCTTGACGAGCAGCACGTTGCCGACGAGCAGATCGAGGATCTCACCGAGCTTGCCGCACACCGGATGGTCGCGGTTGACGAGCACGGCGCGCTCCGGACGCGCCGGATCCCCCGCGACGTCGCCGATGGCCAGCGGCAACAGGCCCTTGCCGTCGTGCCACATCAGTTCGTCGTAGCGACCGGAGTCCACCATCGCGCCGCAGGCGATCACGAGGCCACCGCCAGCGGCGACGAAACCCTCGAGGCGTTTGGTGGTCGCCGCGGTCGGCGACTGCACGTTGCACAGCCACACCATGTCGAACGGTTCGAGATCGGTCTCCTCGAGCGTGACGTCGGTGACCACCTGCGCCTCGATGCCGGACACGGCTTCGCCGCCCGGGTCGAGCGCCGCCTGCAGGAAGAACGTCTCGCCTTCGTCCTCGTCGGGCTGACCGTCGACGAGCAACACGCGACTCTTCTCGCGCACGTCGAGCGCCAGCGTGCGCCGATCGTCGAGCGGATAGCTCTCGGTCGCTTCGAGCTGGGCATCGATGTGGTGGTAGCCGCTCTGATGGAACGTGTGGCCGATCGGCAGCGCGAGACGCTCACCGGGGGCGAGCGGCGGCACGACCTGCGTGATGCGGCTCTGACCGTCGACCTCGACCGCGACCGAGGTGGCCGGGATCGGGTCCAGCCCCAGGTTCTGCACGTCGACGGCCAGCGTCGTGGGCACACCGACGACGGCCGTGCGATCGACGAGGCGCACGTCGACGACCGCGACGTTGGACTGCTGGCCACCCACCCCGATCACCGCGAGGTGCTCTTCGTCGGCGCGCATCGCCCCGAGCGCGGTCAGCACCGCCGGCTTCGCCTTGTCGTCGTCCGTCGTCCAGTCGCAGGCGCGCGAGTCGCCGACGATGTAGTACTCGGTGCGCGCGGCGTCCTGCACGGTCGCGGCGCGCACCACCGTCGCCTGCAACACGCCGCCGAGATCCCAGGCGCCGTCGCCGACGACCCATTCCTTGAGCATCGTCCCGACGCGGCGGCCGACGTCGGGCCCAACACGCTGCGCCCACAGGTCGGGTTGGCTGGCCCGGCTCGTGCGCACGATCGACAGCAGGTCGCCGTTGCGGTGCTTGCCGAGGTCGTCGGCCAGGGCACGGATGCGATCCTGCGCCTTCGCGAACAGCACCGTGCTGCCCATGCGCTGGGTCATCGAGGCGCTGTCGTCGAGCACGACCACGTGGTGCGTGCGCGATCCGAGCAGGCCGCCGCCACCGAGTTGCGGCCGGCTGACCAGCGAGACGAGGAACAACACCGCGAGCGTGCGCAGCAACAGCACCAACCACTGCTCCATGCGCAGGCGCTTGCGATTGCGCTTCATCGCCGCGAGCAGGAATTCGATCGCCGCCCAGGGCACACGCTGGAAGCGCCGCCGGTTCAGCAGATGGATGACGATGGGCACGGCGCAGAGCGGCAGCGCCCACAGCAGCATCGGGTTGAGGAAGGCGAGTGCCAGCATCGGCGGGAGCTCAGCGTTGGTAGATCGGGGCGAGCGCGTACGGCAGCTGCAGGATCGTCAACGCGATGGCGGTGCCGTAGACGGTGCCGACACCGTCACCCTCCCAGGCTCCGTCCTTCTTCTGCTGACGCAACAGCCACGCCGACTTCTTCGCGTAGTAGTCGTTCCAATCCGGACCGCCGCGCTGGTAGAGCGCCTGGCTCCAGTACAGGTGCGTGTAGAAGTGGTGCCCCGTGTTGTCGACGGTCACCTGGATCTGCTTCATGCAGTACTGCACGGCCTTCTCGACGAACGGCTGGTCGTCGTACAGGCCGGCGTTGTAGAGCACGGCGACACCCGCCGCCGTGATCGCGGGCCGACCGCCACCACCCGAGTTGAGGCTGTAGCGGATGCTGCCGTCCGAGTTCTGGCAGCGCTTGATGTACTCGACCGCCCGATCGATCGTCTTCTTGTCGACCACGATGCCGGCCATGCGGCAGGCGCGCAGCGCCTGGATCTGCGTCACCGTGACGCTGCCCTCGTCGCTGTTGGAGTCGGGCGTGTAGATCCAACCGCCTGCCGACGACTGCGCCGAGGAGATCAGGCCCACGGCCTTGTCGAGCACGTGCTTGAGCTTCTCCTGCTTGCGCAGGTCTTCTTCCATGCCGAACACCGACGCGAGATACAGCGTCGCGAAGCCGTGCCCGTACATGCTGCGACCTTCCTCCTGCGGCACCGAGATGACGCCGTTGGTCGGATCCGCGTGCTTGAGCAGGAAGTCGACGGACTGCCGCACCTCCTGCCAGTACCGGCCGCGAGTCGGCGTCGAGCCGGAGGCGATGAAGGCCATGCCGGCGAGGCCCGTCATCGCCGCGGGATAGCTGCCGTAGCCGCCCGAATTGCGCCAGCTGCCGTCGTTCGCCTGGTTGCGCGCCAGCCACTCGAGGCCACGTTGCACGGCCTCGTGGATCTCGCGGTTGACGCCGGGTGGATAGGCAACGTCCTGCGCGATGACACACGCGGTGTCGACCATCGCGATGGCCATCAGCATGATCGTCGTCTTCATCCCTTGCCTTCCATGTAGTCGTAGAGGCGTTGCTGCTCCACCTCGTGCGCGCGCAGGTCGCCGGCGTCCTTGCAGATCTCGACGCGAGCCAGGTGCCAGTTCAGCCGCACCTCGCGGTCCGGCAGCAGTTCGACGATGCCGTCCAGGGCGGCGATGGCTCCCGCCAGGTCGCCCCCGTTGGCGATGCGCGCCGCCCGCTCGGCGGTCAGCGACAACAACTGCGTCTCGATGCCCAGGCGCTCGGCGGTCGCCGTGGTCCTGCCGACGGCGTCGCGCAGCACGGACTCGGCGGCCTGCGCAGCGCCGGCCTGAACCAGGTAGGTGCACTTGCGCAGCGTGTCGGACGTCTGGTCGGCCAGCTGCAACAGCGCCTCCCGCGAGCTGTACATCTCGACGCCCCCCTGGTACCCGACGCCGAGCCATGGACCGTGCGAGACGAGGTCGTAGGAACCGCCGAGCGGGTCGCGGCTCGCATCGAAGGCCGGCAGCGGGATGCGACGCATCTCTCCCCCGGCATCGAACACGAGGATCTCGCGGTCCCCGGGCACGACCGCCTGCCCCGCGACGACCATGCCGCGTCCGCGCGTGCTGCCCTTGGGCGGGTTCCACACCGGCAGTTCGCGGCTCCAGCGCAGCAGCCCGCCCTCGAGGCCGATGCAGACGATGCACGTGTCCGACAACGCGAACAGGTCTTCCGCGGTCGCGCCGAGGATCGTGCGCAGGTTCCCGTAGGGCGCGTAGTGGGTCGTCGCATCGACCATCCACAACGGTTCGCCCGAAGCACCGTCGATGCACAACAGCATGCCGCTGTCACACGCGCCGAAGATCACGAGTCCGTTGGCGACGATGAGGTCGTTCGGCAGGAACCCTGGCAGATCGGCCTGCAGGAACTGCGGCGATCGCATGCCGAAGCGCATGCCGTCCTCGACCGCCGGCCGCCTCGGCCTCGCCAGTTGCCGCAGCGGATCGCTGCGCTCGTAGCGGCGGATCCAACGCAGGTCGCCCGCGAACGCGTCGACGGCGGCCAGGCAGCCCGCGTTGGTGAGCATGTACGCGATCCCACCCTGCACCGCGACGGGCGAGCCGGGCGCCTTGAAGAACGGACTGCCGCCGGCGTGCACCGGCGTGTGCCACAACGGGCGCCCGGTGGTGCGATCGAGGCATTCGAGCGTGTACGCCGAGCGCCGCAACGACGGCAGCAGCAGGCGTTCGCCGAACACGGTCGGCGCCGCGAGGAAGACGACGTCGCGCAGCCCATCCTCGCCGTCCTGCCATTGGGTCGAGGACCAGACGCGTTCGAGCGTCTCGCGTCGGTAGGCGACGAGCTCGCTGGACTTGAGCGCCTCGGGCGACGAGGTCGTGTTGCGGCCGTGACCCATGACGACGTAGCGGCGGGCCTCGTCCTCGATGGGCCGGAGCAGGGCGAAGTCGCTGCTCGCGATGCGCACGCGCGGATGGTTCTCGCGTGGCACCGGCGGTTCGTCGACACCGTCGCCGCGGGCGAGCTGCAGCCCCGTCGCCGCGTCCGCGACGCAGAGGCAGTAGTGCTCGAGGAACAGCGCCTGGGGCCAGCTCGCCGCCGCCGAGCCACCCGGCTGCGGCGACTCCGAGAAGGCCAACCACGTCGCCGGACCATAACGACTGGCGTGCGGCATCGTCGCGACCCGCATGCCGTCGTCCATGATGAAGACGCCGTTGTTGTTGTCGTTGTTGGTCGCCTTCGGCTCGCGATACGGTTCGGGATTGCGGAACCGGTACTGCCACAGGGGAACGAGATCCAGCGTCTCGGCGGCGAGCCAGGTCGGGCCGCGGCGCTGCCCCTGATCGGCGTTCATGTCGAGGACCTCGCGCGCGAACATCGCGCTGTCGGGCAGGTCCTTGACCGCCTGCAGCTGGCCCATGATGCGCAGCGTCTCGTCGGGGTAGGTGCTCGCGAGCGCCTTCACCGCGTCGTGGGCCGCGCCGACCTCGCCGGCCAGGCGCAGGCACAGTGCGATCTTGAACCGGCACCACACCTCGCTGATGCCGAGCCGCTTGCGGTTCTCCGCGGGGTAGGTCTCGACGAGATCCCGCAGCACCTGCACGGCGACGCGGTAGCGCCCTTCGTGCATGAGCCGATCGGCGAGCGCGACCATGGCGCGGCCCGCCGGCAGCGTCACGAAGTATCGATTCGCAACCTGCTCGAGCGCCCCGATGGTGCCCTCGCGCGTGGCCTGTTCGAGCAGTTCGTTGGCGGCCACCTCGTAGGTCGTGCGGTACATCTCGATGCCGATCGACGGCAGGCGCGACAGCAACTCGTGGCACAGGCGACGCACGGGCCGGTAGAGCCGCCCGTCCTGCGAGAACACGGACTGGCGCGCATCGAGCGCCGTCGCCGCGCGCGGCTCGGGCGCCGCCGCGGGGCGGCCGTCCACGAGGACCTGACGCCGCCCACCGAGGGTGCCCGCCGCGGGTGCCGGATCGGTGCGCTCGGGGCCCGCCGGCGTCGCACCCGGCTCGCCCGCACCGGCTTCCGGGCCGCCGACCACTTCGATCGTGTGTCCCTCGATGACGTCCTGCAGCACCTGGATCGCCGCGGCGTAGTCCTCGCGGGACAGGAAGGCCTGGGCGTTGCGCAGGTAGCGGTCGAGATTCGGGTTCTCGAACAGCTCGACGGGCACCCCGACGTCTTCGCCGGTGGCCTGCGGTGGGGCCCCCACCCCGACGGGTGCCACCGCCCGGACGCGTTGCGCGGGCGCAGCCGTCCCCGCGAGCATCGACCCGATCAACAGGACCGGGCCGAGCGGGACATGCAGCCTCTGGTGTGGCAAGTGCTTCGTTCCGTTCGGATGCAACGCGCCCCGTGGGAGGGTGCACGCCCACGCGGCTCGTTCGATTTGCGGCGGTGCTCGACGTCGAGCCGGGACTCGAACGAACGATGCACAGGGAGGGATCAGTCGGGAATCTACGTCGTTGGCAGCCAGACGGCGAGACCCCCCAGCCCATTCCCACCTCGTGGAATCCGCTTCGGGAATCCCGGCGGCTCCGACAAGTCACCGTGAACTGCCCGCGGCCGCGCTTCGCTGAATAGACTACCGGGTCGGATGCAATCGATGACTCCCCTCCATCACGCGCTGTTGGGCGTGTTCTTCTCCGCTTCCCTGCTGGGTCAGGACTGGACCGACGAACAACTGGTGGCCGCGTGTCCGGGCTTCCAGTCCGAGTCCCTCACGGCCCGGTTGCAGCAGGTCGGCAAGCTGCTCGTCGACAGGAAGCCGGCATTCAGCGCCATCGTGGCGAGGATCCACGGCGACCACCGCGAATACCAGCTCAAGATCGACCGGCTGCTCGACGAGCTGGCCGATGTGCGCTGGCAGGTCCGCGAGCAGGCCGAGCGTTCGTTGATCGAGATCGGCGGGCGCGCGCGCTCCGTCATCCAGCAACGCAAGGAGAAGTACGACGTGCTCGAGCAGAACATCCGCTGCTCGCGCATCCTCGACGCGTTGGACGCGAAGGGCACCGAGCAGGAAGACCGCGAACGGCGCCTCATGCGCGGACTCGTCGCCACGTCGCTGTATCTGGAGCCCGAGCCCCGCCTGCTGCGCGCTCTGCGCAGCGCACTTGGCCACACCGATTCGTCGATCGTCGACGGCGCCATCCGCGCGCTCGGCAAACTCGGTGGCGACGACGAGGTCGACGGCGTCGTCCAGATGGTCACCTACAAGAGCGGCATCCACCGCCTCACGGCGGTGTCCGCGCTGGGTCGCATGCGCTCCGAGAAGGCGTTGTCGGCCTGCCGTGACCTGCTCACGGGCAAGGCGACCGGGCCGCTCGAGGGCGTGACGTTGACCCGGACCGAGTCGATGGCCGTGCTGCGCGCCCTGCACGCGCGCGACGATGCCGGGGCCCAGGCGTTGCTCGCCGCGATGCAGGAGCACGCGGATCCCGTGCTGGCCGCGGGCGCGAAGATCCAGGCCCCGAAGGGGCAGAAGCCGACGCTGGCGCGTTTCACCATGCCCGACCGCAGTCTCGTCGACGCCACGTTCGGCGGTTTCCTCGGCGAGTCGCAACTCGTCGTCGACGGCTTCGAGGGCATGCCGCTGGCCGAACTCTCGTTCAACGACTGCGACACGATCGACTTTCCCGAGCACACCGTCACGGCGCCGACGACGGCGAGGGTCTTCCTCAACCAGGGCAGCCTCGTCTGCGGCGAGATCCTGCACATCGATCCCGAGGGCGTGCGCGTGCGATCGGCCCACTTCGGCCAGTTCGTGCTGCCGCGGAAGGAGATCCAGGGCATCGCGATCGACCCGAGCCTCGACCGCCTCGTCGGCGCCTCGGTCGAGCACGATCGTGTGCGCCTGCGCTCCGGCGAGTTCCTCGACGGTACGCTGACGACCGGCGACGGAGAACACATCAAGGTGACCTTGGGCAGCGGCGAAGAACGCAGCGTCGAGACCGCGGCCGTGGCGGGCGTGCTCTTCACGCGACCGCGCGTCGTCGAGCCCGACACGACCACCTACACGCGCATCGATCTCACCACGGGCGAACGATTGATCGGCTTCCTGGCCGACAGTTCGTCGGATCAGCTCGCGATCTCGGTGCCGCTGCTCGGCGCCACGATCGTGCCGCTCGCGGAGGTCTCGCACATGGAACTCGGTGTCGGCGGCGGTGCGATGTGGGGCTTCACGCTGATCGCCGACTACAGCGACAACCGCGTCGTCGAAGTCGACGACCAGGGCCGTGTCGTGTTCGTGCTCGAGGACGTCTTCGGCGCCTGGGACGCCGAGTGCCTCGACAACGGCAACCTGCTGATCACCGAGTTCTCGGTCAGCCGCGTGGAGGAAGTCGACCGCAAGGGCAAGGTCGTGTGGATGTACGAGGACCTCAAGAACCCGTACGACGCCGATCGTCTGCCCAACGGCAACACGCTGATCGCCGACACGTTCGCGAGCCGCGTCATCGAGGTGAATCCCGAGGGCAAGATCGTCTGGAGCTACGCCAAGGACATCCGCCCCTTCGACTGCGATCGCCTGCCCAACGGCAACACGCTGATCGCCGACGTGCTCAAGGACCGCGTCATCGAGGTCTCGCCGGAGGGTGAGATCGTGTGGGAGATCAAGAACCTGCCCAACTGCCACGACGCGGACCGCCTGCCCAACGGCAACACGCTCGTCACGCTGCGCAACAAGGGCTGCGTGCTCGAGATCGACCGCGAAGGCAAGGTCGTCTGGGAGCTGCAGGGACTGAGTTCGCCGAGCGACGCGGACCGCCTGCCCAACGGCAACACGCTCGTGGCGGAGAACACGCGCGTGCGCGAGTTCGATCGCCGCGGCAACGTGGTCTGGCAGAAGGAAATGACCTGGGCGGTCGAGGTGAATCGGTACTGATCCGCCGCGCTGCGGCGATTCAGCTGCCGAACACGGGCGACAACTCGGCGGGGAAGCCCAGGCGTCGCACGGCGGCGCGGACCTCCTCCATGCGTTCGGGGTCGTGGGTGGCCGCCGCCGCGCAGTAGTCGTAGACCGCCCGCTGCAGATCGGACGGGCTCGGCTCGGCCTCGACCGCGAGCGAGAACCAGGCGCGCGCCGCCGCCGGTCCCGAGGCCAACAGGACCTCGACGCCGCGCCGCCAGGCGCGCTGCTCGAGCGCCGCGCGGGCCGAGGCCCAGTTCGTCGCCTCGGGTGCCAACTCCGCGGCAGCGGCGACCTCCTGGGTCAGCAGCGGCCAGGTCTTCTGCCACCGCACCGGCACCTCGTCGATCCCGGTCAGCAGCTGCCTGGCAGCGGCGACGTCCCCCGAGTGCAGGTGCCAGACGACCGTCTCGTAGCGCCAGTCGGCGACCCACATCGCCGTGGCCGCGAGCAACGCGACCGCGACGGTGGCCAGGATCCCGAGACGCAGACGCCGGCCCGTCGCTTCGAAGCCGGCGCGGAACTCCGGATCGCCTTCGTATCGGCGCATGAGGTCCCATCGCCGCCGCTCTTCCGGGTGCAGGCTCAGGGCCCGACCCATGAGTCCGTGGCGCAAGGGCATGGCGAGGCGCGAGACGACCATCAGCGCGCGCGTGCACGGCGCCGCGCCGAGCAGCCCCACGGAGACCGCATCCGCCTCGTGTTCGAACCGGTGCGCCAGCGTGCGGACCATCGTCCAGCCGACGACGATCGCGATCACGGCGACGAGCGCCTGCCACGAGACGTCGATCGCATCCAGGTCGAGCAGCCGCAGCGGATTCGTCAACAGCAGCGGCACGATGACGACGAGCGCCATCAGCAGTCGCGGATGGCCGCGGCGGGCGTGGCCGACTTCGTGCGCAACCACGCCGGCCAGCGACTCGCTGTCCAGAGCCCGCAGCAGACCATCCGTCAGGCAGAGGCAGCGGCCGGCGGGCAGCGGCCCCACCATCATGGCGTTCATGGCGCGCATGCCGGTCGGCAGCAACAGCACGCGAGCTGGATCGAAACCCAGCGCGGCGGCGGTCTCGCGCAACTTCCCGCCGACCGGCTCCGGCAAGCGCCGATCGGTGCCGAACGCGAAGCGGAACCAGTAGGGCAACACGACCGACGCGACGCAGAGGAACGCGATCGTTCCCAGCGTCGATCCGAGCGACGTCCCGAGGCAGAACACGTAGAGCCCGCGGTCGATCTGCAACACGTCCAACGAAACCCCGAGCAGCACGCACGGCATCGTGACGAGGATCGGCCAACCGAGGCGCAGGCGCGCGACGGGCACGACGTCGGCGACCCCGGGCAACATGGCGGCAGGCACGAGGCGAGCGCCGGCGATCTCGTCGTCGATCTCGCAACACAGCATGGTGGCCGTGCCGATGACGATGCGCGGGATCTCCGCCACCAACAGCGGCAGCAGCAACAGGGCCATGTCGGCGAAGTGGCTCGACCCGCTCCACGCGTCGATGCACGCGGCGTAACCGCCGTCGCCGAGCAGCACCCAGAGCACCACCGGCGTCGCAACCGCCGACAACCGCAGCAGCGCGCGCGGCGGTGCCTGGGAACGCCGGCCCGACGTCAACTGCCGGCGGATCAGCAGCAGCGAGCTGCCGGCGAGCAGCGCCGGAACCGCCAGGAGCAACCCGAAGAGCGCCAGCCGATCCGCGTCGCCGCTGCCAGGGATCGCGGGCAGCAGTTCGCGATGCGCGAACAGCACCATCAGGCCGACCAGGAACGGGAAGGGAAGACCCAAGGCCGGTCAGCGCCCGATGGCTTCCAGCCTGGCGGGATCCGCGGCGGACACCCGCGCGAGGATCGCCGCGAACCGCTCGTCGTGTCGCAGAGCGTCGATCTCAGGGTCGGTTTCGAACAGGCTGCGCTTCAGCTTGAGCGACCTGTCGACGTCCGGAGAGGTCTGCAGTTCGGCACACCGCTGCAGCGCCGCGATGCCTCGTTCGACGTCGCCGACGAGCGCATGCACACACGCGCACGAGTAGTGTGTCGCCGGCCTGAGCGGGATCCTGGCGCTCGTCGCGAGCACGAGCACCGAGCGGTGCGTCGCGGCGGAACTCCGGTAGTCCCTGAGTTCGTACTGCAGGTCCGCCAACTCGAGCAGCACTCGCACGCGATCCTCGGCGTCGCCTTCGGTGCTCGCTCGCTGCAGGTCCTCGAGGAAGGGTCGCGCGAACTCCTGGCGGCCCCATTGCCACAGCATGCAGGCCAGGGAGCGGCGCAGGTCCTCGGGTTCGATCGCCGCGTTCTCGACGATGGCGATGACCTGGTCGACGCGCGCCGCGTCGGGCGCCGCCGGCTGCAGTTCGCGCAGCGGCCGCACGAGGCGGACCCGGTGCGTACTCGGATACCACTCGGGCGTGGCCAGCAGCAGCCCGAACAGCCAATCCGTCACGTACGGTCGCACTTGCAGCAGCGGCGCGTACTGCCCCACGTAGACGACTTCCCGCGCGTACTGGCGGCGCAGGAATTCGAGCGCCGCGTGCGTGACGAGCCCGTGCACGCCCTTGCTGCGCGCGTCCGCCGGCGCCTCGTCCGCCGCCGGCAACAGCCTCGCGAGCCGCGCGAATCCGACCTCGGGATCCTGCAGCAGGACCTTCACGGTCTCGTCCAACGTCTCCCGCGACGCCTGGTCGGACGCGAGCCAACGTTCCACCGCCTGCGCGACGCTCTCGGTCGCCTTCGGATCGACCGGCGTCGTCTGGGCCGGCGCTTCACCGCCGAACACGGCGGCGCAAGCCGCGAGCAGTGCGGCCCGACCCGTGTGCACCGCGTTGGCCGACGACCTCGTCATGCAAGGCTTGTAGCCCCAATCCGCCAGCGGATACAGGCCCTCCCTCCCACCGGCGAGTTGCTCGAACGAACCATCGAGCCGCCAAGGACACACGCAACGACGCCGCTGGCTTCAGAACCGGTCTCCCCCGCGCCACGGGCGCCGCCCGGCGCCCGCCGGAGCGGTAGGAGGTCCTGAGCGGGTTTGCCCAGCGGCGCGAAGCACCGCTGGGCAACCAAGCTCAGAACGAGACCTTCACGGCCTTGCGCTCTTCGGCGGCTTCGACCTCGAAGAACTCGGCCTGTTTGAAGTTGCCCATGCCGGCGATCAAGGACGCGGGGAACTGTTCGATCGAGTTGTTGAGGCGCATGACCGAATCGTTGTAGGCCTGGCGGGCGAAGCCGATGCGATTCTCGGTCGAGGTCAGTTCTTCCTGCAAGGCGAGCATGTTCTGGTTCGCCTTGAGGTCGGGGTAGTTCTCCATCACGGCATAGAACCCGCGCAGCGACTGACCGAGCGCGCCCTCTGCCTTCACGAGCTCGCCGATGTTGCCGGCGTTCCTGAGGTCGACACACGTCTGTCGGGCCCGCACGACCGCCTCCAACGTCTCGCGCTCGTGCTTCATGTAGCCCTTGGCGGTCTCGACGAGGTTGGGGATCAGGTCGTAGCGACGCTTGAGCTGCACGTCGATCTGACTCCACGCGTTCTTCGACTCGTTGCGGCGGCTGACGAGCCGGTTGTAGGTGCCGATCGCCCACATCACGGCGATCGCGGCAATGGCGAGGGGGATGATCCAGATCAGGTTGCCCACGGGAACTCCTCGGCTGAGTGCTCGGCGCGGTGGCGCCAGGCGAAGCGCGCGCTGCCGAACTACTCGGGCAGCTCGACCTCGCCGCAGAAGACGGTACGGGTGGGCCCCTCGATCGCAAGGGAACTCCCGTTCTGGCGGATGTGCAGCACCCCACCGCGCAGCAGGATGGTCGTCGCATCGCCATGCGTGTGTCCTGCCAGGCGAGCCGCTGCGGCGGCCACGGCCGCCCCGGTCCCGCAGGCCAGCGTCTCACCGCTGCCGCGTTCGAAGGTCCGCTGGCTCAGGCGATCTCTGCCGAGCACCTGCACGAACTCGACGTTGACGCCACCAGGGAAGTCCGGGTGGACCTGCATCGCCGCACCGATGCCGGGCACGTCGGCAGCCTCGACGTCGTCGACGAACACGACGGCGTGCGGATTGCCGGCGTCGCCGGGCACGAAGGTCAGCCGCTGCCCACCCACCTCGATGGTGGCGGGCGCACCGCACCGGACGTCGCCCATGTCCGTGCGCACGGCGCCGTCGCCGAGCAGTTCGACGCGGCGCGGCCCCGCGTCCGTCTCGATCGTGAACGATCGCTCGCGCACGTGTCCGTGTTCGAAGGCCAGCCGCGCCAGGCACCGCAGGCCGTTGCCGCACATCGCGCCGCGCGAGCCGTCGGCGTTCCACATGACCATGCGCAGAGCCGCGCCGGTGCCACGGAGCAACACGATGAGTCCGTCGGCGCCGATGCCGAAGTGACGGTCCGACCAGCGCCGCGCGAGCTCCGGGGCGCGGTGCAGCGGCACCTGTTCGCGAATGCCGTCGACGAACACGTAGTCGTTGCCGGCGCCCTCCATCTTGGTGAAGGGCAGCTTCATCACTGGATCTCGGCGCGTTCGTACTTGCTCGGCACGACGACGCTGCGGAAGCCGGCGTTGCGCAGGCGCCCGGCATAGGCCTCGGCGGGTTCGTCTTCGCCGTGCACGACGAAGGCCTGCTTGCACCGCCCGGCCAGGTGCCGGCTGGCCGCCATGAGCTCGCGCCAGTCCGCATGTGCAGACAGCCCGAGCATCGAACGGATCTTGCACTTCACCTCGTACGATTCGCCGAGGATGTTCACGCGCTTCTCGCCGTCGAGCAGGCGCCGACCCAACGTGCCGTGCGCCTGGTAGCCGACCAGCAGCACGCAGTCCTCGCGCCGGCCGACGCTGTGCGCCAGGTGGTGCAGCACGCGGCCGGCTTCGCACATGCCCGATGCCGCGATGACCACGCCGGTGCGAAGCTGGTTCAGGCTCTTGCTCTCGGCGACGTCGGCCACGTAGCGCACGCCCTCGAAGAACAGCGGGTGGTGCCCAGCCTTGAGCAGCGCGCTGCTCTCCTGGTCGAAGAGATCCGGGTGCTGGCTCATGATCTTCGTCGCGTCACGACTCATCGGCGAGTCGACGTAGATCGGCAGCTTCGCCAGATGCCCATCGCGCATGAGCTGTCCGAGGAAGAGCACGACGGACTGCGTCCTGCCGACGGCGAAGGCGGGCACGATCACGCGGCCGCCGTCGTGCATCTCCTCGGCGATGATGCGGGCGAGCTCAGCCATCATGTCGCTGCGCTGTTCGTGGATGCGATCACCGTAGGTGGACTCGGTGATCAGCACGTCGCACTCGGGGATCCGCTCCGGGTCGCGCAGGATCGGCAGGTTCTTGCGGCCGAAGTCCCCGGTGAACACGATGCGGCGCTGCTTGTGGTCGCAGTCGACGTCCATCACGACGATCGCCGCGCCGAGGATGTGGCCCGCGTCGAGGAACTGCACGCGCAGTTGCGGGGTGACCTCGAACTCCTGGTGGTACGGCACGTGCCGCACGAGGCGCAGCGTGCGTTCGACGTCGTCGGTGTCGTAGAGCGGTTCGACCTCGTGTCCGCGCTTGCGCAGGTGCATCGCGTCCTGGCTCTGGATGTGGGCGGAATCCAACAACATCATGCGCACCATGTCGGCCGTCGCGTCGGTGCACCAGATCGGGCCGTCGAAGCCGTCCTTGACGAGCCGCGGCAGCGCGCCGCAATGGTCGATGTGGGCATGCGAGAGCACGACCGCGTCGACTTCACCCCCCGCGATGGGCAGCTTGCGGTTCTGCTCGTCGGCGACGCGGCGCGGCCCCTGCACGAGTCCGCAGTCGAGCAGCACGCGTCGGTCGCCGACCGTGAGCAGGTGCTTGGTGCCCGTCACGTGCCGCGCAGCACCGAGGAACTTCAGCTCGAGGACCATGTCTGCTTCTTCAGGTTCGGACCGTGACCGTGCGCGTGGTGACCGTCAGCGGCAGCAGGAACGGTGCCAGCAGCATGTCGACGAGACCGAACTCCGTTTCGATCGTGTAGCTCGTCAGGTCCCCGGCCATGCGTTTCGGATCCACCTCGTTGATGGAGATGAACCCGAACAGGAAGTAGTACTGCCGCGAGACGGCGACCCCGGTGCCCGTGTCACCGAGCCCGATGGAGTGCGTGTGCGCGACACAACCGGTGCCGCACAAACTGCCGAGGAGGACGAGCGTCGGCGCCCATCGATGTGCGTTCTGGACCTTCACACGTCCCCTTTTACCAGCCGCGCTGCGCAAACGCGCTCGCTGTTCTGAGCCCCCCGACGCCGCTCAGGACCTCTCGTCCGCTGGCTCGGAGTCGTCCGCACCGGCGTCGGTCGCCTCGGCATCGGTCGCCGGCGCCGCGTCGATCTCGATCGGCGCCGCGGCTTCCCGCGCGGCCATCTGCCTGGCCGCGCGTTGCTCTGCCGCGAGGCGCCGGATCAGCGCCAGCACGAGCACGGGCAGGGCCGCGATCAGCAACAGGCTGAAGCTCTGTTGGAACCAGACGCGCCAGGATGCGCCGGACCCGTGCAGCAGGTGATCCTGCCACGCCTCTTCGAGCTCCAGCGTCGAACGCCTCGTCCATCCGACGAGCGCCCGCTCGAACGAGGTCCGTTCGTCGGTCGCCCGGGCCACGGACAGCAACGCGTCGAGGCCGTACTCCCGAACCAGCCACGACACGTACGAGTAGCTCTGACCATAGGCGGTCCTGAGGCCCGCCTCGTCGGCTGGGAAACCCTTGCGCAGCGAATCGAACGAGAGCAGGCGCCGCGTGCTGACGCGCCAGACCAGATCCTCCTCGCTCGCCCCCAGGTAGGTGTCGCCGGCGAGGAACTGCGCGAGTCCCTCGTGAAACCACCGCGGCATGAGCGAACCGTGCGGTGCAGCGAACTGATCGAGCAGCTCGTGCACGAGCTCGTGCACGACGACCCCGCGCGAGCTCGCGCCGGTGCGCCGCATCTCGCCCCAGACGATGTGGATCTGCCGTTGCCCCAGCAGCGCGAACCCGGGCGAGTTCGGGTGCAGGTGCGCCGCGAGCTCCGCCGGCATCGAGTCGCGGTCGCCGTGCACGAAGACGAAGAACCGATGCGTCGCGAGGTCGTCGAACACCGGCACGAGCCTTCCCAGTTCGGTGTCGACCATCGCCTGGATCTCGGCGATGACGGCCGGCGCCGGCGAACCGCTGCCGGCGACCACCTGTCCCCCACCGAGCGGGATCTCGGCCGCGACCCGACCCGGCTCCTGTCCCGCTCCGAAGGGCACCACCGGGGCCGGCGCCGCGGCGAGCAGCAAGACTGCGGAGATCAGTGGCAGGAACACGGCGGGTCAGGCGTCATAGTCTCACCCAGGCGGCCAGAGAAGAGCCGCTGCATGTTCTCATCCTCCGGAGACCTCACGTGAAAGCCTGGAAGTTCCTCTTGCCCATTCCTGTTCTCGCGGGCCTGGCCATGGTGCCACAGGATCCGCCGAAGCCCGCCGACCCAGCGGCCGATCAGACCGCCATCACGCAGCTGTCCGAGCTCCAGTACACGAACCTCCAGGGCACGCCCACTGTCGTCAGCGCGCGCGACGTCGTCGAGATCCGCTTCCTCGAGGACAACGAGCACGTCATCCGGCTCGAGCTCGTCTACGAGAACGGCAACTACTCGCTGATCGACGCGCAGTCGTTCCACCTGCTGCGGACCGGTGGCTTCACGCGCGAGGTCAAGCTCGTGCGCACCAAGCGCGGCGGCATGCGATTCCCGCGCCTGCCGTAGCCCGTCGTCTCGACCGTGGCATCGCCGGTTCCTGCCTTCGTCGGCTGTCGCTACATCGCTGCAGTCGCACCAGCCGAAACATGCATCGGGCAGGATCGGGTCCGGCGTCCGCCACATGACTCGACCAACGTACTCGCTGCTGCAGCACCTGTTGACCCGCTCGGATCTCGCGCGCCTCGAGGTCCCGGCGGCCACGATCCTGTCGTGGCTCGCGAACGCGTGGCTCGAGCAGGTCGGCCGGATCCCCGACGACGAGATCCTCGGCGATCCGGTCTTCACCGTGCTCGACGCGAGCCTGCGTCAGGAGCTCGCAGCCCGGCTCGCCACGATCGGCAAGCCCGCGGTCGTGCTCACTCCGCTGCGCGTGCGGTCGTTCCTGATGCGCGCGATGCTCGGCCAGGCACGCAGACGCGGCGAGCAGCACGATCCCGGCGGCGACGCCACCGAGCCCGGGATCGATCCGGTGGCGCAGCACCTCGAGGAGACCGACCTGATGCGCGTGCTCCAGGAAGCGGCGGCGGACCTCGAGCACGACGTCGAGGCGATGTTGACCCTGGCGCAGGAGGAGGCAGAGCTCGAGGCCGCGGACGATCCCGCGAGCGCGCCCGAGGTGGCCGACGACCTCGCGGGCTCTGCCGATGATGCGACCTGGTTCGACACGGACGACCTGGTCAGTGAGCTCGACGCGTGGGAGGACCCACCCGAGCCGAGGTCGGACGCGGCGCCCACCGAGGACGGCGCGGAGCACGGCCCACACGCCGCGGCCGAGGCATCGACCACTACGGACGCCGATGCCACGCCGTGCGATGCTGAGCAGGACGCGCCCGCTCCCGTGATCGAGCTGGACGTGGAGCAGCCTGAAGCCGTCGAGGAATCGTGCGCGCCGGACTCCGGCGATGAGGTCCCTGAAGGGCCCGAGCCGGCCATGCAGGGCGAGGGTGACGACGAACCCGCGGCGGAGCAACAGGTCGTTGCGCAGACCGCGACGCTGGACGAAGCGCTCTTCGCCGACCTGCCGCCCGCCGATGAGGCGTGGGCGCCCACGCCGGAGCCCGGCACGGACGCATTCCTCGCGGACGAGCAGCCCTCACTGGCTCGAGCGCCCACGCACGACGTGCTCGAAGTCGACGCTGGGGTTGCCGAGCTGCCGTCGCCAGATGGCGACGATCCGGACGTCGCCACGCACGCAATGGGGCGCGTGGAGACGTTCCTGACCGAGCTCAAGAGCGTGCTCGTCGACTTGGCCCACCGCCCTCCGTCCGCACCCGTGGACATCCAGCCGCTCGTCGCCGCCGTTCGATCCAGCACGCAGCACGCGGCGGAGCAGGCCGCGATCACCAACTCGACCCTGCTGTCGATCGGCGAGAAGTGGCTCTCCGCAGGCGAACGCCTCGAACTGCGGGTTGCCCAGTCCATGCGACCGTCTGCCGGCGCGACGGCCGCCGGAGCCGAGTCGGGGCGAGCGACTGCATTCGTACAAGCGAGGAGCGACCGCACGCCCGTGATAGCGCTCGCCGTCGTGCTGCTCGCGCTGTGCTGGTCGGTGCTGTTCTGGTTCAAGACGGGCTCGCCCAGGATGGCGTTGGGCACGCTCGTGGGCGCCAACGTGCTCGGCTGCGTCGTGCTGGCCACGCGCGCTCGTTGACCTGCTCAGGACGATGACGCCGGCGTGAGCAGATTGGCCAGCAGGCGAACCGCGCCCGGGTGCAGCTTCTTGAGCTGCCGCCAGAGCGCCAACGCACAGTAGACGTATTCGCCGCCGCCCGTGTGCGCGTAGAGCAGGCTGCCGCGCTCGGGCCGCTGCCCGGGATCCTGAAGCTCGATGAGCTCTTCGTACTGGGGCCCGTAGACGCTGGGCAGGTACAGGCCTCGCTCCTGTTCCCAACCATCCCAATCGCTGGGCAGGATCACGTTCGGATGCCGCAGCAGCAGGTGGTCGGGCTGCAGGATGCGCACCGCGGAGTCGGGGCGGGTCACCCGCGCCTTGCCGATCTCGAACGGGTCGTACGGTGCACCCAGGAAGTGCTCGCCGGGCAACTGGAACTCGATGTCCTTCTGGTAGAAGACGACGAGCCGATGCCCCTTGCCGGTCGCGAACTCGAGCAGGCGCCGGAAGCCCCGTCGGGCCGCGGGTCGATCGCGCAGGGCCCGGATGTCCACGACGATCGTGTCGAAGCTGCGCAGGTCGGCGACCGCGATGTCGGTGTCGCTGAGCTCGGACCAGTCCAAGCCCAGCCCACCGATGCCGAGCAGGTTCGGCAGCGTGTCGTCCCGGCTGCGCAACAGGCCGATGCGCAGGTTGGGCGGCGTCTTCACGTTCACCTTGTGCACGGGCAACGCGATCCTCGTGCCGCCCAGCCGGATGCGCAGCACGTCGACGCCGGGCTTGCGGTCGCGCGGCGCGTTCACCTCGAACGTGAACAGGTCCGTTCGCTGGTCGCGGAGCTCGACCGACATGTGATCGTTCGGCATCGCGTAGCCGGCGGGGGCTCTCACTTCGAGGGTCTCGACGACGGGAAACTGCGTGTGCCGCGCGACTCCGACGCTGAACTGCGCCTCCTGCCTGGCGGATGGCAGCAGCAACATGCGCGGCACGACCGACAGCTCCACCGTCGCCTTCTGTTCGACCGGCACCGTCAGTTCGACGGGCACGTCGAGACCGGCGACTCCGACCACGCAGCGCACACGCACGGGGGGCTCGAACCGGTCCGCGTGAAAGCGGTGTTCCATGGGATCCATGCGGGGATCCCGGCCCAGGGGAATGCGGATCGTCGCGTGCTGGCGCAAGCCGCCCTCCTGCGCTCGAGCACCCTCGTCCGAGGGCGCCAGCGCGACGGTGACGCCATCGAGGCCCTCGACCCGCAGCCGGATCGGCCGGGGCGCCGACGTGTGCACGCGCACGGTCGCGTCGAACTCCTCGCCCGCGACGGCCATCGTGCCCGGTGCGACTTCGAGTTCGACCTGCACGCCGCACAGGACCAACAGCAGTCGTTCGAGCGCGGCGATGCGCCGCTGCAGCCGGATCGACGCATCGCTCTTCGAGCTGCTCGGCGCGGGCAACGCGTTCCGCAGGTCGCGGAGTTCGCGGATGGTCGCGACCACCTGCGCGGTCGGGTCCCGGTCGTGAGCAACGCTGTCCGGCAGGTCGCGCACGAGGAACTGCTCGAGCGTGCGCGCGCGCTCGGCGTCACCGGGCCAGATCGCCGCATCGAACACGGACGGCAGGCCGAGCGGCCTGCGTTCGTCACCGAGGGAGAAGCCGGGCAACTGCGGCTCGAGCCGCATCTCCGACGTGAACACGCTGTCGATCGGGGCCGGAGCACCTGGGCTCGTATGCGCATTCCGGAGGATGTCGTAGGCGAGGCGACGGAGCGTGAAGCCGTGGTTGGGTTCGAGCCGGTCTGCATCGACGAGCACGGCCGCCGGCGAGCTCGTGCTGCCGGCACCCATCAGGAACGCGTGCACCTCGTGGGTCGGCTGACCCGTCTCGAACGACGAGTCCGCCGCCAACTTCAGCGCTTCGGGCAACAGGGCGACCAACGCCAAGTCGTGCCCATGCGTCTCCTCGGCGTTGTGGGTCGTGATCACCGCATCGGGCCGGATCGTCCGGATCAAGCGCGTGAGGTCCCGCAGGGTCGATTCCCTCCCCCACTCGGCAAAGGTCTCCTCGGCCGATCGGCGGAAGCCGCCGTCCGGTCGGTTCAGGTACCAGACTTCGCCACCGAAGTGGGAGCAGCCCGCCTCGGTCTCCAAAGTCCGGATGCGCTCCAGATCGTCGCCGGTCTCGGGACCCGCGCTGTTCTGGCCACCGCCCCCGCGCGTCGCCAGCAGCACCGCGATCCGGATGCCGTACGTGTACCTGAGCCAGACCGCCGGGAGCACGTAGCGGTCGTCGGGGTGCGACGCGACGAGCAGCACGAGCGCATCGCTCGTGGCGTCCTCGAGCAGCTGCTGGCGAGCCACGGAGCCCGACGGACTCCGGCCGCAGGTGTCTTGCCACTTCTGCGCGACGAGCGCCGTCGTGAGCCCGAACACGACCCAGATCGGGTGCATTCGAGAAAGCGTATCAGACCCCGAGCGCCAGGCGATTGGCCAGCACGTCGGGCAGACCAGCCTCGCGGATCTTCCGTTGAACACCCGCGATGTCGTAGTGAACTCGGCGGATGCAAGCGATCTCGAGCTCGGTGTCGACGAGGCCGTACGCGGCGCGCGGGTCCTCGTCGCGCGGTTGACCGACGCTGCCGACGTTCATGAGCACGCGGTCGAAACCACGAAACGAGATCTCTGCCTCGGAGTGCGGCACCACGTGGATGTCCTGCGGCGCGGCATCGCGCCGCAGGTAGATCGCGGGCACGTGCGAATGGCCGACGAAGCACAGGCGCGTGTCCTGGTGCTCGAGGGAGTCGAGCGCTTCGACGGGGCTGATGACGTAGCCGAACTGCTCGGGCAAGTGCAGCGTGCCGTGCACCACCGTGAACGGTGGCTGCCTGACGACGAGCTGCAGGCTGCGCAGGAACTGGAGGTCGCTGGGGCGCAGCCGAGGTCGCGTCCAGTGGATGGCGGCTCGCGCGAAGTTGTTGAAGTACGACGTGTCGAGCTGATCGAGCACGGCCGCATCGTGATTGCCGAGGCAGGTCACGCAACCGAGCTCGCGCACGAGGTCGATGCACTCCGAAGGCTCGGGACCGTAGCCGACGATGTCCCCCACCTGGACCCAGGTGTCGACGCCGTCGCTTCGCAGCGCGGCAACGACCGCTTGCAACGCCTCGGTGTTGGCGTGGATGTCTCCGAGGATGCCTATGCGCATGGGTCGAAGGCCGTCATCGCTTCCCGGTTGCCGTGTTCCACAACGAAACCCCCGCCACACACAGCAGCACCGCACCCAACGTGGGCACCGTCGCACCGACCGTCCAGAAGGACGCCGAGGCGGCGGCGGAGCACGTCACGGCCGCTACCATAATCATGATTCTGACAACAGTTTGCGTCACGTCCGCAGGACCGGAGAGGGCGATGGCAAGGGGGGAACAAGCGAACGCGAAGCACAGGGCACTACGAATGCCCCCGGTCAGGTCCGGAGCGTAACCGAAGCACACGTCCATTCCAATCGGCAGGGCCGCCTGCGCACTTGCGACCAGTGCCGTGAGCACCAGGTTGGCAGAGAACGACATCGGACGCCGCAGCGAATACCGGTCTGCCGTAAACAAAAGGACCGCCATGACCATGCCGCCTGCCCACGCGGCCTGATCCGTGAGGCGGATGCCGAAACCGCGCAGCAGCCGAGGCTCCTGGGCGGCAGCGAGCAGGGCCCAGCCGAGCAGCAGGAGCCAGGGCACCCAGCCCAACGCGCGCAGGCGCAGTTGAACGGTCAGGCGAACGAGCCTCGTAGCCCGCGAGTGATGCATCGGCGCAGACTTCACCACCGCGTGCTGCCGGCGTCAATGCGCGCAGGTCGGAGGCACCGAGCAGGGCAAAAACCGCACGCATTGGGCTCGCCCCGCTGGCCCGCCGCGACTAAGCTCCGGCCCCGGCGGTTGCGAGTTCCGGTGTGCCCAACGGAACTCGCCGAGTGAGGATACGGGTGCATTCCATCGTCCTGGCCAACCAGAAGGGCGGCGTCGGCAAGACCACGACCGCCATCCACCTCGCGCACGGCCTGGCCCTGGCGGGACGCCGGGTGCTGCTGATCGACCTGGATCCCCAGGGCAATGCCACGGTCGCGGTCCAGGGCATGGTCGGCGGGAACGCGGGCGATGGGCTGCTGGGGGAGATGACCCCGGTGGCGGAGCGCCTCTGGCTGTTGCCGTCGCCGGGGGCCGCTGCCGTGATGGAGCGACGGGCGTCGGTGGACCTCGACAAGCTCCGTGGCCTGGTCGCCGCCATCGAGGATCTCGTCGACTGGCTGGTAGTAGACTGCCCGCCGCGAATGGATGATTGGGGCTGGGCTGGTGTGCAGCTCTGCGACCAGGTCGTCGTGCCCGTGCAAGCCGAGTTCTTTGCGATGCACGGCCTATCGCAGATGCTGTCTTCGTTGAGATCCGCCGCCGCCGAGTTTCCCGGCAAGGCGGTCCTGCGAGGGGTACTGCCGACGATGGTCGATGCGCGGGAACCGGTCAGCGGCGAGATCCTCGAAGACCTGCGCGCCAACCTGGGTGAACTCGTGCTCGGATCCGTGGTCTTCCGCGACGTCAGCGTCGTCGAGGCCGCCAGTCATGGCACGTCCGTCTTCGTGCACTGTCCGTGGTCAAAGAGCGCGCTCTGCTACGCGGAGCTCGTCAAGGAGCTGATCGATGGTTGATCGACGTTTGGGTAGGGGGCTGGATTTCTTTCTCTCGGGTGGACGGCAGGCCCAGGGTCCGGCACAGGCCCCGGTGGCCAAGCCTGGCGACGAGGTGGTGATGGCGGAGGTCGGGACGCTCGTGCCGAGCCCGTTCCAGGCTCGCAAGCACCTCGATGAGGAGGAACTCAGGGCCTTGGCGGAATCGATCCGAGCGAGCGGGATCCTGCAGCCCATCCTGGCTCGCCGCGTCGCCGACCGCCTCGAGATCGTGGCGGGGGAGCGACGGTGGAGAGCGGCACAGCTTGCCGGGCTCGGGAGGGTACCCGTGCTGGTTCGCGCCATCGCGGACCCGGAGGCCGCCGTCTTCGGCCTCGTCGAGAACCTCCAGCGTGAGGATCTCAACGCGATCGAGAAGGCGAGGGGGTTCCAGGCCCTGATGAGCCAACTCGGTACCACGCAGGAAGACCTCGCCAAGCGAGTGGGGCTCCAGCGCTCGACGGTCACGAACTTCCTGCGACTGCTCGACCTTCCCGATGCCGTGCAGGCGCACGTTTCACGTGGAACGTTGAGCATGGGGCACGCGCGAACCCTGCTCCCTTTGAGTGACCCCGACCTGATGCTCAAGTGCGCCGAGGACGCAATCCGGAAGGGCACCTCGGTGCGAGACCTCGAGACCCGCGTGAAGGCGCTGCTCGAAGCCAGCAAGGGACCCAATGGCACACCCGCCGCTGCGAGCAAGGCGCGACCGGTCTGGCTCAACGAACTGGAGGAGAGTCTCGTGGAGGCGCTCGGCACGCCTGTCTCGGTCCGCTATGGGCGGAAACGCAGCCAGATCATCATCGAGTGCGCCGGTCGCGAAGAGTTCGAGCGCGTGTTCCAGCGCCTCAAGAACGCCTAGACAGTTGGCGGCGTCGGGGCGCTCAGAGCGCCGTCACCTCGGTGACCCGGATGTTCTCGGTCGGCTTGCCGCGCCCGACCTCTTCTTCCTGTGCCGTCATCGACGCCTCGGCGACGCGCTTGAGGTTCTCGAGGCCCTCGACGACATAGCCGAACACCACACGTTCGCCATCGTGCTGGGCGGCATCGTCGACCGAGATCCAGAAGCGGTCCGCGCACGACTTCCCGTCGGCCTCGTTCCTCGCCGAGACGGCACCGGCAAAGTGGCTCAGATTGTTCGCCTCGAAGTCGAGCACATTCTTGCTGGGCTCGGTCAGGCTCCACTTGGTCCGGTCGTCCTGGTCCCTGGTCGACTCGAACCCGATGTGCACCTGCATCGGCTGGTTCTGTTGACGCGTGGGTCGCTGGATCTCGTCGACCGCGATTCCCTTCCAGAAGCCCTCACCTGCGAGCTTCGCGAACTCCGCCGCGTGCTTGGGCGCCTGCTGTGCCATGAGGGCCACGACGAAGGACCCGTAACCCCCCGAGAGCTCGAACTTGATGCGTGGTGCATCCGCGGGAACCTCGACCCGAGCGAACTGCGGCGGCGTCGAATAGGCCTTGCTGGCCTTGATCTGTTCCCGCATCAGCGACACGATGCTGCCCGGTCGCTGGGGCTTCAACTCAGGTTCCTTGCGGGTGTTGCGCTCCTCGGTCGGGTCCTTCTTGACCGGATCGCGGACCTGAACCGGATAGTCTGAAGTCGTTACGAGAGCGTGCTTTGGGTACTTTGCCTCGAGCTCGTCGAGCGCGGACGTGGCCCGGTCCCAGTTCTTCTCGAGCAGCGCCTTGCGCGCGATCGCCAGATACAGGTAGGGCTTCTGCGCGTCATTGGCGGTGCCCAAAGCCTGCTCGAGGGTCGACAGGTCGGTCGAAACGAGGCGGTCCGTCAGGCTGTCCTGGAAGCCCTTGGCCTGCAGCCTCTCGAGATTGGTGTAACCGTCTTCCAGATCGACCACTGCGGCGAACTTGGACCAACTGTCGTCGATCTTCTTCTGCTGGAAGTACTTTACGCCGTAATTGATCACCATGGCGCACGCGATCGCGCCGAGGATGGTCCAGACGAGCGGGCGGTAGCGCTCCCAGAAGAACTCGATCTGGCTCGGCGACTGCGTGCCTTCCAGGGTGTGGGGGGGTGTTGCGGACATGGGTGTCTTGGTCAGCGGCGGCTGTAGTCGGTTGTGTAGTCCACGACCATGCGAGTGGATCCTTCGGCTCGCAGGAAGGTGTAGTCGGCCGAGTAGACGCCTCGCTCGAAGCGAAGGTGTACTCCGTTGTCGTCGTTCGAGGGGTCCCCGACCATCTTCCAACTGTGCTGCAGCATGCGCTCGCGCACGTAGCTGATCGCTTCTTCGGGCCCTGCCGAACCGTGGTAGACGAAGTGGCCCTGGCGCCAATCGGCTTCTTCTCGCGAGTAGCTCTCGTTGGCGGAATCGCGCAGGCGGAACCCCGCCGGCACCACCACATCCTTGAACTGGCTCGAACCGACTCCGTACTTCTCGCCCGCAGGCGCGGACTCGCAGCCCGGTAGCAACACCACGCACCCCAACACGGCCCAGAGCCAACCGTGCCGAAGTGACCTGGAGTGGGCGGGCCCTGCCGCGGTGCGCGAGTAGCCGTCGAGCATGATCATGGTTTCCTGGCGGAACGGAGGCGCTGGCATCGGATGAAGGGGGGGAGAGTCTAGCCACGCCTTCGCATGGAGGCAACGAAGACCGCCACCGGGCGCCAAACCGCGTTTTTGACCCTCCCGGACCCCGCGAGGGCATTTTCTGATCTCGGCAAGCCCCATAGACTCTGCGCGCCGCGGTGGACCGGACTTCGTGCAGTCCAGCGGCCAGGAGTTCTCGTGATGCGGGCATGTGACCAGGTTCGAAGAGCGAGCTTGCTGGATCGGGCGACGTTGGTGCTCAACCGCTCCTGGCGCCCGGTCCACGTCACGACGGTGCGCCGCGCGCTGTGCATGGTGTTCCGCGAAGCGGCCCGGATCGTCTCGCCGGAGACCCTGTCGACCTACACCTTCGCCGAGTGGGCCGCGCAGCCGTCGGCGGTCGAGACGCTGACCATCCGATCCCCGAGGATCCGGCTCGCCGCGCCCGAGGTCATCCTGCTCGTGCAGTACGATCGAGTGCCGTGCCACGAGGCCCCGTTCACGCGCCGCAATCTGTTCCTGCGGGACGAGTTCACGTGCCAGTACTGCGGCCGGAAGTGCACGACCGACCACATCAGCGTCGACCACGTGTTGCCCAGATCCCGTGGGGGCAGCACATCCTGGGAGAACTGCGTGCTCGCCTGCGTGGGTTGCAACGCTCGCAAGGCCGACCGCACGTTGAAGGAGTCCGGCCTGCGACTGCTGCGTCAGCCCATCCGCCCCCGATGGACGCCGTACCTGAATCTGCGTCCGAGCCAGCGGATGGACTCCTGGTCGCGATTCGCGCCCGAGAGCAAGCGGCGCAGCGCGCGCAGTTCCTGACCGCCGGCCGACGCTCGCGGGCACTTCGCCTCGTTGCCGCACCGGGGAACCCCGCGCCGCGGTATCACTGCGTTGGGAGTGGACACGACCGCCCCCCGAGTCCGATCATGCATCGCCCGATTCCACGCATCCTGCGACCGACCATGAAGGCATACCTGACCATCCTCGCGTCCATCGCCCTGCTGTCGTCGGCGGCATTCGCGCAGACCGGCGCGCAGCTCAAGCAGGAGCTTCGCACCAAGGAAGCCGCCGCCAAGAAGGATCCGGACGCCTTGTTCGAAGTGGCCAAGTGGGCCAGCGAGAAGGCGCTGGCCGCCGATGCCAAGCGACTCTACCAGTCCGTCGTCAAACTGAAGCCCGATCACGAAGGCGCCAATCTCGCGCTCGGCAACGCGCTGGTCGAGGGCAAGTGGTGGCCCGCGAAGGAGGCGGAGGCGCTGCGCAAGAAGGCGATGGCCGCCGAGTACACGGCGAAGGGCTACGTCGAGGTCAGCGGCATCTGGGTCGAGAAGGACCAGGTCGCCGACGCCAAGCGCGGCGTGTTCCACCACGAGAACCAGCTCGTGACCAAGGACGAGAAGATCGCGCTGCAGGCCGGTCAGGTGCGCCATCCCGAGACCGGCGAGTTGATCGATCCACAGTTCCTCGAGAAGGCTTCGAACAAGTACTTCCCGATCGGGTCGGAAGGGCGTTGGGTCGACGAGAAGGAAGCCGACACGTACCACAGCGACATCAAGCGCCCGTGGATCGTGCGTTCGACCTACTGCACGATCCTCAGCACGCTGCCGCTCGCCAAGGTCCAGGAGATGCGTCAACACGCGGACCAGGGCTTCGAGCGGGTCCGGCCGCTGTTGGGCTCCGTCGAACTGAGCCCGGCGAACCGGCCCGTGATCCTCGTGGCCGCGACCGAATCCGAGTACCGCGACTACGGTGCGGCGCTCGGCGACGGCACGGACGCCGCGGGTTCGTTCCTGATGCGCGAGGAAGCCACGCTGAAGGTCCCGTTCCAGGGCGAGGTGCGCGCGTGCGTGTGCGAGATGCACAAGGACTGGGGTCCGCGCTACGTGCGTCATGCCGCGGCACTGGGCTACGCGTTCGGCGCATCGCTCGAGGTCGGCGCCGACCTGCCCCTCTGGTTGCTGCACGGATTCGGCAGCTACACGAGCCGCTTCGACAACGACCAGGATGCGGCGTGGTTCGGCCAGCAACACGTGCAGAAAGGCGGCGTCAAGAACCTGAAGGCGTTCTTCGCCGGCTTCGCGCTCAACGGCGAGATGGAGGCCAAGGACGTGGCCTACAACCTCTTCCAGGCCGGGCTCATGCTGTCGTTCGCCGCCCAGGGCGGTGACGCCAAGACCACCGAGGCGCTGCAGGCGGTCACCGCCTCGCTGTCGCCGGGCGCGAAGAAGGGCAGCGCCGCCAAGGCCATCTCGAAGCTCGAGGCCGCCCTGATCGAAGCCGAGCCGAAGATCGTCGCCTACCTGCAGAAGCTCATCGACAAGGCCCGCTGACGTTCCGACAGGTCCTGTCCAGGCACGTCCACTACCAGCCCTCTCCGCGCGGCCGACCCTCGGGCGGCTCGGCGTTTCCATTCCAGTCTCCCCAGCAAGCACGCCATGAAGTTGTCCCTCCTGCCCTCCCTTGCCTCCCTCGCGCTGTTGGCGATGCCGGCCGCCGGTCAGGGTTCCGCCCTGCCCTACCTGCCCAAGCAGACGATGATGGCGATCTGCGTTCCCGACCTGTCGATGTCGATCGCCGAGTTCGCCACCATGCCGTTGGCCAAGATGTGGGCCGAAGAGGAGGTGCAGAACTTCTTCGCCGACGTCAAGACGATGGCGAAGAAGGAGATCGACAAGGGCATCGCCCATCTGAAGGAGATGCACGGCAAGGGTGCGCTGCCCTTCGATCCGGACCAGCTCATGCAGCTGCGCGTCCATGGGGGCACGTTCGCCGTCACACACCTCGAGGTGACGATGGGTGACTTCGGGCCGATGCCCAAGTTCGGTGTCGTCCTCCACCTCGACTTCGGCGATTCCGCGCCGCAGTGGAACTCTCTGCTGCAGACCGGTCTCGGCCTCATGGAGGCGCAGGCCGGGGACGAGATGGTGAAGAAGGAGGCGAAGATCGGCGAGGTCGAGATGCTGTCGTACCTGCCGAACGACGCCAAGGGCATCGAGATGGGCCTGAACATCGCGATGGTGCCCGGAGGCATCGTCATCGGGACCCTCGCGGGCGACGTGCGCGGTCTCGTCGAGAACATGCAGGCGAAGACGCCCGTGCTCGCGGCAACGGAACAGTACCAGGCGACCGCAAAGCACCTCTCCACCGACGGGGCCGAGATCGAGGTTTACGTACATGCCGACCCGATCGTCGACTTCGGCGTGGGCGCGCTGCGCCTCATCGCCTCGCAGAGCGACGAGCTGAAGATGGTCGACATGGACGGCGTGGAACGCGCCATCGCGGCGATGGGCTGGAACCACCTCGGCTCCCAGGGAGTCACGAGCAAGTACGTGGACGGCAAGTGCGTCACGCGTTCCTACAGCGTGAGCGAGGGTGCCGGGACGACCGCGGCAGTGAAGACCATCGACACGGCCTTCCTCAAGTGGGTGCCGAAGGACGCCGTCGGCTTCAGTGCCTCGACGCTCGACTTCATGCACGTCTACAACACGCTGCTCGCGGGCCTGCAGGCCTACGACCCCGAGTTCGCGAAGCACGCGTTGGACCATCTCGCCGAGATCGAGAAGCAGCTCGGCTTCAGCGTGCGGGACGATCTCTTCGGTTCGCTCGGCGATCACTACATCAGCTGGTCGATGCCCATGGGCACGATCTCGTCCGCCCCGGAGATCGCGATGCTGCTCAAGGTGACGGACGAAGCGAAGCTCGTGAAGGTGCTCAAGAGCCTGGCTCAGCTCAGCAACGGCGCGGTGGAGATCGACGAAGGCGAGAAGCGCGGTCTCAAGGCCTACCAGGTGCGCATCAACTTCGATCCGACCAGGGGCATGGGCGGCATGAATCCGTTGGACATGTTCCAGCCGACCTTCGCCTTCAAGAACGGCTACATGGTGGCCGGCTTCTCTGCCAGCGACATCAAGCGCGTGTTCCAGCGCATGGACCGCGAGGACGACCCCAAGGGCGACATCCGGAGCAACAAGGAGTTCGCTGCCGTCGCGAACACCCTGCCCGCGGGCATCGACAGCGTGTCCTTCACGGACTGGAAGTCCCAGTTCGAGAGCCTGTACCAGATCTCGACCGGTCTGCTCGCGTTCGTGCCGCTCGGCGAAGACGTGCCCATCGACATGTCGCTGTTGCCCGACGCGGGCACGCTGACCAAGCACCTGTTCGGCTCCCTCAGCTATGGGAAGTCGGACAGCAAGCACACCGAGTCGGTCAGCATCAGCCCGTTCGGCCCCGAGATGGCGCTCTTCCTCGCGGCCGCGATCGGCGCCGGGGCGGGCGCGTACGGCTGGATGTCGGCCCGGCATCGCTGAACCGGTCGCTGGCTCGCTCGCCGGGTTGCGCGGCGCGCGCATGCGCGCCCGCGTGCCCAGGCCGTCATCCCGGCAGGCCGGCGGCCAGATGGTCGGCGCCCACGCGGTCGGCCATCAGCAGTCCTGCCGGCGTGAGCCGCAGCACGCTGCCGTCGAAGTCGACCCACCCGGCCCGCAGATGCCGTCCGATCACCGCGGCGAACAACTCGCGCACCGGGATCCCGAGCCTCGCCTCGATCGCGCGGAGATCGATGCCTGCACTGCGCCGCACGCCGAGCCACACTGCTTCGCTCGCACGCTGCGCCGGACGCAGCGTCTCGGCGGAAGCCGCACCGGGCAGCCCGGCCAACACCGCGTTCGCCCACGCCTCGACGGCCTTCAGGTTCGTGCTGCGCACGCCGCGGCGGTGACTCGACGCGCCGGGGCCGACGCCGACGTAGTCGCCTTGCAGCCAGTAGTGGTCGTTGTGCCGGCAGACGCCACCGCGCCCGGCGAAGTTGCTGACCTCGTAGGCTTCGAACGATGCCGCCGCGAGTCGCTGCCGCGTGTGCAGGAACATGGCCCGATCGATCTCCTGATCGTTGGGGGCCACGCGTTCGCGCAGCATGTCGCGGTGCAGCCGTGTCCCGGGTTCGAACGTGAGGTTGTAGCAGCTCAGGTGGTCCGGTCGCAGCGCCAGGGCTCGCTCGAGGTCGGCACACCACTCGGCGAGCGTCTCCGTGGGCACCCCGAACATGAGGTCGATGCTGATGTTCTCGAAGCCCGCCTGCCGCAGGAACCCGAACGCCTGCTCCGCTCGCTCGGCGGAATGCGCGCGGTCGAGGAACCGCAGGTGGTGGGCATGGAAGCTCTGCACACCCATGCTCATGCGCGACACGCCGGCGGCGCGCGCGATCTCGGCCTTCTCGAGCGTGAGGCTCTCGGGATTCGCCTCCATCGTCACCTCGACGCACTCGCGCAGCGGCACGTGCGACGACAGCACCGAGAACAGCCGGCGCAGGCGATCCGGGTCGAGGAGGCTCGGTGTGCCGCCGCCGATGAAGACCGACGCCGGCCTGCCGCCGGGCCAGGTGCGCCTCAGCTCCGCGTCGAGGGCCTCGAGGAACACGTCGTGGACCGTGCGATCCTCGACCACGTAGGAGTTGAAGTCGCAGTAGCCGCACTTGACGACACAGAACGGAACGTGCACGTACAACGACGTGCCGAGTCCGGCGTCGCGCGGCGCTGGGGCGATGAACACCGCCGTACGCTACGCGTTCCCGCGGGCGCCGTCACGTCTCGCGGGCGAAGCGCCGCCGCGAACGGGGCGCCGTGCGCTCCTCACCGAACTCGCGCGCCATGATGCCGCCGAGCTTCTCGATCGCCTGCTGTTCCATCTGGCGCACGCGCTCACGCGTCAGCCCGAACCGCTTGCCGATCGCCTTGAGCGTCATCGGTTCGCCGGACCCGATGCCGAACCGCAGCTTGAGGATGCGCGACTCCCGGGAGTCGAGCGTGTCGAGCAGTTCGCGCATGCGGCCGATCTCGAGCGTCGAGAGGAACTGGTCCTCCGGCGAGCCGCTGCGCGTGTCTTCGATCGCGTCCGCGTAGACTGAGGACGCGTCTTCGCTCATCGAGTGGGTGGGATGCGAGTTGGCGAACACGGTGTCGCGCACGACGTTCCAGTTGGTCTCCGGGAGCTGCAGCTCCTCGGCGATCTCGGCTGACGTCGCCTGGCGCCCGAGCCGGTAGCCGAGCTCCATCGACGTCGCCTTCCACCGCGACACGATCTCGGACATGTAGGAGGGCACGCGCACGGTCTTGACCGTGTTGACGAGGGAGCGCCGGATGCCCTGCTTGATCCACCACGTCGCGTAGGTGGAGAAGCGACACCCGGCCTTCGGGTCGAACTTCTCGACGGCCTTCATGAGGCCGATGTTGCCCTCCTCGATGAGGTCCATGAACGAGAGCCCGCGGTTGACGTAGTTCTTGGCGATCGAGACCACGAGGCGCAGGTTGGCGCGGATCATGTGCTCGCGCGCCGCCAGATCGCCGCGCTGGACACGCTTCGCCAACTCGATCTCCTGTGCCGCCGTCAGCAGCGGGACTTCGTTGATGTCGGCGAGGTAAGTGTCGAGACCCTGGTCTCGCATCGGCAGACTCCTTCGTGTGGTGACTGCCGGAGTATCGTCCGTTCCGACACCGGCCTTCGTCGCGCTGCGACGGGGGATACCGATTCGGGACTGCGCTCGCCAGGAGGCGTGCGCGATCAGACGAACGTGTAGAGGAACGGGGCGACGCCCGTTGCGCCTAGCACGAGCAGGACCGCGAGCAGCAGGAAGACGATCAGGATGGGCGTCAGCCACCACATCTTGTTCTCCGCCATGAACGCGACGAACTCGGCGACCAAGCCGCGTTCTTGCGCACCGGCTGCTTGCAGAAACTCGTTCTCCTGGTCCTTCACGTCGTCCTTGCGGGTTGGCTCGCTCATGTTCGCCGTCAGTATAGCTTGAAGTAGCTCGTCCGGTCGCGCGCGGGTCCACGGTCCCGCCAGTAGCTGGTCCGGCTCCGCTCCAGGGAGCGTCCCAACACGTCCCGCCCGGCCAGGCGGAACACGAGCCCGATCGGGGTGACCACGAGGTAGAAGATCGTTGCCATCAGCACTTGCGAGATGACGAAGCCGATCGGCAGCGCTATGACCATGATCGTCACGTAGAGCGCCCGCGTGACGATCTGCACGCCGCCCAGGAAGAGCGCGAGCTGCAGGAGCCCCACCGCGGCGGCCGCCAGCATCGCCGGGTGGGTCCAGCTGAACGCGCCGGCCAGGCGCAGCACGACGGCGGCGATCATGGGCAGGCCGACGACCGCCACGAACGCGAACTGGCGCAGGATGCGCAACTCCGGTTTCAGGTTCAGCTCGAGCATGGTTGGTGGCCTGCCGCTTCAGTCCAGTGAGAACCCGGCCAGATACTTCTCGCGATCGATCGCGGGCAGGTCCTTCTGCGCCGCACGCCGCACGACGAAGTTCTCCAGCACGAGCACGTCCATCTCCGTGCCGAGGAAGCACCGCAGCGCGTCCTGCGGCGTGCAGACGATCGGTTCGCCGCGCACGTTGAAGCTCGTGTTGATGAGCACGGGACAACCGGTGCGCTGCTTGAACTGCCGCATGAGGCCGGCGAGGCGCGGATTGCGTTCCCCATCGACGGTCTGCAGCCGCGCCGAGAAGTCGACGTGCGTCACGGCCGGGATGACCGAACGCAGCTGCTTGAGCTTGTCCAGGCCGCGTGCGGTGCCGTCGACGGGCTTGCGCTTGTCGGCGCGCACGGGCGCGACGACGAGCATGTAGGGACTGTCCTGGTCGGGCTCGATCTGGAAGAACTCGCTCGCGTCTTCGCGCAGCACGATCGGCGCGAACGGCCGGAACGACTCGCGGAACTTGATCTTCAGGTTCATCACGCTCTGCATCTTCGGCGAGCGCGCATCGCCGATGATGCTGCGCGCACCGAGCGCGCGCGGCCCGAACTCCATCGGTCCCTGGAACCAGCCGATGACGTTCTCCTGCTCGATGAGCTCGGCGACACGATCGGCGAGCTGCGCCTCGGTCGCACAATCCTCGTAGACCACGTTCTGGCTGTCGAGGAAGCTGCGGATGTCCTTCGACTCGTAGCGCGGTCCGAGCAGGCTGCCGCGCTGCGAATCGCCGGCCCGCACCTGGCGCGGGTTGCCGAGCAGGTTGTACCAGAGGAACTGCGCCGCACCCAAGGCGCCACCGGCGTCGCCGGCCGCGGGCTGGATCCAGATCTTCTCGAACGGCCCTTCGCGCAGGATCACGCCGTTGCCGACGCAGTTGAGCGCGACGCCACCGGCGAGACACAGGTTCTTCTTGCCGGTCACGGCGTGCGCGTGGCGAGCCGTGCGCAGCATGACCTCCTCGGTCACCTTCTGGATCGACGCCGCGAGATCCATGTGCAGCTGTTCGAGCGGCGATTCCGGGCGGCGCGGCTGGCCGCCGAAGAGCGCGTGGAACCTCGCGCCCGTCATCGTCAGCCCCTGACAGTAGTTGAAGTAGGACAGGTCGAGGCGATAGCTGCCGTCGTCCTTGAGGTCGATCAGGTGCTCGCGGATCTGCCGCTCGAAGCGCGGCTCGCCGTAGGGCGCCAGACCCATGAGCTTGTATTCGCCGCTGTTGACCTTGAAGCCGCAGTAGTAGGTGAACGCCGAGTACAGCAGACCCAGCGAGTGGGGGAAGCGGATCTCCTTGAGCAACCGCAGCCGGTTGCCTTCACCCGTGCCGAGCGAGGTCGTCGCCCACTCGCCGACACCGTCCATCGTCAGGATCGCGGCTTCCTCGAACGGCGACGGATAGAACGCCGACGCGGCGTGGCTCTCGTGGTGCTCGGGGAAAACGAAGCGGTTCTTCGGCTTGCCGCCGAGGCTGCGCACCAGCAGGCGCCGCATGTTGAGCTTCTCGCCGAGCAGGATCGGCACCGACTTCGCGAACGAGCGCAGGCCGGCCGGCGCATAGCCGACGAACGTCTCGATGACGCGGTGGAACTTGAGGATCGGCTTGTCATAGAAGACGACGAAGTCCACGTCTCCGGCGCGGATGCCCGCCGTCTGCAGGCAGAACTCGACCGCACGCGCCGGGAACGATGCATCGTGCTTCTTGCGCGTGAACCGCTCCTCCTGGGCTGCGGCCACGATCTCCCCGTCGCGCAACAGGCACGCGGCGGAGTCGTGGTAGAAGGCGGAGATGCCGAGAACGTGGGTTGGCATGGAAGCGATGCGCGGCGCCGGGGGCGGCGTATCCTGCCGATCCGACCTGCGCTGCCAAGCCAAATCTGGCTGCGCTTGGCGTCGCAGGCCGGGGGGCGACATGTGCGCGCCAGCGCGTGCTAGTCTTCCGAAAATGACCCGGACGCTGCCGACGCGAGTGGGAACCAGGGCGCGCATCGCGCTCGCGCTGGCCGCGACCGCCATCGCGTTGCTGCTCGCCGAGGTCGCCGTGCGACTGTTCGTGTCGACGGAGCCGCTCGGCAGGCTCAGCTACGCGACCGCGGACGGCGAGCCGATCACTGCCGAGCAGGCCCTCGCGCGGGATCCACCGCTGCTGGTGCCGGTGCCCGCTCCCGATGGCGCCGAGCCGCCGCGGCCGCGCCTGATGTTCGCACCTTCGCAGACGTTCTATCTGTGCTACACCGACGCGAAGACGCTGCACCGCGATTGGCTGGACGAACGAGGTCGCGTGCCCGTGCACATCAACCAGTTCGGCCTGCGCGATCGCGACGATCTGACCATCGCGAAGCCGGCCGGCGAGCGGCGCATCCTGTGCCTCGGCGACTCGTTCACGTTCGCGTGGGGCATCCCCGAAGAGCTCGGTTGGGTGCGCCTGCTGGAGACGGAGCTGCGCCGCACGGACCCCATGGTGCGCACCATCAACTGCGGCGCCTCGGGCACGGTCTGCGTCGACGAGTACTGGTGGGCGCTGCAGCACCGCTTCCACGTCTTCGACCCCGATGCCGTCGTGATGACGCTGTGCCTCAACGACCTGATACCGAGCAGCGGCCTCAACCTGCTCGGGCCGTCGCCGGCGACGGGCTTCCGCCTGCTCGACATGCTGCTCGGCGCGTTCGGCCGCACTCCGCTGCAGCTCGACCCCGACCACGACTGGGTCGGCGAGCTGTTGAAATTGCCCAAGGACCAGGGCGGCGGGCTCTACCACCCCGTCGACAAGCCGTTCGAAGCGATGTGGTCGCAGGGCACGCCGCAGCGCTGCATGCGCGCCGCGAAGGCCTGGTGCGAAGGGCGTAAGATCCCGTTCATGGTCATCTTGTGGCCGTTCCTGCAGGGGCTCGGACCGGGCCGCTTCTATGCGTTCCGACCCCTGCACGGCCTGGTCGCGGCCGACTGCCAGGCCGCCGGCATTCCGTTCCTCGACGTGCTGCCCGAACTCGAGGGCACGCACGAGGAAGACCTGTGGGTGACGCCCGCGGACCCGCACTGCAACCCGCTCGCACAGCGGCTCGCGCTGCCGGCGATCCAGCGCTTCGTGGCCGCAACCGGCGGGTTCTGATCCGTCTCGGATCCCCATCGCCTCGACCGGCGGCCCGCGGGCGGTTTCGACGGCGCGCGGCAGCGCGCTACGCACTTGCCCCGGTCGGCCTCAGCACCTTTCAAGGGCGGATCTCAGAACTCTGAAATTGACCCGGCGGCATCGATCTTTTACAGGGGCCGCCCTCTCGGGCCGCCCGCACGTGCTCTGCCAGCCCTGATCGCCCTGCGGTCATCTCGCTCTCGACTCGTGGGGGAACCCCGGTTCGGGGTGACCTGACCCAGTGCCCCGCCATCGGGTCGCCCAACATCTCAGCGACCACCAACCCCCCACGCGGAGGGGATCCAACGTGACCGTTCTGTTCCCGAAGTGGACCAACAAGCTGCCTGCCATGCTCGCGCTCGGCGCCGCGGCGGCCGGTTTGTTCGTGGTGTTCGTGGTGTCGTACTGGTTCTCGCCGCGACACACGGATGTCGGCTACCAACCGTACCAGCCGATCCCGTACAGCCACAAGCTGCACGCCGGCGCCCTCGGCATGGATTGCCGCTACTGCCACCGCATGGTCGAGGACGGCCCGGTCGCCTCGGTGCCCGACGCCGACACCTGCTTCGGCTGCCACAAGCAGGTGCTCAAGGACAGCCCGCAGTTGACGCTGCTGCACCAGAACTACGGGGAAGGCAAGGCCGACGGGCCGCCGATCGAATGGGTGAAGGTCCATCTGCTGCCGCAGTTCGCGTACTTCAACCACGCCGTGCACCTGCGCGCTCGCGTCGGCTGCGCGAGCTGCCACGGCCGCATCGACGAGATGGAGATCGTGCACCAGGTCGAGCCGCTGAGCATGGGTTGGTGTCTCGAATGCCATCGCGATCCGACGTCGCACATGCGACCCGACGGGGTCTCGGTCACCCAGATGGATTGGGTGGCCGACGCGCAGAGCATCGCCGCAGCCCGGCAGCGGCTCGTCGGGACGGATGAGACGCCGCCCGAGATCAACCCCCCGACCCACTGCTCGGCATGCCACCGATGACCAGCGTTCCGATGAATCACGTACCGACGCGACCCGGGTCGCCGATGCCCACACCCGCCACGACCGACGTCGACGCCGCGCGCGAGAGCACCCATTGGCGCAGTCTCGCCGAGCTCGAGGACTCGCCCGAGTTCCGCGACATCGTCGCCCGCGAGTTCCCGGAGGGCATCACCGAGGCGCCCGACGAAGTGTCGCGCCGCGGCTTCCTCGGCGTCGTCGCCGCATCGGTCGCGCTGGCGGGCCTGACGAGCTGCCGCAAGCCCGAGACGAAGATCCTGCCGTTCAACAAGCGGCCCGCGGGGTTCACGCCGGGCGTGCCGCAGTTCTACGCGACGACGCTGACGCGCCAGGGTTACGGCATCGGCGTGCTGGTCAAGAGCAGCGACGGCCGTCCGATCAAGATCGAGGGCAACCCCGGTCACCCGAGCAGCCTCGGCGGCACGGATCTGCGCCTGCAGGCGGAGCTGCTGCAACTCTACGATCCGGGCCGCAGCCGCCACGCGCGCGGCCCCAAGAAGGCCGAGAGCGCCGAGCCGGTCGCCGAGGGCCACGGCGGGCATGGCGAGCACGGCGAACAGGCGGCGCCCGCGGTCGATGCCTGGGCAGAGTTCACCGAGTGGTTCGGCGCGCTGTCGGGTGACCTCGTCAACGTCAAGCAGGGTCAGGGGCTGTACGTGCTGATGCCGCCGTCGTCGTCGCCGTCGCTGCAGGCGGCGATCGCGCGCATGAAGAACGGCAGCTTTCCGAAGGCGCGCTTCCACACCTGGTCGCCGCTGCACAACGACAACGAACTCGAGGGCGCCCAGATGGCGTTCGGTCGCCCGGTCGCCACGCACTACGAGTTCGGCAAGGCCGACGTCGTGGTCTCGCTCGACTGCGACTTCCTCGCCACCGACGGCAACAACCTGCGCAACGCGCGCGGTTGGGCCGCAACGCGCAAACAGCCGAGTGCCGGCAAGAAGATGTCGCGGCTCTACGCCGTCGAGTCGATCTTCAGCACGACGGGCACGGCGGCCGACCACCGGTTCCGCGTCAAGTCGGGTGAGATCGCCGGGGTCGCGTTCGCGCTGGCCAAGGCCCTCGGCGCCGGCGAGGGCGAACTGAGCCAGGCGCTGGCCTCTCACTCGCCCGAGGCCTTCCAGAAGAACGGCAAGCGGTGGGTCGAGATCGTCGCCAAGGACCTGCAGTCGGCGCGCGGCCGCTGCATCGTCATGGCCGGGCCCCGTCAACCTGCTGCGGTGCACGCCATCGCGCACGCCATCAACCAGGCCCTCGGTTGCGTCGGCCAGACCGTGTCGTTCACGGCCGTTCCCGAGGCGATGCGCACGGGCTGCGTCGCTTCGATCCGCGAGCTGCGCAACGCCATCGATCAGGGCGCGTGCGACACGCTCGTGTGCATCGGCACCAATCCCGTCTACGACGCGCCCGCCGACCTCAAGTTCGGCGAGCTGCTGCAGGCCAAGAAGGTCAAGAACACCATCCACGTCGGCGCCTACGACGACGAGACGGGCCGCCTCTGCGACTGGCACTTCCCGATGGCGCACGAGCTCGAGTGCTGGGGTGATGCGCTGGCGCACGACGGCACGGTCTCGCTGCAGCAGCCGCTCGTGGCGCCGCTGCACGGTGGCGTCTCGGCGCTCGAGTTCCTGGGCTTCATGAACCAGGAGCCGTACTACGAGGACCTCGCCACTGCCCGCAACACGGTGTTCGGCCACGAGCTGCTCAAGTCCCACTGGCAGACCGCGTCGGGCGCCGCCGACTTCGTCGCGACGTGGTGGCCCAAGGCCCTGCACGACGGCGTGGCACCGATGCCGACCGCCTTCGCGCCCGAGAACGTCACGCTCAACGGGGCGGCGATCGCCGCCGGCGTCGCCGCCTACACGAAGCCGACCGGAATCGAGGTCGTGCTGCGCGCCTGCCCGAAGATGGGTGACGGCCGGTTCGCCAACAACTCGTGGATGCAGGAGATCCCCGATCCGCTGACCAAGCTCACCTGGGACAATGCGGCGCTGGTCAGCGTCGCCACGGCCCGGACGCTCAACGTGCAGAACGGCGACCTGCTGACCATCTCGGCCGGAACCGGCGGCGAGACGCTGCAGATCCCGGCCTGGATCCTACCCGGACACGCCGACGACAGCGTCACGATCCACCTCGGTTGGGGTCGTTCGTTGCCCGAGTCCTGCAAGGTCGCGCACGGCACGGGCTTCAACGCCAACGTGCTGCGCGCCACGGCGGCCCAGTGGATCCTCAGCGGCGCCCAGGTCCTGCGCGGTCAGGGCAACTACCCGCTCGTCTGCACGCAGGAACACGGCACCATGGCCGGCCGTGCCATCGTGCGCGAGAGCACCGTCAAGCAGAACGAGCAGGATCCGCGGTGGGCGCCCAGGATGTCGCCGCTCGACAAGGCCGCCCGCCTGCACGACGACAACGCGACCGAAGCGAGCCTCGCCAAGTCGCTCTGGACGGAACGCTTCGAAGCAGGTCGCAACGATCCCGAGGTCAGGAAGTCGCCCTACCAATGGGGCATGGTCATCGACCTCAACGCCTGCACCGGTTGCAGCGCGTGCATCGCCGCCTGCGTCGCCGAGAACAACATCCCGATGGTCGGCAAGGTCCAGGTCGCGCGCAACCGCGAGATGTTCTGGATCCGCGCCGACCGCTACTTCACCTCGGTGTCCGACGGCAAACCGAAGGCCGAGCAGACGCTCGCCGACAAGCTCGCGATGGCCGACGACCCGCAGGTCGCGAACATGCCGGTGCCCTGCATGCAGTGCGAGAACGCACCGTGCGAGTCCGTGTGTCCGGTCGCGGCGACCACGCACAGCCCCGACGGCCTCAACGACATGGTCTACAACCGCTGCATCGGCACGCGGTACTGCAGCAACAACTGCCCCTACAAGGTCCGCCGCTACAACTACCTCGACTACCTCGGCAACGTGCCCGACACGAAGCGCATGGCGTTCAATCCGGACGTCACGGTGCGCAGCCGCGGCGTCATGGAGAAGTGCACGTACTGCGTGCAGCGCATCAACGGCGGCCGCATCGACGCCAAGCTGAACGGCAAGAAGGTCGGCGAGGGCAAGGACGACGTGCACGTCACGACGGCCTGTGCGCAGGCCTGCCCGACCCAGGCGATCGCGTTCGGCAACCTGCTCGAGAAGACGAGCAAGGTCGCGACGCAGCGAGCTCTCGACCTCAACTACGGACTGCTCTCCGAGCTGAACACGAAGCCACGCACGACCTACCTCGGTCGCGTTCGCAACCCCAACCCCGAACTCCAAACCGAGCTGGCCTGATCCGATGACCGCCACACAGGTTGCCAAGCTGCAAGTTGTCGACGAGCCGGAGAACCCGCTGCG